>NZ_CP018335.1:3181680-3499848 GCF_001902295.1 Clostridium kluyveri | reverse complement strand
CCAAATTCTTGGACAACCAGAACTATCATAGGCAAAAATAATTCTTCCAAAAGAATTAAGGTAAATCAAGATGCTATTAAAGTACTAGAAGGATTTAATAAAAGTACACACAATAAGTATTCAAATGAAGTTAATCGAGCAATATTGAAAAGAGAATTTTCTATTTTAAGGTTTCAAAGAGAAATAAAGGAAATCAAAAAAGGCAAATATAGGCAGTATTATAATTCTTTAAGTTTGTTAAGTAGATTAAAAGTTAATCTTCATTGCTTTTTTCCTAGTGTATATTATTGTTTGATAGAATTTAATGATTTTATTAGAAAATAATAACATAAAATCACAAATATATTTCTAATATGAGGTAAAAAATATGAAAGTTCAAAATACAAAAGCGAAAATTCTTTCATCTCTTTTTTGGAAACTTATGGAGAGGAGTGGAACACAGGGAATACAATTTGTAGTTCAAATAGTACTAGCAAGATTGCTTGTTCCGAATGATTATGGGATAATTGCACTTATATCAATATTTATTATTATAGCTAATGTGTTTGTACAGAGTGGATTTAATACAGCACTTATTCAAAAAAAGAGCGCAGATGAGCTGGACTTTTCATCAGTATTTTATTTAAGCTTATTTGTGGCTGGGTTTTTATATCTAATTCTTTTTTTTACAGCACCACTTGTAGCTGATTTTTATAATATTTATCAAATCACATTAGTACTTAGGGTATTGGCTATTACATTATTTTGGGGGGCATTTAATTCTATTCAAAATGCTGTAGTGTCCAGAAATATGCGATTTAAAATGCTTTTTTATAGTAGCTTAGGAGCAATATTGGTATCAGGAATAGTTGGAATAACTTTGGCATATCTAGGGCTAGGAGTATGGGCGTTGGTGGCACAGCAGTTAATAAATCAATTTATGATTACTGTAATTATGTGGTTTACAGTAAAATGGAGACCTAAGTTAATATTTTCATTTAAAAGAATAAAAGGATTGTTTTCATATAGCTGGAAGTTGTTAGTTTCTTCATTAATTGATAACCTCTATATGAATTTACAGAGTTTGATTATAGGTAAAATATATAGCCCTTCCATTTTGGGGTTTTATAATAGGGGAGATCAATTCCCTAAGGTTATTGTTTCAAATATTAATGGTTCGATACAATCCGTTATGTTACCTGCTTTGGCTTCAGAACAGGATAATAGAAAAAGAGTTAAGGATATGGTGAGACGTTCAATTGTCACGAGTTCCTTTGTATTATTTCCAATGATGTGTGGACTAGCTGTTACTGCGGAATCTTTAGTTAAAATATTATTAACGGATAAATGGCTATCTTGTGTTCCTTTTTTGCAAATTTTTTGTGCTTCATATTCTTTATGGCCTATACATACTGCAAACTTGCAGGCAATTAATGCTTTGGGACGCAGCGATATCTTTTTAAAATTGGAAATTATAAAAAAGATTATAGGACTTGCAGTACTGGTAATATCTATTCATTTTGGCGTTTATGCAATTGCTGTAGGAACATTGATTAGTGGGATAATTTCTACTTTCATAAATGCCTATCCAAACTTGAAATTACTTAACTATAGTTATAAAGAACAATTAAAAGATATTATGCCTTCATTATTATTGTCTTTAGTAATGGGTACTGTTGTTTATAATTTTAAATGGTTTAATATATTACCATTGTTGACAACTTTAATAATTCAAGTATGTTTGGGAATCATTATATACATAATGTTGGCGAGGGCATTTAAGCTTGAATGTTATACATATTTGTTGAAAACATTCAAGGATATCTGTAAAAAAAGGAAAGGCATGATAAGTTGAAAATAGAGGTAGTATAATTATATTTTTGTTTAATAAGGTGAGAATAATTTATTAAAAATGGAGGTATTAAAAAATTTGAATAGTTTCTATACTTTTGATGAATTAAATAAATTGGGGTTGGCTGGTGTTGGATATAATGTTTTAATCAGTCGTAAAGTAAGTATTTATGGTTCAAAAAAAATAAATATTGGCAACAACGTTAGAATAGATGATTTTTGCATTCTTAGTGGAAAGATTACTATTAATAATTATGTACATATCGCAGCTTATACTGCTTTATATGGTGGTAATAAGGGAATTGTTATACATGATTTTGCAGGGATATCATCTAAGACAACTGTATATTCAGTAAGTGATGATTATTCGGGAGAGGTTATGACAAATCCTATGATACCTGATAAGTTTAAAAATATTCAGAGTCAAGAAGTTGTTATTGAAAAACATGTCATAATTGGGGCTGGGTGTGTTGTTTTGCCTGGTGTTGTATTGAAAGAGGGGGCTGCATTTGGTGCCATGACCCTTATTAATAGAAGTTCAGAGTCATGGAGTATAAATGTTGGAATTCCATTTAAAAAGGTGGGGGATAGAAGTAAAAGGCTTTTGAAACTAGAGAAAGAATTTAACAAGGAGTTATTAAAAGAAAATGAGTAAATCAATTCAAGTAACTCGTTCCTCAATGCCGTATTTTGAGGAGTATGTAGAAGAAATTAAAGATTTATGGAAAAGCCATTGGTTGACTAATATGGGTGTAAAACATAGGCAATTAGAAAGAGAATTGTTGGAGTATTTAAATGTTTCTAATATTACTCTTTTTACAAATGGACATCTTGCGTTGGAAAACATAATTTCAACACTTGATCTTACAGGGGAAGTTATAACGACACCTTTCACTTTTGCATCTACCACCCATGCAATAGTAAGAAATGGATTAAAGCCGGTATTTTGTGATATTAATCCTGATGATTACACTATAGATGCGGACAAGTTGGAGAGTCTTATAACTGAAAGGACTTCTGCTATTGTTCCAGTACATGTTTATGGAAATGTATGTAATGTGGAGAAAATCGGAAAATTGGCAAATAAGTATAATATAAAAGTTATTTATGATGCTGCTCATGCCTTTGCTGTAACAGTTAATGGTATAAGTATTGCTAATTTTGGTGATGCTTCCATGTTTAGTTTCCATGCTACAAAAGTTTTTAATACTATTGAAGGTGGAGCTGTAACTTTTCAAGATGAAAAATTATATAAAAAATTAAATGAATTAAAAAATTTTGGAATTACCGGCTGTGAATCTGTTGGGTATGTAGGTGGCAATGCAAAAATGAATGAATTTCAGGCAGCTATGGGAATTTGTAATCTTCGTCATGTTGATGGGGAAATTGAAAAAAGAAAATTTGTAGTAGAAAAATATGCTGAAAGACTAAATAATATTAAAGGAATCAAAATATGTAAACCTCGAAGGGGAGTGAAGAGTAATTATGCGTATTTCCCATTAGTATTTGATGGATATAAAGTAAATCGCAATGAAATATTTGAAAAGTTAAAATCACAGGATATATTTGCACGTAAATATTTTTATCCTCTTACTAATAGTTTTGAATGTTATAAGGGTAGATTTGATGCTGGAAAAACACCTGTAGCAAGGTATATATCAGATAGAGTGCTTGTATTGCCACTTTATGCTGATCTGGATTTGGAGGATGTTAATAGGATCTGTGATGTTATTTTGGATAAATAACTTACCTTAATAAATATTACTGATAATTTTATTATAAAATTGGAGGATATGGAGATGAAAGGTATAATTTTAGCAGGAGGAAAGGGAACACGGCTATATCCAATGACACATGCTGTTTCAAAACAACTTCTACCTATATATGATAAACCGCTTATTTATTATCCATTGTCTGTTCTTATGCTGGCAAGTATCAGGGATATACTTATTATATCAACTTCGCAGGATACGCCCATTTATAAAAAACTTCTCGGTAATGGTTCTGTACTTGGAATTAAACTTACATATAAAGTACAGGAAGAACCAAGGGGACTTGCTGATGCATTTATCATAGGAGAGGAATTTATTGGTGATGACAATGTGTGCTTGATACTTGGTGATAATGTATTTTATGGTCAGGATTTAACGAGAATACTTAATCGTGCTAAAAAATTGGACGTAGGAGCGGAGATATTTGGATATCCGGTTAAAGATCCGCGCTCTTTTGGAGTGGTTGAATTTGACAAAAATAATAAAGTGATTTCTATTGAAGAAAAACCTAATAGACCAAAGTCAAATTATGCAGTCCCGGGACTCTATTTTTATGACAACCAGGTGGTCGAGATAGCTAAGAATATTAAACCTTCTGCCCGTGGAGAAATAGAAATTACTGATATCAATAACACATATTTAAAAAAAGGTGAACTCAGTGTAATATTATTGGGTCGTGGTATGGCATGGCTGGATACGGGTACACCTGAGGGAATGCTGAAAGCCGCGGAATATGTTGAAGCAGTTCAATCAAGACAGGGATTTTATATAGCATGTTTAGAGGAGATTGCATGGCGTAGAGGTTTTATCAATAGAGAACAGTTAAAATCCATTGGTGAAAGTCTAAAAATGACTGATTATGGACAATATATTTTATCTTTGTTAGATGAATAAATATTTATTAGTGGAAGAAAGGAATATAAAGATGAAGACAATTTTAGTTACAGGTGGAGCTGGTTTTATAGGTAGTAATTTTATAAGATTTATCTTTAATAAGCATCCTGATTATAAAATCATAAATATAGACGCATTGACTTATGCAGGTAATTTGGAAAATTTGAAGGATATTCCAGATAATCCAAATTATATCTTTATAAAGGCTGATATAAGAGATAGAGTAAAAATTAATGAAATATTTTCATCTTATAATATAGATAATGTTGTAAATTTTGCAGCAGAGTCCCATGTAGATAGGAGTATTGTTGAACCGGAAATATTTTTGACAACCAATGTGCTTGGAACTCAGGTGATGCTTGATACAGCTAAAAAATACTGGAATGTTAATCCTTGTGATAAATATAGTAAGGAATACAAGCCAGAGGTGAAATTCTTGCAGGTATCTACAGATGAGGTGTATGGTGCATTGGGATTAAAGGGCATGTTTGTGGAAACAACTTCACTTATGCCAAACAGCCCATATTCGGCATCAAAAGCAAGTGCGGATATGATAGTTAGAGCTTATTATAAAACTTTCGGCATGCCAATAAACATTACTCGCTGCAGTAATAATTATGGGCCATATCAGTTCCCTGAAAAATTAATACCGCTTATGATAAATAATTGTTTGAAAAATAAAGACTTGCCTGTGTATGGAGATGGTATGCAGATAAGAGATTGGCTGTATGTATATGATCATTGTTCTGCCATTGATAGTGTTTTACATAAAGGTTTAATTGGAGAAGTTTATAATATTGGTGGAAACAATGAAAAGACAAATATGGATATAGTCAAACTTATTGTAAAAACAATTGGCAAGTCACAATCTTTAATTAAATATGTAAAAGATAGACCTGGACATGATAGAAGATATGCTATTGATAATGCCAAGATAACAACTCAATTAGGGTGGAGACCTCAGTATACCTTTGAACAGGGAATAAAGGAGACTATAAAATGGTATTTGAATAATACCCAGTGGATTGAGAATATAGCATCTGGTAATTATAATAAATATTACAACAAAATGTATTCAAATGTTTGTGTTGATATAAAAGATATTGAGTAATCAAAGGAAGGAAATACATTATGTATAAAATAGCAGTAGCAGGAACAGGCTATGTAGGTCTCGTGGCAGGGGTCTGTTTTGCTGAAGTAGGCCATCATGTTACCTGTGTGGATATTGATGAAAATAAAATAAATCTAATGAAACAGGGTATCTCTCCAATTTACGAACAAGATTTAGAAGAGTTAATGCAGAAAAATTATATTTCAGGAAAGCTCAATTATACTACTGATTACAAATCCGCCTATAGAGAAGCAGATGCCATATTTATAGGCGTTGGAACTCCAGAATTATCTGATGGTTCTGCAAATCTTACCTATATAGCTGCAGTTGCAAGGCAGATAGCTGAAACCATAGAAAAAGATTGCCTTGTAGTGGTAAAGTCTACAGTGCCTGTAGGTACTAATGATAAGGTGGAACAGTTTATAAAAGATTTTCTGCCCCATGATGGAGAGATTTGCGTTGGAAATGGAGAAGGCTGCAATAGAAGAATTAGAGTAGAAGTGGCATCAAATCCTGAATTTTTAGCACAGGGTACTGCAGTACAGGATACCCTTCATGCGGCAAGGATTATAATAGGTACTGAAAGTAAATGGGCGGAGGAAATGCTTAGAAAGATTTATGAACCCTTTAATCTTCCAATAGTATCTGTAAGCAGAAGGTCAGCTGAAATGATAAAGTATGCCTCTAATGACTTCCTTGCCCTTAAAATATCTTACATGAATGATATTGCTAACCTTTGTGAACTTGTTGGAGCTGATATTCAGGATGTGGCTAAAGGTATGAGTTTTGATGAGCGTATTGGAAGTAAATTTTTAAATGCAGGTATTGGATATGGTGGTTCCTGTTTTCCAAAGGATACAAAGGCTCTTGAATACCTGGCAAGACAGCATGGTTATAAACTTAGAACTATTAGGGCTGCTATTGATGTAAATAAGGACCAGAAGACCATTTTGTACAAGAAAGCCTGCAGACGTCTTATTACTTTTAATGGTTTGAAGGTGGCGGTTCTTGGGCTTACTTTTAAGCCGGGAACAGATGATTTAAGAGAAGCACCATCTCTTGAAAATATACCACTATTATTAGAAGCTGGAGCAGAAATTTATGCCTATGATCCAGTAGGTACAGATAACTTTAAGCATAGATTTCCAGAAGGGAAAATTGCACAAGGCACTATAAACTATGTAGATCATATAGAAGAAGCATTAAAGGGAGCTAATGTATGTTTTATATTCACTGAATGGGGAGAAATTAAATCTGTCAAACCAGAGGAGTATAAAGAACTAATGAGAACACCTCTGGTATTTGATGGAAGAAATCTATATGATATTGAAGATATGAAAGAAGCAAGAGTTGAGTATTATTCTGTTGGAAGACCTCATATTAAAATTTCAAGAGCTTTTTCTGAAGCTGCGGTAACCAAGGACTGAGTATATGTGATTTATTTATAATGTGAGTAAATAACATAATTAGAAGAAATGGAGTAGTATTCTATAGGAATATAGTTACATCTGTTTAAGGAGGTATAAAATTGGGTTATAGATCTTTAGATATAAGTAAAACATATTTTATTACTGGTTCTGCAGGCTTTATTGGATTTTATCTGAGTAAAAAGCTTTTAGAAAAGGGCTGTAGGGTAATTGGTATTGACAATATAAATAATTATTATGATGTGAATTTAAAATATGCCAGGTTAGAAAAACTTAGGTCTTTTGAAAAGTTTACCTTTATTAAAGGAGATATAGCAGATAAAGATATGATAATTAGTATTTTTAAAGAACACAGGCCTCATATTGTGGTAAACCTGGCGGCACAAGCTGGAGTTAGGTATTCTATTGAGAATCCTGACGTATATATTGGAAGTAATATAGTAGGCTTCTTTAATATTCTTGAAGCTTGTAGACATAATCCAGTAGAACATCTTATATATGCATCTTCAAGTTCTGTATATGGTTCCAATAAGAAAGTGCCCTTTGAAGAATCAGATTTTGTAGATCATCCAGTATCTCTTTATGCGGCTACAAAAAAATCCAATGAGTTAATGGCTTATACCTATAGTCATCTTTATAAAATTCCAGCTACAGGGCTTAGGTTCTTTACTGTATATGGTCCCATGGGAAGACCGGATATGGCTTACTTTGGTTTTACTAATAGGTATTTTGCAGGAGAACCTATTAAAATATTTAATAATGGTGATTTTGAACATGATTTATATAGGGATTTTACATATATAGATGATATCATAGAGGGAATTGAAAGGCTTCTTGGTAGTCCTCCAGTAGAAACTGTTCCTCATAAAGTATTTAATATTGGAAATAACAATCCTGAAAAACTGATGACATTTATAGAAATTTTAGAAAAAGCTTTAAGTAAGGCTTTAGGCAGAAAAGTAGTATTTAGCAAGGTATTTGAACCTATGAAACCAGGAGATGTATCTGCAACTTATGCATCCACAGATAAGCTTCACAAAGCTGTGGGATTTAAACCTTCAACCAGTATAGAAGAAGGACTGCAGAGCTTTGCTGACTGGTATGTGGAATACTATGGGGCTAAATAAAATGCGTAAAATTTTATCATGTATATTTATTGTTGTCTGGATGGGGCTTATTTTTAAGTTGTCATCCCAACCCGCAGTGCAGTCTGGTAAATTGAGCGGAAAGGTAACAAATATCAATATAAAGGCAATTGAGAAAGTTAATCCTAATACCAAATTCAATATAGCAGAATTCAATCACGTGGTAAGGAAAAATGCCCATTTTTTTATCTATTTAGTTCTTGGTGTATTAACTATAAATGCTTTAAGAATAAATGGTGTAAGAGGATACAGGTGTGTAATTTTTGCATTATTTATCTGTATTCTTTATGCTTCAAGTGATGAAGTACATCAAATTTTTGTGCCGGGCAGAAGTGCTCAGGTTAAGGATGTTTTCATTGACGGTGCCGGAGCTGGTGTAGGGATTTTAGTGTATTTAATTATTGGCAAGTTCAGGGCAAGCTCCTCACAAAGGGGTCAGACCCTTATGTAAAAAATGAAAATGGAATGAAGAGGAAAATAGAGTAGATATTTTTCTCTGTTTTGCTTTTTTGAGTTAGCAAGGAGCTAATTTCCAATTATTTCCTTGCACCTCGGAGGAAGAGCAATAAATTTCCAGAGGCAAGCGGTTTGAAATAGTAAGTTTAAGGCAAACTTTTCGAACGGACTGTCGAGGTATATGAATAAGAAATAACGGAGTTAGAGGAGAGACAACCGAAATCTTAAACAAATTCGGTTGTTTTTACGTTGAGGTTATATTTAGCGAAGTTGTTCTATAGATTGATCAAGAGCAAATAATAAGTGCAATTATACTGTAAATAATGCATTGAATAATATGTATTATTGTGATAATATTATTATAAAGTAATGTATAAGGAGGGTATAGTTGTGATAAAGGAAAAAATTGATGATAGACAATTTGTATCTATCACTGATTTACAGAGAAGCACATCAAGAGTACTTGATACAGATAAAGAAATATTTATAATGAAAAATAATCATCCTTTTAAAGTTATTACGTCTGTTGAAGAATATAACAAACAAATTGATGCACTCGAAAATTTAAATGACAGATTGCTTGAAGCTGAAGCCTATATCCGTATTCTTGAAGAGTTAAAAGGTAGCGTAGAAAAATTGTCAGATTATGAGGTGCGTGGCAATAAAGCTAATGAAAAACCTGTATTGGATGAAAATGATGGTTGGGAATAAAAATATAAATAAACATTATGAAATTATTAATGAAGTGAATAAGAATGATTATTATGTACTCAATTGGTTTGATAAGGCAAAGGAAGATTATTTTAAATTGGATGGAGAACAAATTATTTTTGTAGATAAAGCTTTAAATAGAATTAAAATCATGGGTATGGAAGCCGGGCAGCAGCTGTATGGCAAACTTCATAATTGTCGAAAATTAAAAAATCGAAAAAAAGGATTAAGAATTGTATTTAAAGAAGGAGATTCTTCTAAAAATATTGATATTATTGACATTATAGTTATTGGAAAAAGAAAGGATGATGAAGTTTATCTTGAAGCCGAAAAACGCTTAAATGATAAAATATAAAAATTTCTAAATAAGTTTGGGCAAACTTATTACTTTTACAAATGGTTATAATCCCCATAAGCCTCTAAATTTCCAGTAGTGAGGACAGACAACCGAAATTTTAAATAAATTCGGTTGTTTTTGTGTTGAAGTTACCTCTAGCGAAGTTAAAGGAGTGGCGGAATGAAATATTAGTGTAAAGATTAATAAAAGTTTGATATAATAAAATAAAAAGTGAATTAAAATATAAGAACATGAAAGCCTTTGGCAAAGATACACCATTTTGATACAGCCTGGAAGACAATATTGGAAGCATTTGAAGTAGAAATAGTAGAGCTGCTTTTTTTAGAATTCTTTTGTGAATTAGAAAATTATAAAAATTTACAGAGGATAAGTTTCTGTAGTTTTTAGTTTAACAATAAATTATGCAAAGTAAAAATGTCAGTGCGAATGGTAAAAGAATTTGAAGAAGAGGAATCGGATATATTATATAAAGTAAATATAAATGGAGCTGAAGTAATACTGTATGTATTGTTAGAGTTTCAATCGAAGGTAGATTTTCAAATGCCTATTAGGCTTTTATTTTATATGATAGAAATATGGAGAGATACGCTTAAAAATACAGATAAGAATGAAAGAAAAAGAAAGAATTTCAAGTTACCTGCAATAATTCCTATAGTAATATATAATGGAAAAAACAATAGTAAGCAGCTAATTTCCGGATGGTATGAACTATAGATATGTAGCTCAATTTAATATGGAAAGGAGTCTTTTGAATGGATCAATTTAAAGACATAAGGTGGAAACAAAGGTTTGTAAATTTCGAGAAGTCATACAAATTATTAAGTAAATATATTAATCAACCGCTTAAAACAGAATTAGAACGTGCTGGCATTATACGGTTTTTCTGAGATTGCCTTTGAACTATCCTGGAAATTGATGAAGGATTACCTGTAAGCACAAGAATTATATACAAAAAGTCCAAGGGAAACAATCAAGCGAGCTTATCAAATAGGGTTAATTGATGATGGACATATTTGGATGATGCCCTTTCAGATAGAAATTTGACTGTGAATACTTGAATACTTATGACGATAAATTGGCAGAGAAAATGGTTAGGGATATAGTGCAGATTTATTTTCCTGAGCTAAAAAAACTTTATGAAAAGTTGATTAAGGAGCGTTAAAATGTTCGGATTATTGGAGAGAGATTTAAAATACATACTGAAGGCTGTTAACAAATATTCAGAAATAGAGGAAGTGATCATTTTTGGCAGCAGGGCTATGGGTAATTATAAAAAAGGCTATGATGTTGACATAGCATTAAAAGGTGAATATGTAAATAGAAAAATAGTATGCAGGCTTAGTGATGATTTAAATGAAGAGTATCCACTACCGTATTTTTTTGATGTGGTAAATTATAATGATATTTCGAATGAAGAGCTTAAAAAGCATATTGACAATGTAGGAAAAATTGTTTATAAAAGGAAAGATTTAATCCTATAAAAAAGCAAGTACTGATGAACCATATTTAATTATTGAAAATATTTTGGATATAGAAAAAATTGGGGATTTAACTAGATATTTGAGTTGGTTCAGCAAACCCTTAATTCCTAACTTTTAATCCACAGCTGAAATATTCCAAGATATTCATGTAAAGCAATTCCCGTAGTATTGAAACTATCATAGGAAGGAATAAATGATTTAAGGTCTATACTTACATGGGTATTGGTAAAATAGCCAGTAGGGTAAGGTATAGCCGTCTTGGAAAAATTCATCATTGAACGTTTCATATGGAAAGCTGATGTTACTATTATAGGTTTTGAAAAGTGATATTTATTTAGAATTTTAGCGGTAAATTCTGCATTTTCTGTTGTAGTACGGCTGCTATTTTCTATTATTATGTTATTTTTATCAATATTTAAATCCAGCAATTGTCTTTTGGCAATTTCAGATTCTATTCCAGTTGAAGCATAGACCTTGCCGCCAGATAAAATTACAGGCAGATTTGTTCTATTATGTATACGCAGTGCGGTTAGTAGACGGCTGGATGCAGAACCAGAAAGACCTCCAGTACCGCTAAAGTCAGGGGAATCAAGTGTAGCACCTCCACCAAGCATGATAATTACATCACCATCTAGTTTTTGGGGAGGAATAAAAGTATATTCCAGTGAGTGAATTGCTAAATTTGCGGTGAGAGGAATTGAAACCATGTAAATTAGGACAGCTATTGATATTGTTAATTTTGGAATTTTCTTTTGAGATTTATATTGAAGCAGGGCTGAAATCAGTAGTATAATAATAAAGCAGCCAGGAGGAAGAATCAAGCTAGTTATGAACTTAGCAAAATATATCACAATAACACCTCTTTATATCAATCTGTTTTCACCGTATCCTGGTTTTTTAAGAAGAGCAAACATATTATTCTTATAGGCTTCAACTCCAGGTTGGTCAAATGGGTTTATTCCCATTAAATATCCACTCAGTGTACAAGCTTTTTCAAAAAAATATACCATATATCCCAAATAATAGGAAGTTAGCTCAGGTATATTTATAGTCATTATGGGAACATTTCCGTCACCATGGGCTAGTACAGTTCCCTTTAAAGCCTGATGATTTATAAAATCCATTGATTTTCCTGCAATAAAATTTAATCCATCTAAGTTGTATTCGTCATTTTCTATGATTATATCTTTTCTGGATTTCCCCACACTTATAAAAGTTTCAAATAATATTCTAAGTCCCTGTTGTATATATTGTCCCATAGAATGTAAATCTGTGGAGAAATCTGCCGTTGCAGGGAATATACCTTTATTATCTTTTCCTTCACTTTCACCAAAAAGTTGTTTCCACCATTCCCCGAAGTAGTGGAGACAGGGTTCAAAATTTACCATAATTTCAGTCGTCTTACCTTTTTGAAATAATATATTTCTAACTGCGGCATATCTATAGGCGGCATTTTCATCCAAATATTCGTTGCTGCAGGCTTCTCTGGCATCTGATGCACCTTGCATAATATCCTCTATATTGATTCCTGCTACTGCCATGGGAAGTAATCCTACTGCAGTTAATACAGAATATCTTCCTCCTATGTTGTCTGGAATAACAAAGGTTTCGTATCCTTCCTTAGCTGATAATGCTTTTAAAGCTCCTTTTTCTCTGTCAGTAGTTGTATATATTCTATGTCTTGAAGCTTCTTTACCATATTTTCTTTCCATTAGATTTTTAAGGGTTCTAAATGCAAGGGAAGGTTCTAGGGTAGTACCGGATTTGGAAATAATATTTATAGATAGATCCATTCCCTCTATGCCCTCCAGTAAATCCTTCATATAAGTTGAACTCATATTGTTTCCTGCATAAAGTATAATAGGATTCTGTCTTTTATCCTTAGGTAAAATGTTGTTAAATGTATGGGAAAGCATTTCAATAGCAGCCCTGGCACCAAGATATGAGCCTCCTACTCCTATAACTATGAATACATCTGAGGTATCTCTAATTTTTTTAGCTGCTATTTTTATCCTGTTGAATTCCTCTTTATCATAATTTACAGGTAAATCTACCCATCCTAAAAGATCCTTTTCTTCACCTGTTTTATTTTCAATCATGTGATGGATAGTGGATACAAAAGGCTGTAGTTTATATATATCAGACTGACTAACATAAGAATAAACATTGCTTAAATCCAAGCTTATATCTTTTTCAAACATTACTTTACTTGCACCTCCAGTAGTTGATTTGTAGTCTAGGTTGAATTCTATAACCATGTAATATATATTATAGAGTATATTGATAATATTCTCAATTAATTATATAATATCTCCAAATTTGGGTATTCAACAACTTATTATTTGTAAACTTACATTTCATCAAGGGTCTTATTTGTAAGGCTTTGTATCCAATTTCCCTTATAATCATATCGTGAACTGTGACAAGGAATCCCAGGTTAATTCATCAGCATCCCAGTGGAGTTTATATCCTAAATGAGCTGAAAATTAAATCTCCTGCACTTGTTAGTGATGTAAAAATTAAGAATATTGATAAATATAGTAAATATAAAACAAATTTAGTGCTATCTAAAAGTTTCGATGAAAGCAATATGGTAATGTATTATTTTGATAATCAAGGTAGTAAACATGAAATCTATTTATTAGGTTATTTTGAAAAGGGATATAGTGGTAAAATAGATGTAACTATAAATTCAATAGATACTAAAGGTATTATTTCAATTACCGTTGATGATAATAAAGATAAAAACTCAAAAAATTAAAATGCACCTAGGCTTATACTTGTTTATAATATGGGATTAATACCAGAGCAACTATATATTAATATTAAGAAATTTAGTACACTTAGAAGTAAATATATTCACAATCTTGATTATGATTATCAGGTAACAGTTACTTTTTGTACTTTCCCATCTTTTATCTTTATAATTCTATCCGCTTTACTTGCTATATTTTCATCGTGGGTTACAATAATAAAAGTTGTATCAAATTTGCTATTTATACTTCTAAATAAATTATATATTTCTCCGGCATTAGTAGAATCTAAATTTCCTGTAGGTTCATCTGCTAAAATTATTTTAGGTTTATTCATAAGTGCCCTAGCTATAGCCACCCTTTGCTGCTCTCCTCCAGATAAATCATAAACATTCTTTTTTCTAAGATCTGCAATACCTACTAAATCCAGAAGCTCCTCCGCCCTGGCTTTGGCCTTTCTTCCACACAGAAAATGCTTTATTCTATAAGGCATAAGTACATTTTCTATAGCATTAAATTCAGGAAGAAGGTAATGAAATTGAAAAATAAACCCTATATTTGTATTTCTAAAAGAAGCCAAAGACCTCCTACCCATATCTTTTATATTTTTCCCTTCAATATAGACCTTACCTTCTGTGGGATTATCTAAAATACCCATTATATTTAATAAAGTAGTTTTCCCACTCCCTGATGCCCCTATTATGGAATTAAAGGAACCTTTTGGTATAGATAAGCTAATGCCATATAAAACTTTATTTTTAATTCTCCACCCAAAAACTTTACTAACATTTTTAAGTTCTATAATATTATCCATTTTTTATTACCTCCACAGGATTAAGTCTAAAAGATTTAAGTGCAGGGAAAAATGCTGCAAAAGTTGAAGCAGCTATGTCAATAGCACATGATAGTTCAATAAACCTATAGTTTACAATTATATCAACTAAAGGTAATCCCTTAGAATTAACTATATACCTATTAAACCCCTTTATATAAATCCATGTAAAAAACAACCCTAATGCTGTGCCCAATACTCCTAGAATAAATGCTTGTACAAAGAATATAAAACCTGCACTGCTGTCCCTTATTCCCATGGCTTTCAATATTCCTATCTGTTTATATTTTTGAACTACACTTATACCAAGTATACTTATAATGCTAAGAACAGCGGCAAGAAGTACAAAAAATTGGATTATAAGAGTACAAATTTTTTGGCCAATCATACCACTGGCTAAAAATTGATTTTGATCTTTCCAGTTTTGAACTTTTAAGTTTTCATCAGAAAGTACTTTTTCTATAGCTTTTGCCTCTAGATCCGCATTATATATATCCTTCACTCCTATTTCTATAGAAGTAACTTTATCACCAAAGCCAATCAACTGCTGCACTGCAGTTAAATCCGTAATAACCCAGGTAACATTTATCTTAGAGGCACCCAAATCAAAAAAACCTACTACATTCAAAGTTAATTTTTTTCCGCTTACAGTAAATATGTCAATATTATCTCCTAATTTAAGACCCAATCTTTCTTTTAAGTCTTTTCCTACGATAACTTGTCCTGCACTTTCATACATCTTTCCCTCATATATATTATATTTCATACCATATAATTCACTTACATCTCCAGGAATAAAGCCTCTCATCTGAACTGGCTGATTTGCATTTTCAAGTTTGATAAAAGCCTGGCAATCAGCCACAGGTGCTATATGATTTACATTTGAATCCCCTTTTATAATGTCGATTTTTTTGTCCTGCCAATTTTCAATACCTCCACTATGAGAGTAAACTGTAACCTGAGAGGAGTCCGCAATAATTTTATTTAAAATGGTATTTTCAAGTCCACTGCTTAAAAGCCCTATAAAAATCTGAACAGAAACCCCCACGGCTATGCCAAGTATTATAACAAAAGTCTGTATTTTACTGTGTTTTAAAAATTTCCAGGCTATTTTAAACGCTGCAAACATTATAACCTCCTAAATTACATTTATTATTTCATATCTGAAATTATAGAAAAATCTGCTTTTTAGATACCTTACCTATAATTATAGCTAATATTTATAAAGCCAACAACAAATATAAAAATAATTATGAAGTCTAAATAATAATATCATTTTTTTGTATACAAATGTGTTAAAATAAAGTAAATATTGTAAATTTAAGATAGAATAGAGGGGAAAAATTCGATAAAGCATTTAAAGCATTTAAGGAAGAAACAGTTGCAAGAGTATTAGCTGGTGAAATAACGACAAGTTTAATGGCAAAGGAATTAGGCGTATATTACAAGAGTCATAGAATCTATGGTTCACCTCAGATAACTAAAAATCTACCTGATGATCAAAAAGCCAGTAAAGCGTGTAGCCAGATTGATGAAGGCACACGCGCTCTAAAGTGTCAAGGAAATATGGCTGTTACGAATTATGATTAAATGGTATCAAACTTTTGATTATGGCCTCTTCCTGTTGTTGTGTTATTGTTCCGTTCTTTACAAGAGTATCAAATTTTTGTTTGAAAAATGCGTTTAGGTTGTCAATACGTTCTTTTCTACAGGAACGAAATAAATTTTCCACTTCTGTCTTTTGGTCTTTAGTTAGGGTTCCGTTGTTTACTAACTCATCCAATCCGTTATTGATAGAACTTCTAAAATTTTTTCCCTGCTTTTTGGAAGAGGAGATCACTTTCTTTATGGAAGATTTCTGTTCTTTGGTTAAGGTACCTTTTTCCACTAGAGTGTCTAATTTATTTTTTGAACACTCATGATTTTTTTTCATAAATTTATGAAAATCATTGGATTTTATTAAGTCCAGTGCTGCATTTTCTTGCTGGGCAGTTATGACATTATTTTTTACCAGTTCATCAAGGCGGGACTTGTAATCCAAATGTTTATGATTATTATTTTTTGATGGTGTGGTGATTTCACTTACTTTAGATACATTTTTAGCTGATGAAGCATTAACTGTGATGCAATTAATATTTAATGAAGTTAAAATAGTTAGAGCAGCTATTATTTTAATATTCTTTTTTAACATTTTATTCCCCTCCTAAAATATATTTTTTTATAGTTTGCCAATTTATTTGGTAATTATTCGTCATATATTATGGGAGGGGAATTCATTATTTTTATAGACTCTATTATTTGATTAAATATGGAACTTCTTCTAATTTAACAGCACCTTTAGGACAAATATATGAGCATACATCGCAATACCAGCAGTCATCTTTATACTTCATGAAAGGTATTCCATCCTCTCCAAGTCTTAAAACATCTCTGGGACAATAATCAACGCATTTATTGCATGAAATGCACTTATCCTTGTCAAAGCTTATCCATTGATAACTCCTTTTAGTGTTTTTACTCATTTTCTTTACCTCCTGGAATAATTCTCTTAGGAATAACGAATCCTTCTCTCTTAACCTTTTCTTCTATCCAAGAATCTCTATTGTCATTTTCAGGAGGAACATATCCCTTTCCTATATTCAAATTAAATACTGGATATTCGTATTCTAATCTTTCTTCGAATTTCCATTTGTGTGGGGGAACTGTTTCTTTAGATAATGTCATTTCTTTAGTTTCTTGATTTTTTTGTATTACTACCCATTTGTTATCCCACTCACTATCTCTTTCGGGATATGCTAAACGATAATGGCCAAGTCCCCATCTGCTTTCTGTTCTATACAGTGAAGCTTTTGCTGCCATTTCTGCACAATCTAAAATACTTTTAACTTCAGTAACCTTTATGAGATTATGATAGTCGTCAACTTTTATCCTAGGTATATCTTCTCTTCTTATTCTATCAATCCACCAGAGCAATTTTTTCATGAGTGGATCACTTTTTGGTGGTGTCAGGTATTGGCTTATTTTAGATCTGATTTTATATTCAACATCTTGAACTGATAACCCAACTTCTAATTTTATAGGACTTTCTATTTCTTCAATAACTTCTTTTAAATCTACATCTATTTCTTTTGACTTATGTGATCTTGCATATTCTACTGCACGCTGGCCGGCTATGCTGCCAAATACAAATGCTCCAGTGAGATATTGATGTGGAACTGACGCACAATCTCCAGCTGCATATAGTCCTGGTATGCTGGTTTCTGCATATTTATTCACCTTTATTCCCGACATACTATGACCACTACATAAAGTGATTTCTTCCATTCCCTGTTCTACTGAATCCCATCTTCTATAGTCTTCTCCTCTTTGTTCATGGAACAAACCTCGAGTTGTTCTTTCTGTTCCCCAGAGGATTTTTTCCAGTCCTTCTATTGTTTCTTCTGGAAGATGATCCATCTTTAGATACACAGGACCTCTTCCTTCCGTAAACTCACGCCAAACAGCTAAAAACATATCTCCTGACCAATAACCGTGTGTCCAATATTTTTCACCCAGTGCGTTTACTCCATAGCCGCCTCTTGGTATTACAACATATCCACAGGCTGGTCCATTAAAGTCCTTCATTAAAAGGTTAGTTTGAAAGCATTCTAGATTGATTAATTTAGCTCCAGCTTGATATGCCAGTGAAAATCCTTCTCCTGTATTTCCAGGAAATTCATATAATCCACTTAAATATCCATCTCTTGGCAATCCGAATTTACCGGCTGCTCCTGCTGTAAGGATTACTGTAGGGGTTTTTATTAGATATTTTTGTCCTGTGCGAATATTAAATGCAAGTATACCTGAAACCTCTCCGTGGGTTGTAAATAATTTTACAGCTGGTGTAAAATCAAAAACTTTAACGCCTAAATCTCTAACTCTTTTGGCTAGTCCTCTTTTTATATCCTCTCCATCCATTGCAAGATATAATGGATGATCCACTGGATGAAGGTAGTTCACTTTATAGTTTCCATTTTCATCAATTGGAAATAAGTCGCCAGGTTTTCTTTCTGTATAATCTTCTAAATCCTTTATTACTTGAAAACTTTTTTCTCCAAGTACATAAGCTGTTTCTTGATCTAAAACGCCTTCAGTAACCTTAGTTAGGGCCTCTACGACATTTTCTGGTGTAGAGTATCCAGGCGATGCTACAATATTAAGGGCATCCATTCCTCTCCCTATTGCTCCAGAAGTTTCTATTGGTCCTTTATCTAACACTACTACCGAAGCATCAGGATTTTTTTCTTTTGCCTTAATTGCTGCAATTGTGCCGGCACTTCCACCACCTAGAATAACCACATCAGCATTTATAGTTTCTAAATTCATTATTTTCTCAACCTCCCAAAGTTAAATGTTATATTCAGGTTCAAATTCTTTTACTAATGAAAATTCTTTGTATATAAGATTTCTATAATGTGTAAAATTGTAATGTGTTCGATTTCTCGGTTTGATTAATGGTATCTCTATTAAGGAATTTATGTTACCTGGATTAGATTTCATAATGGCAATTTTATCTCCCAGATAAATGGCTTCATCAATGTCATGTGTAACAAACACCACACTTAGTTCTCTATTTTTGCATATGTTAATTAGTTCGTCTTGTAATTGAATCCTGGTAAATGTGTCCAATGCACCAAAGGGTTCATCCATTAAAAGAATTTTAGGTTCCATTACCAGAGCCCTTGCAATAGCCACTCTTTGTTTCATTCCTCCAGATAGCTGGTGTATATATTGATCTTTAAATTCACTCATATTAACAATATTTAGGTATTTTAATGCTTTTTCTTTAGCTTCTTTTCGCGGCACTTTTCTTAATATAAGCCCAAATTCTACATTTTGTACAACAGTTCTCCAGGGAAATAATGCATAGTCTTGAAAAACTACAGAACTATTTTTATTTGGTTCAGTTATAGTTTGTTCATCTATTTGAACAGTTCCTTCTGTGGATGAATCAAGTCCTGCAATTATTCTTAATAACGTGCTTTTTCCGCAGCCTGAGGGACCTAAAATGCAGGTAAATTCATTTGTATTAACTGTTAAATTTACATCTTTTAATACCAGAACTTTCTTTTTTCCTCTGATTTCGTATACTTTAGAAACATTATTAACTTTAATTGTCAAACTTTTCACCTCCAATTATTCACGCCATACCAGTATGATTTTTTCCAGTTTTCTCACTAAAGAAAAACATGTTGCTCCTATAACACCAATAGTTATCATACCTATTATTGTTTCGGGGTACTCCATTAAAGTATAGGAAGTCCAGGTATAGTATCCTATTCCATACTTGCCCGATATCATTTCAGCAGCTATAACACTCATCCATGAGCTGCCTATACCTATGGTAAGTCCAGTAAAAATATTAGGAACAGCACTTGGAAAAGATACATATCTTATTAACTGCCATTTGCTTGCACTCATACTTTTTGCGGCTTCTATCAGCAGTGAATTAGCAGCTTGTGTTCCCGCAATGGTATTAACCAGTATGGGAAAGAATGCTCCTAAAAAAGTTATAAAAATGATACTTCCTTCTACAGACGGAAATATTAATATTGCTATAGGAATCCAGGCAATTTGAGGAATAGGCCTTAGCATATCAAAAATAGGCAGTATAAAGTTCTCTCCAAATTTGGTCAACCCAATCAAGAATCCGAATATCACTGCTATAGGAAGTGCTAAGGTGCAGCCTATAAAAATTCTTATGCAGCTGTACAAAGCATGCTGATAAAATTCTTTCTGAATTATGATTGTTTTAAGAGCTTGAAAAACATCTAATGGCGATGGCAAATTTCCAAACATTAATGGTCTTTTTATATTAAAATCAACCAATAGCTGCCATACAATAATGAATACCAAAATTGAAAATACTTTACATAATATCTTTTTCACCTTAGAATAAGAAGTAGTATTTTCTTTCATATATTGTCATCTCCTTCATTTTAAGGGCTGCCAGTTACCTTTTAGTGAATCTGCACTTGGATATTGAAGATTAGATTCTTTATATGCTTGTTTTATATATTCATCATCAATAAATTTATTTAAATCCACATCCTTAATTTTATCTAGCTTTTTCAAAAAGTCCTTACTGCCTTCTAAAGTAACTTTATCCTTATCATATATAACAGAATCAAATCTTATATTTTTAACGATCTTCTTTGTTACATCTATTGGATATTTACTTTCTTCTGCAAATATTTTAGCTGCATCTTCAGGATTTTCTCTTATATATTTATGAGCTTCTATCAGTGATTTCAGAAGTGCTATTGTATAATCTTTATTTTTTTCCACCCAGGTTCTATCTGCAACAATTCCATCTAAATAATCTACATTTGTATCACTGCCATCTACTAGTATCTTTCCAATTCCTTTATTCTCTATGAGACTTGGAAATGGTTCCCAAGAAGCGTGGGCATCTATTTTATTTTGTTCTATATTAGTCATGCCAACGGTAACATCTTGATTTAAAATAGTAACCTTATCAGTTATTCCATATTTGTCCAATTCATTAAGCAGCATGCGGTGTGCACTGGAGCCTAAAGGTACAGATACATTTTTACCTGCTAAGTCTTTAACTGAGTTAATATTGCTGTCCTTTGGTACTAAGATTGCCTGATTCTTTCCCTTTTCCCCCTTTCCATCAAAAGCTAAGAACACTGACTTATAATTTTGAGAGGTTTGTCCCTTTTCTCCGTTAATAAGTATTGGCATGTCTCCCATAAATGCAAATTGAAGTTTTCCTGCCACCATATTATTAGTTAGCGGTGGTCCTGACTGGGCATTAAACCATTCAATTTGAAATTCTTTATTTGGGTATTTCTCTTCTAAATACTTTTCATAGAGTTTTTTATTTTTTATAATTAATGCTCCCCAAGTTTGAGAAGTGACTGTTTGATATCCTACAGCAATTTTTACCACCTCCTTTTTTGAATTAGTACTGCCATTTTGCTGATTATTTGAACATCCTGCAAAAAATGTTCCAACCAGTGTCAGGGCTAATAAACTCAATATTATTTTCCTTGAACTTTTTAACATTTTTATTACCTCCTTAATAAATAAATATGAACAATGATCACTTGTAGAGTTATACAAGTGTTAATTCAACCCATTTTTCAACTCTTTCAGTAGATAAATTATATTCTACTTTCTAAGCATCTCTCAATTACCATAGCTGAGGCACCTATTGATATTGCATCTCCACTGAAATATCCACATCGATTAAAAATTACACTTTTCCCTTTAGTAGAATTTAAATTTTTCAATGTACTTTTAACGCAAACTTCATAAAAAAGTTTTGAGTTTATTATTAAAGGTCCTGTTAATATAACTAATTTAGGACTTAATAATTTTATATAATTAGATAGCCCTGCTCCTAAAATTAATGCAGCATCTGTAATTATATCTACTGACAGTTCATCACCCATTTCAGCTGCCAAGCAGACATCTTTGTAATCAATTTCTTCTACAGGTTTATTTATGATGGTATGTCTACCTTTTTTGATTTTTCTAGAAATGTTCTTTATTATTGCCTTGATGGTAGAATAACATTCTAAGCAGCCGTAATTTCCGCACTTACACTGTTCACCATCAATGTCGATTGTCATATGTCCAAAGGCTTCTTCTTCATCATTTATTGTTCTTATAAGATGTCCTGAAGAAATTGTTCCTGTTCTTATTCCGATACCACAATTAAAAAAAGCAATATTTTCAATTCCCTTTCCCACGCCGTAAAAATATTCTGCAACAACTGCTGCATTTGCACCATTTTCAACTACAACAGGGCATTTTAATTTTTCCTCTAACATTTCCTTTATAGGTACGTCAGTCCATTTATCTGCAAAAAAGTCAACGGGGTTTTTTATAATACCATTTTTTATATCTAAAGGTCCCACAGATCCTACTCCTATTCCTAACAGTTTCATATGGCTTAAGTTTAGATTTGTATAAGCCCTGTTAATAATTTCTACTATTTTTTTTACAGTTTCACAAGGAGTATAGGAATCATCCATATTGAATAGTTCTTTATACAAGATTTCCATTTTAAAATTTGTAATAACTACCTGAGTATAGAGTATTGATATATCAATACCTATAATATAAAAATCATTTATATTTATGTCATATAAAATTGGCCTTCTTCCGCCTGTAGATTCTCCTATACAACTTTCAACTATCATTTTACTTTTTTCTAAAGGTTCCATAACATAATTTAATGTGGTCAATTTAATATCTGTCCTAGATGAAATTTTATTTTTAGGTAAGCATCCATTCTTCTGAAGTAAATTAAATATTTTTTTTTCTTCAAAACTTAAACTTTTTAATGCATTGGAATTATCTTTCATGAGTACACCTCTTACACTGATAGAATTCAATAAATACTTTTTTCATTTTTGGAAAAAGTATTTTGGAAAAATTTAACATAGTATGAAAAATCTATTGTTTCTCATTTTCCTATAGATTTTTTGACTTTTTATCCTATGTATTTATATGTGTTATCTGCACTGTAATAATTTTCAATAATTACTTTTTTCATTTTTGGAAAAAGTATTTTAAAAAATAATCACAATGTATTAATTAAAAAAAGCTAAATTTTAATCTTACAAATGTAAGAATAAAATTTAGCTTCCAGTTTTTCTGGTCAACTAAAACATGATACATGCTTATTTGATATATAATTCTATTAAATTTTTATTTGGGGATTTTCATATTATGATAAATCCCAAGAATTTAATATGTTTTAGTAATATTACGTAGTATTATAAATATATTTTTAAGTAATGTCAATATTTTTTTTATGTCCATTTCCTAATAGCCTCGTAGAGATTTTTTTCAATAAATTTATTTTAGAGGCTAAGCTTATGCTTTGGTTATTTAATAATTGACACATTATAGTACAATTAGTATAATGTATTACGACGTGTAAAATATAAATAATATGAAATTTTAAAAATCAATAAACTAGGTTCTTATCAAGAGAGGTGGAGGGACTGGCCCTATGAAACCCAACAACCGGCATTTGTTTTAATATGTATCGGTGTTAATTCCTGCAGAGTTAATTTTATACTCTGAAAGATGAGAAAAGTGGCCGTTTTATAAAAGTTTGGGATATTAAAAGCTATTTTTCTTAAATAAGAAAAATAGCTTTTTTAATTATTTAAATCAATTGAAGGGAGGGCGTTTTATGAAATGATAAAAGTTAAAAATCTATACAAGAAGTTTAATGAGCTTACAGTTTTAAAGGGTATTAACCTAGAGATAAAAAAGGGGGAGGTTATTGCAATAATAGGCCCCTCTGGTACAGGTAAATCGACTTTGTTAAGATGCATAAATTATTTGGAAATTCCAGACAAGGGTACCATAGAAATAGAAAAATTAAAAATAGATTTTGAAAAAATAACTAAAAAGCAAATACATGAATTGAGGAAGCATACATCTATGGTATTTCAAAGTTATAATCTTTTTAACAATAAAACTGCATTAGAAAATATTATGGAACATTTAACTATAGTAAAAAAAATAAATAAAATTGAAGCAGAGAAAATAGCAATGGATATATTAAGACAGGTTGGACTGGTTGATAAAAGAGATTATTATCCATCAAAGTTATCAGGCGGCCAGCAGCAAAGAGTGGGCATAGGCAGGGCCATGGCTGTGAATCCAGATATAATGTTATTTGATGAACCTACATCTGCCTTAGATCCTGAGTTGGTTGGAGAAGTGCTGGATGTCATAAAAAAACTTGCTGAAAAAGATACCACAATGATTATTGTAACCCACGAAATGAGATTTGCTAAAGAGGCAGCAGATAGAGTCATGTTTATGGATAGTGGAAGTATAGTAGAAGAAGGAACTCCAGAGGAGGTGTTTGATAATCCTAAGAATCCAAGAACTATAAAATTTTTGGAACAAGTTCAATTTAACTAAATGTGAAACTTAAATTCATATTGCAATATTATAAAAATTTTAAAATAAATAATTATTATTGATTTTAATAGGTAGGGGGTATAACCATGAAAAAAATTGGTCTATTAATTAGTATTTTATTAATATTTGCTGTAACTCTTACAGGGTGTGGAACTAGTAAAGGTGATAATAAATCTACAACTAATGTAGCCAATGATACTGATTTACTGTCCAAGATAAAAAAAGATGGAATAATACGAATTGGTACTGAAGGAACCTATTCACCATTTACATTTCACGATAAAAATGGAAAGTTAACTGGTTTTGATGTGGAAATAGCAGAGGAAGTGGCTAAACGTTTAGGTGTAAAAGCTAAATTTGTTGAAACAAAATGGGATGGAATATTTGCTGGATTAGATGCTAAAAGGTTTGATATTATAGTTAATGAGGTTGGAATAAAGCCAGATCGTCAGGAAAAATATGATTTTTCAACTCCATATATAGTTACAAAGGGAGTGCTTATAGTTGCTGAGGACAATGAAGATATTAAAAAGTTTGAAGATTTAAAAGGCAAAAAATCCGCACAAACATTAACTAGTAATTATGCTGAACTTGCTAAATCTTATAATGCGGAAGTTGTACAAGATGACGGATTCAATCAATCCATTGACTTAATACTTTCCAAACGTGCAGATGCAACTATTAATGATAATATATCCTTTTTAGATTTAAAAAAGCAAAAGCCAGATATAGCAGTAAAGATAGTTGATGAACAGCCAGATGCAGCTTCCAATGGAATTATGTTTAGAAAAGGAAATAAGGAATTGGTAGATGCCGTAAACAAGGCATTAGCTGATATGAAGTCAGATGGTACTTTTTTAAAAATATCCAATAAATGGTTTAATTTCGATGTATCCAAATAGTAATAGGGGGATAATATGAATATAAGTGATGGAGCAATAAGAATAATACAAATATTACAAGATTCTTTTTTCCCTTTGTTAAAAGCTGGTATTCAATTTACTGTGCCGCTTACATTAGAATCATTTATTCTTGGGTTAGTGCTTGCATTAATAACAGCTTTAGCCCGTATATCAAATGTTAAGCCTCTTGTATTATTGGCACGTTTTTATGTATGGATTGTAAGGGGAACTCCTTTATTAGTACAATTATTCATTATATTTTATGGGTTGCCAGCTGTAGGTATAACAATGGAACCACTGCCAGCAGCTATTATTGGATTTACATTGAGTGTAGGAGCATATAATTCTGAAATAATTAGGGCTGCTATTTTATCAATACCTAAAGGTCAGTGGGAGGCGGCATTTTCTATAGGTATGACAAATACTCAAGTAATCCGGCGTATTGTTCTGCCTCAGGCAGTACGGGTTTCTGTACCACCTCTGTCTAATTCTTTTATATCACTGGTTAAGGATACTTCACTTGCTGCCAGCATTACCCTAACTGAAATGTTTCAAGTGGCGCAAAGAATAACGGCATCAACCTATGAACCTCTGTGGTTATATAGTGAAGCGGCATTTATATATTTAATATTTTGTACGGTACTCTCTTCAATTCAAAATAAAATTGAAGTGAAAGTAGAAAAATATGTATCTATATAAGATAAGGCAAAATGCTTATATTTAAGCATTTTGCCATCAATATAGTATTAAGAAATTTTGAACTTTGATATGATTTGGTTAAGTTTTACTGTACTGTTTTTTAGGTATTGAACCTCTCCATGAACTTCATTTGATTTTTGTAATAATGTGGTTAGCTTTTGTACTATATCTTCAGTATTTTTTGAACCTTCAGCAGCAGCTGAGGATACTTTATCAATTTCTTCAAGCATGCTCTGTATGGATATAAATATATTTTTAGTATTTGAACTGAAATCAGCTATCATATTATGGATAGACTGAGCATCTTCATTGTATTGATTCATCATTTGAAGCATCAATTTATAATCTTTATCAATATCATTTTCCATAAACTTTAACATATCATTTGAATGATGGGATAAGTCTTTTACTGAGCTAATTACATTTTTGGTTATATTTTGCATTTCATTAATAGTATTTTTTGAGTCATCCGCTAATTTACCTATTTCACTGGCAACTACGCCAAAGCCTTTGCCTTCCTCTCCTGCCCTGACTGCTTCTATATTGGCATTTAAGGCCAGCAAATTTGTTTTTGATGTAATTTCTAATATAGCTTCAGATAGATTTTCGATTTCATTTACTTCTTCTGCGTTTGTCAGAGATTTTGCAAGGTTTTCTTTTGTAGTTGACAATGTGTCAAATATTTTATTATGTGACTTTATAAAGTTGTCCAGAGCGTTTTTGGCAGTTGTACTAATTTCACTGACGGATACTGACATTGACTGAGAATTATGAGAAATATCTTTAATTGAATTTTCTATATTGGATGATGAGGCATTCATCTCATCTGTGGATGCTGCCGTATTTCTCATACCCTGTGATAATTCCTCTGTTACAGTAGATAGATTTTCTATCATTGCATTGAGCTCTAAAACTATGTCGGTAAATATTTTAACTGATTTATCCATATTTTTAGCTTCTTCAATTAAATTCTGTATAATTTCAGAAACGTTTATCCTGATTTTATTAAAACCTACAGCCAAATTACCAATTTCATCTTTCCTCTTTATGTAATCATCTTTAATTAAAAATACAAAGTTTCCTCCTGCCATTTGTTTGCATATATCTGTAAGATAGTTAATGGGAGTGGATATATTTCTTGCAATTAAGTATCCTATTATTATACTTAAAATTAAAAAAACAATGGATATAGCGATACATTTCATTCTTAGAGAAGTCAGACCTGATAATACTTCGCTTTTATTAACTTCAATAGCCATTGACCATCCTAACTTTCCAATTGGTCCATATATTATAAATCTTTCCACACCGTTAAATGTGTGGTTTCCAAAACCACTCTTTCCATTTGTCATTTGTTTTATTAAGTCAGGCATGTTGATAAAATCTGAATCCTTGTCAACAATTTTGGATGTTGCAGAGGTAACGGTATCTGCATTTTTGTTGCTGGTATTAGTTTCAGTAGACTCTTCAATATGTATACTTTTTTTAGCTATCTCAATATTTGAGTGACCAATAGTTTCTCCCTGTTTGTTAAGTATAATGATATCTCCGGATTTTCCGTATTTTATATTTTTAACAAAATTGCTTAATTCATATCCATCTCTTACGGAAATCAATACGCCAGTAATATTATTGTTTGTTTTTATAGGAACAGCATATACCACTACAGGGGAAGCTTCTTTACCTATTTTAATGGGATCAGTAACCACTCTTTCACCGCTAATTGCTTTTTTAAAATAATCGGTATTTTTAACATCTTCAATTTCACCGTTATCATAGATTGCAGTTCCCTGACTGTTTATTACTGCCATTTTTAAACTGCCTAAGGATTTTGTCTTTTTTGATAGTATTTCCTTGATATTTTGTATATCAGTATTGTTATTAACTGTTGTAGGTAAATTTTCACTGGACCCTAATTCTTCTAGTATAGTAAATTGATTAATTACAAATTGATTGATATTTTCTGATCCCTGGGTAACAAAGTTTGGCATTGTTTGTCTTACATCTTGTACCAATATATTTTTAGATGAATTATACAGTTGCATGGCTAAGCCTGTACAAACTATTATAGACAGCAAGCTAATTAATATAATAATTCTTATTTTTATACTTTTCATATCAATTCCTCCATAGATGCAGATTATGGTCTTTAGGCGTGATTATAGTTGAAATTTTAAGGAGATTAATACCTAACTAGCTATAATATACTAAAGATAATATTATTATACAATAATATTGGAGGAGATGTAATTGTTGCTTTTTGAATGAACAAATAAATCCTCCTTTTAGAAGGAGAATTTAAGAAGAACTTGATTCTAATCACTTAAAATACAGCATACAATAACTGTTATGGGGATTGTAAAAATTAAACCTATGCTTCCGGCTAAAGTTTTAATAATTTCACAAGCTATCATATCCTGATTTACTATATCTAAAAAATTACTGTTATTGGCTAAATAACCTAGAACTAAACATATTGAACCACTAATATAAGCAAGAATTAAGGTGGTAGCCATGGTTCCCATAGTATCTCTGCCTACAACCATTCCCGCTTTCATAAGCCTGCCGGGACTGATTTTAGGATGTGCTTCTTTTATTTCTGTCATGGTTGATGCTATAGACATACTTACATCCATTACAGCCCCAAGGGCTCCTATAAGTATGGCTGCAAATAAAATAGCTTTAAAATCAAGTGCATGTTTAAGAGGAATATCCATAAGCAGCTGAGCCTCTTCCGTACCAACTCCAGAAACTTTGGTTGAATTCACCACTATAAATGATATAACTCCTGATATAACTACTCCACTAGTTGTTCCAATAATAGCTGAAATGGTTTTTCGATTTATTCCTCCTATCATCACTAAAGATACAATGGTTATGGCAATGCAGACAAATATGGAAATGGTTATAGGATTATACCCCTGTAAAATTAAATTTAGAAACACCTTTATTACCATGAAACAAGTAAATGTCAAAGTTATTATAGACTTGAATCCTTTGCCTTTTCCAATTAATATCATAGAAAGTATAAAGAATATAAGTAAGTAGGTTAGGGGCTTGTCTCTGGCAACCTGATAAATATTAGATGAGGTTATATTGCCATTGCTATCTTCACTTATAGATAGGAATACCTGATCTCCCTTATTAAAAATTGGATTTCCCTGCCTGGAAGGATCAACAGTATTCTTTATAGTGACATTTTCACCTTTATGTTTTCCATTTAAAATTTGTATTTTTAATGTCTGTTCTTCTAGAACAATATCCTTGTCACCTGCGGTAATATTATTTTTTTTCACAGATACTATTTGTACAATTTTAGCTCTGATAGAATCTGTATTTACGGTTTTTGAATTATCATCTGCAAATACTCTTAAAGGAATTATACTTTGTACAATAAATAAGAAAAGAATGGTTAAAGAAAAGAAATACTTTTTACTCTCTTTTGTAAACAGTTTTAACATCCCCTTTTTGTTATTTTAATTTACTTAACTATTTATATGAGAAAAATAAATTGTTTATTACTTACTAAAAAGGGGATGGTTATCAATTTTTGCTGTTATCCAGGTACAGCATATATATGTGAATTTATTTTAAACTATTGTAAATTATTTCTAAATTATTTTTCATACTTTCAATATAGTTTTTGTTATCCTCTTTACTTTCAAGTGTATATATCTTTTCAACTTTGGCACCTATTTCATTGGCCAGGGTGGTAGATACTTTAGGACTTACCATGTCTTCCATAAATATAGTTGTTATTTTATTTTGTTTGCAGTAATCTACCAGTTCTTTTAATTTTTTTGTAGAAGGTTCTCCTTCTGCAAATACATTTTCTACACTGTTTTGATTTAGGCCGTAATCTCTACAGAGATATGCAAAGGCAGCGTGGCCTGTTACAAAATTTTTATTCTTCACAGTTTCAAATTTTTTAGTATATTCATTATGGAGATCCTTTAGCTGCTTTGAAAATTCATCATAGTTTTTTTCATAGAATTCTTTATTTGAAGGGTCCACTTTAACCAAAGCATCTTTAATATTCTTGGATTCAACTTCTGCACCTTTTAAACTAATCCAAATATGCGGATCATATTCTCCGTGTTCTTCTATTTCTTCAGCTTCAGTATTTTTGATGGGATTTGAGTCCTTTGAAGCATTTACTACAACTAAATTTTTATTATCAATAGATTTTAAAATTTTGTCCGTCCAGGATTCCATACCTAGTCCATTGTATATAAATACATTGGCACTGCTTAAATTTTTAAGGCTTTCTGTAGTTGGTTCAAAATCGTGAGGTTCCGTGCCGTTGGGAACTATTGTGGTAATGGCAATTTTATCTTTTCCAATAGCTGAAGCAAATTCTTTCATGGCATTGAAGGATACTACAACTTTTATTTTGGATTGGGAGTTTGTATTAGTAGTTTCAGCCGTTTTGCTGCTGCAGCCGGCAAAAATAAACATGAAAGAAGTAATTAGAAAAGAGCATAATACTATTTTGCACATCTTGTATTTTTTACACACTTGTATTTTCACCCCTTAAAAAATAATATTTAGATGCAAATGGTTTGCATCTAAATATATAATACTTAATAAAAAAGATATTGTCAATTATATAGAATATTATTACAGTTGGAAATGAATCACTTGATTTTTTTGTGATATAATAAAAGTAATTTATGAAAAGTAGCTATTACTGCAAGCAGTAATAGCTACTTTTAAAATTAAACTATTCCCTGATCCATCATAGCTTCTGCTACTTTTAGAAAGCCGGCTATATTGGCACCAACTAAATAGTTTCCTTTGTGACCATAAGCTTCTGCTGCATCGTAGGTATGCTCATGAATACTGGACATAATGTGGCGCAAGCGGGTATCAACTTCATAAAAAGTCCAGCTTGTACGGATGGAATTTTGACTCATTTCCAGTGCGGAAGTGGCCACTCCGCCGGCATTGGCTGCTTTTCCAGGAGCATAGAGTATTCCTTCACTTTGTAAAAGTTGTATAGCCTCAATCGTTATAGGCATATTTGCACCTTCAACAACCATTTTTACACTATTTTTAATGAGAGTTGAGGCATCTTTTGCATCCAGTTCATTTTGTGTGGCGCAAGGCAGGGCAATATCACAAGGAATGGACCATATACCTTTACCTTTATGATATTCTGCATTTTTGTGAATGGATATATAATCTCTGAGACGGCTGTGGTTAACCAGCTTGATTTTTTTAACTGTTTCTAAATCTACTCCTTCTTTATCATATATCCAGCCTGTGGAATCACTAAGCGCTACGACCTTCCCATCTAATGCTGTGGCTTTTTCAGCAGCATAGATAGCTACATTGCCTGAACCTGAAATGATAATTTTCTTGTTTTTAATGGAATCGTTTTTAATTTTCAGCATTTCTTCTGCGAAATAAATTACACCATAACCAGTTGCCTGGGTGCGGGCTAGTGATCCCCCGTAAGTTAATCCTTTACCAGTTAAAACACCATGAAAACGATTGGATAGTCTTTTATACTGACCATAAAGATATCCAATTTCACGACTTCCAACACCAATATCACCGGCAGGTACATCTGTGTCCGGTCCTATATGATGAAAGAGTTCAGTCATGAAACTCTGACAAAATACCATTATTTCATGGTCGGATTTGCCCTTGGGATCAAAATCTGCACCGCCTTTACCGCCTCCGATAGGCATACCGGTCAGCGAATTTTTAAAGATCTGCTCAAAACCAAGAAATTTGATGATACTGAGATTGACAGAAGGGTGAAAACGAAGTCCTCCTTTATAAGGGCCAATGGCACTGTTGAATTGCACACGAAATCCACGGTTTACCCTTACTTTTTTATTGTCATCCACCCAGGGCACACGAAACATCAAAACTCGTTCAGGTTCCACTATACGTTCCAAAAGTCCCATTTCTTTAAAGTGGCTGTTGGAATCAATTACAGGTCTAATAGAATTCAGAACTTCTGTGACAGCTTGAATAAACTCTTTCTGCGGGGCATCCTTTTTAATGAGTTCTTCCAGTACGGAATCAACGTAAGACATAATGATCACTCCTATCCTTTAGCAGTAGTTTTAATTATTATAGTAAAAAAAAGCAATTTATACAACATAAAACTGAAAATTAATTTATAAAAATCATATATCTTTTTTATTGAATTCATATACACCAACAATTATGAAAATAACAAATACTGACACAGATAGTATATACATGTAATTGGAGAAAGGAAAATTTAAATTTGAACCATTTAAAAGTGCCCTTCCAGGATAAGCCCAGGGAAATAATATCCAGTACCTGGTGTTGTTTATAAGTACTGATGGAAGAGAAAATACCACTCCCACTCCTAAAGGAACTGCAATGTTTTCAAATTTCATGGTTAAGTAATATTGAATTGCTATAACAGGAAGTGAAGCTATAAAGCACAACAGGGGAGAATATATAATCTCTCTTGGCATACTCTCATTATGGGGTGCTGCAACTATTCCTGCAGCAATTATAAGTAGAGTAAATACAAAAAGATTTAAAAGTACCATACCACAGCCTATAAATAGTTTTGATATGTATATATCACTTCTTTTTACAGGTAATGCAAGTATTCTTTTAAAGTTATCTCCACTGTTTTCTATTCTCACTAAAACTGCAACTAAAATAGTAATAAATAAAGCCATAAGAAATAGTCCATAAAACATGGAACTTTGAGTGTATACCTGCTGCCATATGTTCTGGCCTTTTGATGTGAAGAGATCCCTGTATCTCAGGAAATTTGCAAAACCTAGGATTACGAAGAATAAAGGCAAAAACATAACTATGCCCAGTATTTTTGAATGTTTTAATTTTAATAATTCCACTTTATATATATTCTTCATTTTATACACCACCTATTTGATATCCCTTCTATTAAATTCTAAAATTCCTATGATAAGCCATAATATACCTGAGATTACTCCAAAAATGGCAGCTGCATGGGCATCACTCATGTCCCCTAGAGGAAGCGATCTTAAAACACAGGAAAATGGATTTATATTTCCAAGTATCTTACTCTGTGCAAGCAGATATGATCCTATAGTGCCTGCAAATCCTATGGCAGCGGCAATCAAGGAATTTTTGATGTAACAGCTTATAAACTGCTGGAAACTTACTACTCCTGAGACTGCAGCAATTTCCAGAAGTACATATTTAAAAATCAATGCAGAATTTCCTTCAATTCCAAAGAACTTTTTTATAAGTATTACAAAAACCCCATTTAAAGCTATCAAAGCAACTGATGCTGTAAATACTATAATCCATTTGGATAGATAAATTTTCATCCTTTTTACAGGTCTTGCCACTATTTGTTTCCAGGTATTTTCGCTGTATTCCATGTAGTTTACAATAAAAGCTATTACTACCACAGATAAATTTAAAAGTATGAACCACAATGTAGATAAATGATTTTCATAAAGCAGAACATCCATTTTGTTATAAATTCCTATTTGAGCTAATTCCTTTATTCGACTGATTTCCATTAAATAATCATATCTTAAATGAAGATCTATAAATAAAAGAATAGATGAAAATATGGGAATAAAAAATACACCTTTCCATAATAGGGATTTTTTATACTTTGTCAATTCAGATTTTAAAACACATATAAAGCTCATATATTTTTTCCCCCTTCAGTGAGAAGAAGAAATATTTCTTCAAGAGATTTTTGTACTTCTATAAATTTAAATACTCTGTTGTCATTTAATATTAATTGCCTTAAGATTTCATAAGGTTCCACTTCCAGGAGTTTTACAAAAATATCATCATCTTTTATTTTGTATTTATATCCATAATCATTCAATGTATGGGCTGCTTTTTTCAAGTCCTTCACTCCTATACAAATCTCGCCTTTGCTTCTTGAATGAAGTTCTTCAAGGGTACCTTGAAACAACATATTTCCTCTGTTTATGATGCCTATGTCATCTGCTGTAAGTTCAATTTCACTTAAATTATGGCTGGATATAATTACTGTCATATTATAAATTTTAGGAAGATTTTTTATAAGCTCTCTTATTTCATGAATTCCAGAGGGGTCGAGTCCATTGGTAGGTTCATCTAATATTAAAAGTTCCGGCTTTGATATAAGTGCCTGGGCGATTCCAAGTCTTTGCTTCATTCCAAGAGAAAATTTTTTGCATTGTCTGTTTTTCCATTCAGTAAGTTTTACAAAATCTAAAACCTCATCAATGTATTTATAATCAAGTTCCAAAAGCTTTGCTGTTACCTCCAGATTTTCATAGGCAGTTAAATTTCCATAATAGGAGGGGGATTCAACCAGAGAGCCAATTTTTCTCAAAATGGTCAGTCTATTTTCCTTTAAATTTTTATCAAATATTTTAATTTGTCCTTTTGTAGGGGTTATAAGTCCCAGGAGCATTCTTATGGTTGTAGATTTTCCAGCACCGTTTGGTCCCAGAAATCCATATACCCTACCTTTTTTTACTGTAAGGCTCAGCTTGTCTACTGCCTTAAAACCTTTAAATTCCTTGGTTAAGTTTTTAGTTTCTATAATTTTTTCTGACATAATTTTTCCTCCTTTAATTCATTGTGAGTTTATAATATAAGTTCAAGCTTAAGTTCTGCTTATAGGAACCTTATGAGAACCTTAAAATTTTGATGTGTAAATCAAAAATATTAAATAATGTTATAATTGAGGCAGATAATATTCATATTGGAGGGCTAATATGTATGATGAAATTTTAGATAAAAAAATTCTTTTAATTGATGATGAAATAGAATTGTTGAAACTTATGGAGACAGTTCTCAGAAAAGAAGGCTTTAAGAGGGTATTTAAAGTTTTAAAGGGCACAGATGGCATAAATTTATGTAAAAATGAAAAACCTGATATAGTAGTTTTAGATGTTATGATGGAGGATATGGATGGTTTTGAAGTTTGCAGGGCTATCAGAGAATTTTCTTATGTACCTGTTGTTTTTTTATCTGCCAGAGGTGATCATATAGATAAAATACTGGCTCTTGGACTGGGAGCAGATGATTATGTGACAAAACCTTTCAGCCCTAAAGAAGTTGTGTTTAGAATTAAAGCTCACCTAAGGAGAAATATATACATAAAAAATGAACTCACCATGAAAAAGGAGAAAATATGCTTTGGAGATTTAATTATTGATTTTCAAAAGGGAGAAGTGCTAAAGAGCGGCAAAAATGTTACACTTACCCCTAAAGAGTATCATCTTTTATGTTATATGGCGCAAAATGCCAATCAGATATTGACAAAGGAGATGATATGTGATGAGGTGTGGAATGATAATTATGAAGGATATGACAATACCATAATGGTTCATATGAGAAAGCTTAGACAAAAATTAGAAAGTAATCCTTCAAAGCCCCAATATATAGTTACTGTAAAGGGACTGGGATATAAGTTTAATATTCCCCAAAATTAACATTTTTTATTTAGAGGTAGCAGCTTATGAAATTTATGAACAAAATTAAAACCAATTGGAGCCTTACAACAAAATTTTTAGTAACTCTGGTATTTATAATTATGATAGAGTTTATTGTAGTTATGTTTGTATGGAGGAGTGCTATTATATACACCAAAAATAATTTGCCAGGATTTAATCCTGAAAAGTTTACATGGACTTTTTCAAAATATATAGATATTGAAGATAATAAGCCTATTTTGAATGAAGAAGGTAAAAATGAGCTTGTAAAAAATAAAGCCTGGATTCAAATAATAGATGAAAGTTTTAAGGAAATGTATTCTTTTAAAAAGCCACAGGAGGTACCAAAGATATACACTCCCATAAAAATGGCCCATATTTATAAATATGATATAGCCAATTATTCTATATTTATAAGTGAAAAAGAATATAATAATGAAAGTTTTACATATATTATAGGTTTTCCTACCTGGCGTATAGCAAAACACACCGTTATTTTCAATCCAACTGCACTTAGAAATTTTTTTGGAGGAGGGTTTATTGTACTTTTAGCTGTAAATGTTATTATTGCAGTGATTGCCTCTTATTTTATATTTGGAAAAAGAATGGGAAGGCCTCTTGAAACTATTATTAACAGTATAAATGAGCTTTCCAGGGGACATTATGAAACTAATCATGTGGAACAGGGGGTTTATAAAAATGTATTTGCCAATTTAAATAATTTAGGCAAAACTCTAAAAGAAAATAAGAATAAAAGAGAAGAAATGGAAAAGATGAGGGAAAGCTGGATTTCCGCCATATCCCATGATGTAAAAACTCCCCTGTCTTCTATAAAAGGATACGCTGAAATAATGAAAGATTCTGATTACACTTTTTCACAGAATGAAATTTTAGAGTATTCAAAAATAATATACGATAAATCTTCATATATTCAAGGATTAGTTGAAGATTTAAATCTCACTTATAAATTGAAAAACAGGACTATACCCTTAAAAAAAGAAAATGTAAATGTGGTGGCACTTATTCAAAATATAATTGTGGAAATTTTAAATCACCCTCTATATTCAAATAGAAATATAAATATTTATTTTGAAAGAGAAAATATAAATATTTTAACAGATAAAAATCTATTTAGAAGAGCCATCTCCAATTTGATTTTTAATGCCATAATACATAATCCACAGGAAGTTAGGGTGGATGTTTCAGTTTATAAAAAAGATAAGGTTCATATTTTAATAAAAGATAATGGCAGGGGAATATCCCAGAATGATTTAAAATACATTTTTGAAAGATATTACAGAGGCACAAGTACCAATATTTCTGTTGAAGGTTCTGGACTTGGCATGGCCATATCCAAACAGATAATAGATGCCCAGGGAGGTAGTATAAATGTAGAGAGTACTCTAGGGAAGGGTACCAATATAGATATAGTACTGTAGTAAAAATGAAAGGAAAATTTATATGAAAAGAATACTTATAGTAGAAGACAATATAGCTTTAAGTACAGGTCTCAGTTTTGATTTGGAGAGGGAGGGTTATAAGGTTGATACAGTTTGTAGTTCCGGGCAGGCCAGAGAAGCTGTAAGGGAAACTGAGTTTGATTTAATTGTACTGGATATAAATCTTCCAGATGGCAGCGGTTTTGAACTCTGCAGATGGATAAAAGAATTAAGAGACATTCCACTTATATTTCTCACTGCCTGTGATATGGAAAAGGATACTATAAAAGGTTTTGAATTAGGTGCCGATGACTATATAACCAAGCCTTTTAGCATAGGGATTTTTAGAAGACGTGTGGCAGCAGTATTAAAACGCTGTGAAAAAGAGAACATAGGGAATATTTATAATGATGGATATCTCATGGTTAATTTTGATAAATTGATGGTAATTAGAGAGAATAAAACATTTATGCTTACATCTTCTGAGTATAGGCTTATGAAAATTTTTGTTGCCAACAGTGGCAAAGTTCTCACAAGACAAATTTTATTGCAGAAACTTTGGGATAATGATGGAAATTTTGTTGATGAACATGCTCTGACTGTTAATGTAAACCGTCTTAGAAATAAAATAGAAAATAAAGGTCATAAATATATTAAAACTGTCTATGGAATGGGTTATATGTGGGTAGGTGAAAAATGCAATGTTTTATAGTTCTTCTTCAAAGGGTATTTATATAAGCTGGGCAGTATTATGGATTTTTACCTTTATATGTTTTTGCTGTGTTACATTTCAGATAACAGAAAAATGGAGTCTGCGTCTTTTACTTCTTGGATTTGCAGGCCTTTTTCAGTTTATAGCACTGTTGGCCGTGGTTGCCCTTAGAAGAAAAATTGTATATTTTTCTGAATCCATGAGTGTGTGTCTGGATAACATGATAAAAGGCAGTGAAGAGGTGCATTTTAATTTAGAAACAGAAACCCTAATGGCAAAACTCCAGATAAAATTAAAGCGTCTCTATGACATCATGAAAAATAACAGCAATAAAAATATGAGTGAGAAAATAGCCATACAAAGATTGGTATCTGATATCTCCCACCAGGTGAAAACCCCCATTGCCAACATAAAAATGTATAATACTATTTTAAGAGAGCGTTCAATGTCCTGGAAAAAGCAGCAGGAGTTTTTAAAGTCTTGCGATATCCAGATAAATAAACTGGATTTTCTCCTGCAGTCCATGGTTAAAATGTCCCGTTTGGAAACAGGAGTTCTTCAAATATGTCCAAAACTGTATCCTATTTATGATACATTGGCAGAGGCCTTAGGAGAAGTGCTTGTAAATGCAGAGAAGAAGAATATCCATATTTCAGTACAATGTGATCCACTGCTGGTTGTTAACCATGATAAAAAATGGACAAGTGAAGCTCTCTATAATATTTTAGATAATGCAGTAAAATATACACAGGAAGATGGCAGTATAGAAATAAAAGTAGATAAATGGGAATTTTATACAAAGGTAGATATTAAGGATACGGGAAAAGGAATTTGTGAAAAGAATCAGGGGGCAATTTTTAAAAGATTTTACCGTGAGCCGGAGGTTCATGATGAAGAGGGCATTGGCATTGGACTTTATCTTTCCCGTGAAATTATTACCCTGCAGAAAGGGTATATTCAGGTGAAATCTAAGCCTGGTCATGGCTCTATTTTTTCTGTTTTTATTCCAAATCACTAGAAAATTAAAATCTCTCAAAATTGTGAGTTTTCAGAGACATTCTAGAGACATTGGCATTTTATAATTGAGGCAGTAAAGAGAAAGAAGGTGTAATTTGTGGATGTTGTTGTACAAATTTCAGATTTAAAAAAATATTATGGCAGAGAACCTAATCTTGTGAAAGCCTTAGATGGCATAAATCTATGTGTGGAACCCGGGGAATTTATCGCTATTGTAGGTACATCGGGAAGCGGAAAATCTACTCTGCTGCACATGATGGGAGGCCTTGATAAACCAACTTGTGGTAGTGTCATAATTGAAGGCAGGGAATTATCTGAGATGAATGATGAGGATCTCACTATTTTCAGGAGAAGACAAATTGGCTTTGTTTTTCAAAATTATAATCTGGTTCCCATTTTGAATGTGTATGAAAATATTGTGCTGCCTGTCGAGTTGGATGGAAACAAGGTGGATAGGGATTATGTGGACAAGGTTATTTCCATGCTTCATTTGGAGGATAAGTTAAATAGTCTGCCAAACAACCTTTCAGGAGGCCAGCAGCAGAGGGTAGCCATTGCACGGGCCCTTGTAAGCAAACCTGCCATTATTCTTGCAGACGAGCCTACGGGAAACCTGGACAGCCGCACCAGCCAGGAAGTGATGGGACTTTTAAAGATGAGTAACAATGAGTTCCATCAAACTCTGGTGATGATAACTCACAATAGTGAAATTGCCCAGCTTGCCCATAGAATTATCCGTATTGAAGATGGAAAAATTATGGACAGGGAGGTGTGATGGATGCTTCAAAATAACAATGGGAAAGTTATAAATCATCTGGCAGTAAGCAGCCTTAAGAGTAATAAAATGCGTAATTTTTTTATTGCATTTACAGTGGTATTATCTGTGAGTTTATTAGCGGTTATGGGGCTTTTCTATTCAGCTTTGAGGGAAAGTGATAAAAAAGCAGTGACAAAGGTTCAGCATGTTATATATGAAGGTGTAAATAAAGAGCAGTTTAAATCACTTAAAAAAGATAAACGTATAGAATATGCTGCCCTTTACAAATCGACACAGAGTTTTGAAATGGAGGGGCACATGATCCGCCCTGTTTATTTCGATGGCAATTCTAAAAAGATTGAGACTATAAAATTGTCTTATGGAAAACTGCCGGAGAAGGAAGATGAAATTGTTGTAAATAAATCCTATATGATAAAGGTGGGAAAGAAAGCAAAGCTTGGAGAAACTATTGCTTTTACTTTTTTAGATGGAACTACTGAAAAGTTTGTTATTTCAGGTTATACAGACAGTGGGGCAAATTTGGGAGTATATTCTGTATTATTCTCAAAGGAGTATGCTGAAAAAGGGGAGCAATTTAAAAATGTACCCTATAGTGCTTTTGTCCGTATAAATGGAGCAGAAAAGATGTCAAAAGATCAATTTATTGAAGTTATTCATTCCATTGGACAGGATTATGGTATTGAACGTAAAAATATAAATGAGAATAATTTTTTTACCAACATGCTGTCTATGAATTTCCAAGAGAGTATGGTTATAATTGGTATAGGTATTGGTATTTTACTGGTAAGTGTCTTAGTTATTTACAGTATATTTTATATTTCTGTTGTAAGCCGCATACGACAGTTTGGACAGTTTCGTACCCTGGGTATGACCGGGAGACAAATCCGTAAAATGGTAAATAGAGAAGGACTTATTCTCTGTGCAGTTGGTATACCTATAGGATTTTTTATAGGGGGAATAATTGCATATTTTTTAAAGCCGGAGGGCTGGAACTGGATTAATTCTGTATTCATTGCTGTAATTGTAACTGCAGCAGATATTATGACACTGCTTTTTTCTATTCACAAACCGGCAAAGCTGGCATCAACCGTATCTCCACTGGAAGCTTCTAAATTTTCCTTTTATTCAGGTGGAAAAAAAGAAACCTCAAAGCTCCATAGAAGAATTACTCCAATGAATCTTGCACTTATGAATTCTGTACGAAACCGGAAAAAGACATTTTTGACAATGCTGTCTCTTGGCATAGGTGGAGTATTGTTTTTAATGGCAGCTACTTTTATAGTTTCTATCAATAAAGACGAGTATTCAAGACAGACAGCATTTTATTTTGGAGAGTATTTAATTGAGTTTTCCTACAATAAAGTTGAGACTTCAGAGCATGGATATAGTGATATTCAAATAAATAACCCATTAAATGAAAAGCTGAAGGAAAAGATGAAAGCTGTTTCAGGGGTAAAGGGTATCAAGAGCTTTAAGCAGGTAAATATCCAGTATGAATACGATAATGAAAAAGCAGAGGACTATTTAACACCATTTACCAGGGATAAGATATCATTACTGAAAAAATCCTTAAGTGAAGGAGATTTTGATTATGATAAAATGATAAAAAATAATGAAATTTTAGTAATAGCCAATGATAGTGTAAAAGAGCTTTATGGATGGAAATTTAAGGTTGGAGACAAGATAAAGATACATTACTATAATGGAAAGCCCATGGAAAAGGAATTTAAAATTGCAGCCTGTATAGATGATTATGTATCTTACAAGGATTTGGGGGGAGACTGGGGATACTTTCTCATTCCTGATGAAGGGCTTAACAAGCTTATGAACAATATGAACCTTACTATTGGATTTATAGTATCTGCTTCTGATTTTAAAAAAGAGGGAGAGCAAATTGAGAAGGCTCTCAATAAAATAGTGGATGAAAATCCTCTTTTAAGTATGGATACATTGAGAGAGAGGATGGAACAGGATGAGAATAACTTTAGTATTATGTATGGAGTTATTCTGGGACTGGCTGCATTTATAGTGTGTTTTAGTTTTATTAATCTTATAAATACTTTGATTATGAATATTTTAACTCGAAGGCAGGAACTCGCCATGATGCAATCTATCGGCATGAGCAGCAGACAACTAGCTGTAATGCTGCATAGTGAAGGAATCATCCTGGCAATAGGTAATATTTTTATAACACTAGTGTTAGGTACAAGCCTTGGATATTTGCTGATACAGGCAATGAGAGATATAGGGACTGAGTATTTTCATTACCACTTTCCAGTCTGGTACTTATTAGGGTATGCCCTGATAATTTTGTTTTTGCCTATGGTAATTTCCGGAGTGCAGATTCATTTTTTTAAGAAAGATTCTCTGGTAGATAGGTTGAGAGAGCAGGAATAAGTTCTTCTAAGATAAAAGCATTCCTGATGAGTAAACTCCGCCTGAACCTAAGAATCACTTGATGTATCGGTAGGGGTTCTAACAAATAATCCACACAGTCCTATTCCTGCAAATAATAGAAAGCCGAAAGCATAGGATGCCAGATCAATGATTGATCCTGCTGTAAGTGAGCCGAAGGACTGACCTATACCCAAAGACAGAAAACTCAGGCTCACTCCTAAAAAAGGTGCTTCCACAAATAGTTTTACTCCCCAAACAATGAAGACACCGGTTATAAAAATATAAGAAATACCAAATAAGAGTGCAGAACAATAAATGCTTATGGTTGAGGGTATTGTAATTAAGCATATTGAAGCCAACAAGACAAGGAGAACACCTCGATAGGAAGTCGCTAACCCAAACTGTCTAATAAAATTGCCTGCAACTCCTCCCAAAATCCCTGCAATTCCCATCAGAATCCAAAAGAACATACTTTCCATTGTGCTCATGTCATACTCTGCTTTCAAAAAGCTTCTGGAAAAGGTCCAATAAATAGAAGAACTGATGCCTGTAATAAATGCAGCAGTGAATAAATGAATGCTTCTTTTCCATGAAATATTCCATCCATTCTTTCTTCCTATAGGTAGGTCAGATTGTTTAAATTGTAGGTCTGTTTTTGGGATGCTGCGGCGATTCCATAGTATAACAATGAAGCTGATGGCAGCAAAGAATATATAGGCTAGCCTCCAGTAGTTACTGAAAAATAGTGCCAGTGGTCCTGATATGATTAAACCAAAGCTAGTACCAGTATTAATCCATGTATTTCCCTTATCACGTTCCTCTGGCTTCAAATTAACTGCAGCAATTTTGCTGAATGCGGGGGAGGACAGACCACTCCCTATGCCGGCAATAAATGTACTGATTGATAGCATATATAGATTTTGAGAAAGTGCAATGCAAAGTGTTCCAATTACAGCACTGAAACCAGAAATTTGGATAGTGTTATATGCTCCTGCTCGATCAATTAATAATGAGGAAAATACTAAAGTTAGGCAGTATGCTATGTAAGCAAGGGAACTGGGCACTCCGGCCTGCATTTCTGACAGCTTAAGTGAGTTTGAGATATCTGGCAGGAATAGACCGTAACTGAATCTGGCAAAGGCATAGGTTACACCAATCATTGCAATACCAGGAAATACAATTTTCTTCACAATAATCCCCCTCTATATAGAACGTTCATTATATTTTTATTAAAAATAAAAAGCTTCATATAGAAATGTATGGTTAGATAAGTTTGGACAGTTCTATCAACTGTTTCCCCACTTTTTCCATATCTTCTGTTTCTGCCAATGCTGTTGCTCCTTCGAACAGGATCATTAATTTAAGTGCAGCTGATTCATCTAAACCATACTGGCAAAACTTATACAGCAAACGCTGCTTGTGCTGATTTACAAACTGTACTATCTCATTACTGGGATCTGCTCCGAATTCCTCTTTTGCCCGTAGGAACATGCACCCTTTTGCACTATACTCTTTCAGCCATTGAAGATGAGCCTTTGCTAATTCCACAACCGGTTTTTCAGTATGAGCAATACCGGAAGCCAGATATGAAAAATATCTTTTTTCTCTTCTTTTTAATACTTCCATAATTAAGTCTTCTTTGGAAGCAAAGTGGTTATATAATGTCATGACAGCCACATTTGCTTCATTGATCACTCGCTTTAGTCCAATTGAATGGAAACTGTGCTCGTAAAACAGTATTTCCGCTTTATTTAATAAATCTTCCTTCTTTGAACTCATAAGTATCCTCCTATGTAGAACGTTCATTCTATTTTTAATATTCTATCATGATAAATATGTATTTGTCAATTCATATTCATTCATATAATTCTATAAGTGTATTTTATAAATATTTAATCAGGGTATTTTATAAAGCAATATTGCCTCAAGTCTATCTCATCTTTTACTATAGTTTTGACTAGCTTGAAACCAAAGTGTTTATAGATTGATATATTGTTTGGGTTATTTGATTCTAAAATTATAGGTATATTATTTTTATTACAATGGTTTAATGTTGGTGCAATCAATTTTCTAAAAACACCTTTACCACGCTCTTCATTTACAATAGCAATTACTTTAATGTAATAATAATTACTTATGATAAATTCTTTTTGCCATTTTAAATTAATAGCCTTTAAAGTATTTTTTACATTGGATGAATATATCTTAAAATCTTTTTTTCCGAGAAGGCGAAATACTCTAGGGCTTGCCATTAAATTTAGTATTAGTGTTCTAAAACTATTATAATTCTTCTTTTCATAACCAATTATTACAGAATCAAGCTTATCATCTAAACTAAATATCTCCATTGTTTTTTCAAAAATAAGTAATTGGGCCATAAATAGCTTTTCCAAAAATATTTTTTTATCATCTATCCCTTTTGTCTGCATAATAACCAAAGGATCATCAATAAAACATTTTGTTAAAAGTCTGGCTATTGGCTCAATTTGATTTTCATTTATTCTTATCATATCAGTACCTCCATATATAATAGCATTTAAATGGTTTTTCAATAAAAAAGAGCTTCATGCTCTTAAATTTTTTCAAGTACCATCTATTTGATCCATTTTAAATTTCACTGTAAGTTTGGTTCTCTGAGTAGTACTCTCTACAAATATGATCCCATTATTTTTCTCAATTAATTGTTTAGTAATATACAATCCAAAGCCATGTTCACACTTTTCTTTAGTTTTTGTAGAAAAGCCTTTATTAAAAATTTTTTCTATTATATTTTTAGGAATAACATCTCCATTATCAGCTATCTCAATACAAAAATTTATATCTTCCTTAAAAGTTATAATAGATATTTCCTTATTTTCAACATCTGATTTATTAAAGGCTTCAAAAGCATTATCTACAAGATTACTTATAATACTTATTAATTCATCCTGTCTAATAATTAACAAACTAAAAGGTTCATTAATTATTACGTTGAAATCTATGTTGTTCCTTACTGCATAGCTATTCTTTATGGATAATAGACCGTCTATGTAATCATTACCTGTATCCAAATATTTAAAAGAAGAATGTATTGTATCTGAAATTTTTCGTACATAAGTGGTTATCTTCTCTACAGTATCAGGCTTATTTAACAAACATAATCCCTGTATAACATTAATATGGTTAGCAAAATCATGTTTTTCCCGTCTGATTATGCTAATTATTTCTTCCATATGTTTGATGTGTTTTTCCTGAATCTTATAATTTATATTTATAGCTAGTTGCTTTTCTTTTAAATTTTTGAATTTTGATATTAGAAATATAAAATAAATAATGAAAATAATAATGTTATAGCTTTGGATATTTTTTATATGAAAAATACCAAAGTTAACACAAAATATAAAGAGGGTAAATATACCTAATTCAATGATTAAATTAGCAAAGATAGCTCCTTCTTTTTCAAATAATTTCAGCTTAATGAAATATGAGTTAAACTGAAAAATTATTGCTATAATAATTATTTGTAATATTTTGGACGATGCTACAAAAATATAAAAATACCTAGAATTTGAAATAAGTTGATTTAAATTCACATTAAATATAGGCATTTCAATGATTTGTACAAAAGATTCAGTAGCAAACATTATTGTAAAAAATAAACAAACTATAATTGCAGAATCAAAAAGCTTTATTTTTGTAATGAAGGCAAGTAATAGAATATCAAATATTACAAGAAATAATGTGTGATAGGCTAGTGGAATATGAAATGTACTCCAATAAGTTAAAAAAATAAACAATATAAGAAATAATCCTGTTTTAATCTTATTCTGTATTATAAACTTTTTTTTATCATATAATGATTCAAAAACTACTAAAAGAAGTAATGCTTCTATAATGTCTATTATTACTTCTCTTATAACATCAATCAATATAGCATCTCCTTTCATTTTAGAGCTTTTTATGAATGTTATAGATTAAAAATTAATGTTTTTATGTTCTTTATAAGAACTTTTAATCACAACATTTATAAAAAGCTTAATTAATTATTTTAAGAGTTCATCGGGACACTTTGGTTGGTAACCACTGAATGTACAGGTTGGAACTATAACTATTGTTGCTAGGAACAAAGATAAAGAACCTAATATTTTCATACTTTTGTTAAATAAATTTTTTTTGAAAATTTCATTTTTTATATCCTCCTAACTAAAATGTTTTAATTTATAAATTATACAATATTTTAAATTTTCTTACTATATTTTACAAAAAAATAAAACTCAAAAAAATTAAGTTTTATTTTCCGAATAGCTTGAATCAAGTCTATAATAAGCAAGGATAAGCTTGTCTAACTCTTGACTTACAGCCAATATTTCATCATTAGTGAATTCACCTGAATCTAACATATTATTTAGTTTATCTCTTATTTTTTCTAATACTTCTTTCATGTAATTTACATCCCTACTAATTTATCATTAATTTACAATAACTTAGATATTATATTATAAAGATATAAATTATTCAAGATAATTTTTGGATATATATCAAAAATATAGAAATATTTCTAAATAAGAATCGATGATATAAAAGATAATATGATATAATATTATAAAGAGAATAAAATGTTTTTAGCTAGTCACCCTTCAGCATTTTATCTCTTTCAAAGAGGTCGTTTGGGTCAATTTGGCAGCAGAAACCAGCTATGAGAAGTCAATAGATTTTATAAAAAAATTATAATATGTTTAAAATATATAAACGCTTTAATTTGTAAAAATAATTCCAATCCGTAGTTATTATAGATATATAATGACTACGGATTTTCAAATAAATGCGAGCTAATCTATAAATCTAAATATATGAATGTCCTTCGATAATTCAAAATGACTTAAATGGTTTTTAATACTAAAAGTAAGAATGAGGACGTATTGACATGTACATGCAAAAACATTAAAATAAAGGAAATATATGAATATTGATGTAAAAATTAGATATATATTGCTAATGTTAAAATACAATAAAGTGGTTAGTGCATGGGGAGGGGGAGTAAATGGATTTTAAATTAGATATTGGTGAATTAACTAATGCAATAAATGAATATGAAAACATTATAAAGACATTAGAAGAACAAAAAGAAAATATCAAGCGATTCTTAGGTTCAGATGGAGTTTTCTTATGAGGAATGCAATTTCTCCATCTGAACCTTAGAAGAACTTATCCAGGTGCGTAGCAGTGCTTATCCCCCACTTTGAAGAAGATGGGAGTGTTAGCAATGGTAGCATTCGGATAAATAAAACTATCGCAGAGCTTACTGAAGCTGGATGGTCAGGTGAAGCAAAAGATAAATTTATGGAAAAGCATATTAAAAATCAGGAGTTTTATACAAATTTAATAGAAGATATAAAGTACGTGAAAAATGCTTTAGAAAATGAGGAAAAGCCAAGAGCAATTAGATTAAAAAAGCAAAGTGAGGATTTTGTAAACTGCATAAAAAGAAGTGGGGGTGGAGCAGCCCTTACAAATGATGATACAGGAATTATTTCACTCCAATATGGAGGACAATTTCAAATAAATAACAATGTTAGTGAATGTATAGATAATTATAAAAAGATGAATTCTAAATTTGAAGAAATATTAAATTTAGCGAATGGTTTAAGTTTTACATCATTCCCCATTGCAGATGATGTTTTGAATTTACAGAATTCACTTAAAAATCAAACAACAAGTTTGACAGAATTTAATGACTCATTTAATGAATATTGTAATGGTGTAAGAGATATGGAAGAAAATATATGTTCCGTATTTTCAAAAATATCAGGAATAACTGTAGGAATATCAGGAATAACTGTAGGAATATCTGAATTCAGGGGTATTTCTGCTATTTCAGAAAATGGACAAGTAGATAAGAATAAAGTAATACAATTAATGCTAAAAAATCCAAATGACTTGACTAATGGAGAAAAAGAGTTATTATCATATGTAGAAAAAGTATTAAGTAAAGATGAGTATGCTGAATTAAAAGAACAAGCGATAAAGGAAGATAATGGTCAAGAGATAGCTGATAATTTAAAATTAAAGTTTGGTGACACAAGTATATATGGACCACTTTTAGAGCTAGCAAATAATGATGGTTTTCTTAAGTCTATAAAGAAGTCTGGAGAAGACTTTATAATAGGAGCAGGTAATTCACTTGATAAAAATATTTTTTGGGGGACTGTATTTACTGTTGGTGGAATAAATCAAAGCAGTATGCCTAAATCAATACCATATAAAATAGGTGAGTTAGCTGGTGATATAGGGTCATTTGCATTTGGAGCTGCAGAGGCTGGAACTGGAGCTGGAGGAGAGCTTTTAGGGTTTACGGCAGACGGTACAGTAGTACTCGCTCCTGCTGGTGTTGCTTTAAACGCTGCAAGTTTAGGTCTTGTGACCCATGGGGGTGCTGCTACAATTAAATCAGCACATAATTTTGGTGAAGACTTGTTCTCATTGATTAAAGGTGAAGGGAATAAGGGAGCGAGTAAAGCTATAAATCCTGAATGGCAGTCTTACTTTGAGGATATCGAGGCTAACACAGGAAGAAACCTTACTCATGAACAAAAAAATTCGGTTATTGAGGAAATTGGTAAAAATCCTCATAATCAAAAACTGACAGGTCAAGCTTATAAAGACCATAGGGCTGACTTTAACAATCAGAAGGATGATTTAATTCTTGAATGGGAGCAGAATACTGGACAAACATGGCCAACTTATGAAAACGATGTTTTAAGCAAGAATGGTAATGTGTATATAAAAGCAGGGGATAAATATGATGCACATGAAATAATTCCTAATGTATATAATTCACCATTAGAGTGGTGGAACTTACATCCTGCCGCTAGACCGGGAGAGCATCAAGGCGGTGTACATGGAACTGATGGTGCAATAAAAGCCATATTTAAATAAGTTTATTTATTAGAGAGGAGTAATAGTATGAAAAATTTTCGGTTTTTAAAGGAGTATATAGTTGATAAACCGCAAAGCACTAATGAAAAAAGACATATATTTTATAGCGTTGAGCAGAATGAGGTCATAAATGCTGAAAATAGAATGGAAAATAATTTTCCAAATGAATTAAAAGAATTTTATTCAGAAATTGGTTACGGATTCTTATGCAAGGATGATAAGGTACACACTAATAGAATAATGCATCCTAGTGATATAGCTGATTTTTATTGTGAAGATGAAGTATATAGTTACGTAGATAGGGATTTATATGAAAGTAATGAACTTATCTTCTTTGATTTGGGCGGAGAGGGAGACTTCTTAACACTGAAACTAGATGGAGAAGATAATGGTGCAGTTTATTACTTTGGTAGGAAAGTTGCGGAATCCTTAAAGGATTTTCTCATAAAGATGGATCAAGAGACGAATTATTATATGAAAAAATAAAAAAAGAGTTGCTAAATACTACTAATAATGAAATCATAGGGGCATGTATAGATGTTATTTGTACAGCATTTTTACATATTTCACATTTAGAAGACTTTGATATATCATTTTTAAATGAATACTTAAATGTTGAATCTAGTCAAATTTTAGAAAACATTATTACAATATTAGGGTCAAGTGGTAAAATACAATATAGAAATGTAATAAGTAATTATTTACTATCAGATAATCAAAATATTGTTGATGCTGCTAAAGAAGCTTTGGAAACTTTGGATTTTATGGTACAACAAAAAGAACATTAAAACTAATGCTTTTTAAAATGTAACTTTATATTAAGTAAGGACTATGCCATAGGGACATAGTCCTTATTATCTCTCATAATAGCAAAAACAATATGCGTGAGATTAAGTGCTATCGCTCCAACGGCAGTAAGATGGTGCTTACCCTCACTTCGTTTTTTGTTATAATAGTCATTAAGAGGACTCTCGCGTAAAGTACAGGTTGAAGCAGCAAGAAATAAGGCACGTCGTAGATATGGAGAACCACGCTTGGACATTTTATTGTTATTGGCTAAGAATTGGCCAGATTGTTTTACAGTAGGGTCAATGCCAGCATAAGCAACAAGGCTTGATGCATTCTTAAAGCGAGTTATGTCTCCAATCTCACTAAGAATAATAGAAGCAGTTATAGATCCGATACCAGGAGTTGAAGTTAAATGGGAATCAAATTGATTATAATAAAATTCAATTTCTTCATCCAAACTCTTAATTTGGTTTTCTATAAATAATACTTGGTCAATAAGTTGTTTAAGTTGAAATTTGAAAGCACTTTGAGCAATTTTAATTCCAAAAGTATTTTGAGCTGCATCTTTAATTTTTTCTGCTTTGACATAGCCAAGCTGACCGCGACTATGTGTTTTTAAGAAATTAGCTAGTTCAGATATATCAAGTGCTAATATATCTTCAGGTGTTTGATATTTTTCAAGAAGGGCTTTAGAACTAGATCCCCAAGTATCGGAAAACAGCCTTTCATATTCATGAAAAACTTGATCTAGAACTGTGATTATTCTGCATTTAAGCTCAGAAACACTATCAACTAGAGATAATCGATATCTGCAAAGTTGTCTTAGTGAAAGTAATTTGTCATCTGCAAGTTGAGTTGTTGTGAATCTACCAAATCTTATGACTTCAGCAATGATAAATGAAAGCCAATAATGTCCTGTAGCTTCCAAACCAAAGATAACTTCAGAAGAACTAATATTTTTAGATATGTACTCAATTAACTTATTTGCACCATTATGAGAGTTTGTAAATTTAAGTGATTTACCAATGATAGCGCCAGTACCATCAATAATAGTAGCTTCATGATTATTTTAACCAATATCAATACCAACAATATACATAAAAATCACCTTCATTATGAAATTAGCAATATTAGATTTTTTGTTTTTTTGAATCATCAAGTAAATATTTACAAATATCAACATTAATTTTTTGTCTATGTAGACTCATAAGTAGATATTTTGAATTAATTTCTTTGTTGATATTTAACTCGATAAATTCTTTAAATTCTTTGAATGATGGCTTTTTATTAGAGATTAACATATTAAGTTCAGCATGGTCATTCTCTAATTGAGATATTTCACTGCATTCTAGTCTATCTTTTAATATCGCCAAACTTTTTAGTATTAATTTCGTTTGATATTCAGTTATGTCGTGGTCTATTATAAAGCTAAAAAAGTCAAATTTATAATTATCCATACTTGTAATTATCGTATGAATAAGTTTTATTTTATATTCCAATAAATCTATTTTTTTATTTTGTTCCATAAAGTGTTCTCCTTTGTCAAGACAATTTTTTAGCATGTTTACATAGTTAGGTTAGCAAGCAGAGTAGCTTGTACAAAAAACAGAAATTCACTGTGGTGGAAGTCCATCGTGAAAATGCGTTTGATGAGTCTAAAATCGGATAAAAAATATTATAGAGAACCTAATTAAAAGTCAAGATTTTTTGTCTGAATTCTTAGGTCTATTATATATGAAAATCGTATATCCTACAATTTTAAAAATATTAAAAAAGTAAGATTTTCCATTGAACTTAAGTTAATATATGGTTATTTCTTATATAAATACCATATATATTAAGCTTCACTTAATATATACGATAAAATAATGAGGTGTGTAGTTATATTAATTAAAATAGAAACAACGAAAATCCCTCTCAAATGGATTAATATATCTATGTATACTTATGTTGCCGATGTACCAGTTACTAATAATAAAATTTTGAAAAGTCCCTGGGTATTTCAACTTGAGGGAAAAGTATCTACAAGTACAGGAACTTATAGATTGATTCCTGAAATTACATTTTAATATATTTATCCTGTATTACCACAATAATTTGTAAGTTTATTTTTAAATATTATTTATGAACTACACACATTTAAATAATAGACAATTGTGAAACTGACTGATAAAAATGAATTGGGGATGATAAGAAGTTTTAAAAAAAGCTAATTAGAAGATTAAAGATGTGAAAAGGAGATATATATCATGATTTATTATTTATTTATTATTTTTGCAACAATAACTATACTAGTCTACTTAATAGGTATTTATTGTTTTTTCAAACAATATTATAATAATTTTTTCGTGAGTTTAACAATAGGTAAAAATAATCTAACTTTACTAAAATCAAATAAACTAAACCACGAAAATTATAAAAGAATTAAATTTATATTAACTTTTAGTACTATACTATTGATAATTTTATATTTATTGATGATATGTATTTTTAAATTAAATTATGATCTTCTTAAAATTAGCATAATCATTTTAATGTATTTAATTATATTTATTTCAAATAAAGGTATTGAAAAACACGCAAAAGTATTCCTTTTACTGTTTGGATTATTTTCTTTAACTTTATAAGCGAGAGCTTTCGCTCTAAGGTCAAGTCTTCTATTATATTCATTAGGACCTTCGTAAACCAATATAGTTTCATGCCTTTCTTTTGAAGCGTTAGGTTTAATATGAGTGGAATCAGTTAATAATAACTTTCCACCAACTATATTTTCCTTTATACAAAGCCTAACGATTTCATCAAATATTTCTTGAAATAAATTAGAATTTCTAAATCTTCCATTTATATTCTTACATAAAGATGTCCTATCTGGTATTTTTTCATCTAGATCTATTTCTAAAAACCATCTGTATGCTAAATTTACTTGTATTTCATTTAATAGTTTTGGTTTAAAATAGGTACGAAACTTTGATACCTATAAAGGAGAAAGAGGAAAAGATAAAAGATACGTATATAAATTACCGGAACTTGAGGAGGATACACTGGTATATAATTTCAGAACTGTGGATGTTGAAAAAATAGAACTGGAAAGTATAAGTGATGAAAATCCATTGAAAATAGTATTTAAAATAGGTAAAAAATTATTAAATACAGGTGCAGCAGATGAAGAAATATATAATGCAAAAATGGAATTGGCAAAAGAACTTAAAAATTATGATAAAGTAAAAAACAATGAACAGATAAAGGCATTAGTAGATTTTCTGGAATATTTATTTTTAATTGAAAACTTAGAACTGGAAGGTAAATATGAGGAATTTAAAAAATTACAGGGAGGTGTATTTAGTATGTCTGTTGATGAAATAAGGAAAATACACTATACACAAAAAAGGAGAGAGGAAGGAAGAAAAGAAGGGAGAGAAGAAGGGAGAGAAGAAGCTAGATTAAGGGATGTAGAAAGGGTTCTGAAGCTGGTCAATAAGAAATTTAATTGTTCAAATAGAACTTTTAGTGAAAGGATAAAAAAAGCAAGTAGTAATGAACTAAATTTGATTATTGAAAATATTTTAGATATAGAAAAATTAGAAGATATAGAGGGATATTTGTCATGATTAGGCAGCAGTTCTCCTTGGCACAGCAGCCAAGTTTGGGCAGACCATTCACAAATAAAGCATTTGCTGTAATGGCAGATGCTTTATGATTACCATATATTACAAATTAATGCATTGAGATTTTTAGAGCAATTTAAGGCTCTTTTTTTATCTAAATGTTATTATAAGTATATAAATATTAAATAGCTTGATTTCTCAGGAGAATCAAAATAAAAATGATGGCCTTTATGTCTCATTTTAGGGTTGTTATTCATGTATGGAAGTCTTATGAGTTCTCATGTAGCAGCTTTTTGTATTCTTTATGGACTTAGAGTGAAATTGTCCAATGGATTTAGAAGCTGCCAAGGCTGCCCAATGTTATGAATTTATTGAAAATTTACTTAAGGGATATGATACTCTTATTGGAGAAGGGGGAGTTTACTTGTCTGGTGGCGAGGAACAGCGTGTATCTGTTGCAAGGAGAATCTTAAAAAACTCCCCTTGCAAGATTATTTTTTAAATTTTTTACCTGCAATGTTTTACCGAAAGAAGAACTGTATAAAATAACACTATAGTTACAAAGTCCTTTATTGTATTGAAAGTAACTGTAGGACAGAGTCATGGATTGTACTGCATTTATTTTTAACAGAGATTGTGTTTTGTTAAAGCCATGGCAGCACATATAGACTATATTTTTATCCATCCCAAAGGCAGTGTTTTTAAATTCTAGGTGTCCCATGATAAATAGGAATAATAAAAATATGAAACTCAATAATGCAAATTTGGATTTTATAAAAAAGCAGATGGTTGCTGTAACAGCCCAGAGTATAAATTTTTTATATAAAAATCTAAAGTATGTATTTTTAGGAGGTTTATTTATTTCCCCTGTATATTGAAATTCCTCAAGTATATTTTTAAGAATGTGATTTTTAAGAGAAGCATTGCATATTGGGTATAATATGGATTTTTCTCCTTCTTCATCTCCATAGCCTATACTTTCAATTTCCAGAGTGAAAAATTTAAAATATTGCATTAAAATAGTTTGTTTTATATGTATACCTTTTACCTTTTCTTTGTAAAAATTGTAACTTTTTTTATTTAAGGCTCCATAATTTATATAAATATTTTTTTCATCTGCCCACATTTTAAAATTATAGTATTTAAAGAAATTATATATAATAGACAAGCAAAGGCTAATAAATATCAAGGTAATCACAAAAAAGAATATAATCTTTATATTATTATAAATTTTGTATTTTTGTAATTTATTTATGTAGTCTGAAGTATTTATGTTAGTAAATGCTTTAAAATAATCATCGAGAAACTGTTGTGCAACCAATAATAGTCCAAGCCCCTTAAATAATGAATTTGAAATAAGTGAATATATAAGTAAGTGTTTTGAACTTAGGATATAATAAAGCTGATTATCTTCTTCAGGGGTGTTTGTAGTAATATTTTGATTTTTAAGCAGAATATTTTTAAGGGTTTCTGTTTTATCCTTATCTAAAGTAAATTTTAATTCACTATCTTTATTTGTATCTCCTGTATCAATTTTAATAGTAGCTACTTTGAAAATTCTTTCTAAAAGTTTTTGAGAAATATCTATTGTATTAATTCTATCTAATGGTATTTCAATTTTTTTTATGCTAAAAGTTCCTTCTTCATGATATATTGAGTTTGTTTTTACTATGAAGAAATTTTTTCTCCAGGCCAGAAATTGGTATAAAATAATAACTATAATTAAAATAGCTGATATTAAGATAGATTTTATAAATCCTATTTTAGTTATCAAAACTCCTATTGATATGATTGCAAGGAATATAAAATTTTTAATCATATTTATAAAATCATAAAATAGTCTTAAAATATGGTTCCTCTCTATTTTATTCAATTTTTTCACCCGCTTCTATAAGTAAATTAAGATTTTTAGTGATTTTTTCTGCTTTTTCCACAGGTAACGCAGGTATTTCATGATGGCCTCCTGCAGTTATTATATTTACAGAAGTTATTTTATAGATTCTTTGAATGGGTCCCTGTTTTATTTTTAAATTTTGTATTCTTGACATGGGGATTATTGTCTTTTCTCTTATGATAATACCCTTTATTAATTCAACCTTATCTTCAAATATGGCATATTTCCACTGCTTGTACTCTAAAAAAGATCCTACAAATGTGTCTACTATGGAGATAGATATTATAATTAATGCCAATATATAGGTTATATATTTAACTAAAAGGATGTGTCCAAATTTGGGGATGAGAAATAGCTGCATTACTAAGATATAAATAGCAATAATTATGATACTTGTTATAGTTTTTGAAATTATCCATGTCTTTATGGCATTCTTATGAATTTTTTCATAGGTTTTAAGCTCATTTTGAATATTCATATTCTCTCCTTGTATGTTATGAATTTTTTATACTCGTTATTATATTTTATAATAGCAGGTACTTATTATCAATAATATGACTGCAAAACTGTTATGAGATTGTACTGGCTACTGTAATTTCTTTTGAACAGGAAATCTTAATAATAATTTTAACATCATTAATAAAAAATTTACATTAAAATAATATTATTGCCATAATTTCGTAACACATTCATTATTATAATTTAAATAAACTTAAATATAAAGAGAGGTGAAAATTTTAGTAATGAAAGTGAAAAATATATTTAAAAAATTTCAAATTTTATTATTATCAGTATTGTTACTCTTAGGAAGCAGTTCTGTTATTGCAAAAGAATGGCCTTATAATATTGTTAATAATAAATATATTTTATCAAACTACTGTTTTCCAGGACCAAATTTAATCCATCCAATTCAAGATTATCAATCTGAAAATAATGAAACTACAGTAGATCTTCCCGATAATACGGAGAAATCCAGCAATTGGGCAGGATATATAGTTACACCTGCGTCAAAAAGTGATAGTTATACCAGTATTTCTGGAAGCTGGACAGTTCCCGGCATTTCTTCAAATAATGAAAATGCGGTGGCTGCACAATGGATTGGCTTAGGGGGGGTAGATTCTTCAGATTTACTTCAAATGGGAACTATGGAACAACTAGAAAATGGACAACCTGTTGCAGTAGTATTCTGGGAGCAATTACCCGATGTTGCCCAAAATATAATGACCATACCAATTAATTCTACTATTAATGTAAATATATATAATTCATCAGGTTCTACATGGAATCTGACATTTACAGCCACTACACCTAGTGGCGAAATAAAAACTGAAAACATATACACCACATTAGATTCCTCTTATGCTGAAGGAATTGGTACATCTGCAGAGTGGATAAGTGAAGATCCATCAGATGTATATGGTAAGCTTGTACCTCTTGCAAATACAGATGTAGTAAAGTATGAATCTGCCAAAGTTAATGGCAATTCTTTAAGTGATTCTAGTAATACAATTCGTCCTGTTGCAATGGAGTCAAGCAGTGGAAATATTGTAATTTATCCTTCTTCACTGGGAGCAGATGGAGAGTCCTTTACCGCAACTACAGCAGTTTCTAATAGTAACTTAAATAATAGACCAAGTATTGACCCTAACTTTAGACATAGATTTAATAATACTCCACCAAGGCAAAGGAACATAGATAATCTCAGCGGCCAATTCCATTCAGAAGAGTCCATAACATTACTAATTTATTACAATACAAATAAGAGGTTAGATTAATTTCTAACCTCTTTAACTAAAAGGAATTCATTCAAACTCCTATCTTTTAGAAGCTATTTTGATATTTTGTCTCCCTCTGCAGCTTCTGCCTCCTCTTTAGTAACATGAACTGTGCCGCGCGGATGATTGGGTGGTGCGTAAATAGAATAAACTTTAAGAGGTGTATTACCTGTATTTACAACATTGTGCCATGTGCCAGCAGGTATCATAATTGCAAAGTCATCATAAACCTTTGTTTGAAAATCTAAATTGTGTTTACTTTTTCCCATTTTAACAAGTCCTTGTCCTTTTTCAACACGGATGAATTGATCAACATCTGGATGAATTTCCAAACCTATATCCTCTCCTACATTTATGCTCATTAAAGTAACTTGAAGATGAGATCCTGTCCATAAAGCAGTACGAAAAGTATTATTTTCTCTGGTAACTTTATTAATATCAACTACAAAGGGCTGTGGCCCGTAATCTCTTAATTCAATTGAAACCTCATTTTTTGATGGGGGCGAAGAATCTAGTCTTGAATCGTATTCGATTTGGTCATCATAAGGAATGTAGGGCTCATTATATCCTCTCCAAAAATCCGAAGGATAAATTGCAAAATAGGGACAGGGATACATATTATAAGTATCATATATCATATCTGAAGCATAGTCTTGTGTATTTCCATAATAATAACAGGGATACATATTATAATTATTATACATATTTTTTTCCTCTCATAATATTACAAAACTATAATATGTTATAATCTTTGGAAATGTGATCATAGGAACTGTAACTTATATTTTACGTCCTGTGGGATAAGCTAAATGTAACTGCAAAAGTGAAATAGTATGCAAAATTGCAACATAGGTATATAGGGCACGTTCACTATTGTATTGTACAAAAATTTAATAATTTTGTTGCATTAATGCAATGGAGTTATTTGGAGAATTTATATATCCTTGAGATTGGGACATTTTTTAAAAGTGGCATGATAATTGCTTTAATTAATGTAATTAATATATTTTTGGAGGGATATAATCATGGAAAAAATAGATAAATTCAATAAGATAATTTGTGATACGTTAAATATAAAAGATACAGCGGATATCAAAGATGAATTAGGCCCAGATGAAATAGAGGCATGGGATTCTCTGGCTCATGTAGAGTTGGTTACAGGACTATCAGAAGAATTTGGAGTGGATTTTGATGTAGTGGATATATCCAGAATGTACACTATTGGAGATGTAAAGAAGATATTAAAAAAATATGGGGTAGAAATATGACTTTTACTGATTATGTTTTTGAAGAGTTTAAAGATTCAGATAAAATAGCAGTAATAGATAAAAATAAGATAAGTTACAGGGAAATTTATGGTGGCGTAAATTATGTAACTTATTTATTACAGGAAAATGGATGTTTAAAAGAAAATAGTGTACTTGTTATTTCAGACAATTCTGTTTTTTTTATAAAAACTTATTTTGGAATAATTAAAAATGGAAGCATATGTGTCCCTGTAAACCCCACCATATCTGAAAACGATATGAGGTATATTATGGATATTTTAAAAATAAAAATAGTATTTTGCCAGAAAAAATACAGAAATAAAGTAGATAAGATAGTCTGTAGGGACATCATGGTATATAGTGAGGAAAGTATTTGGGCAAGTAAAGATGAAACTAATTCAAGCGGCTTTATAAATGAAAAAGAAGATACGGCACTTATTATGTTTACATCGGGTTCTACTTCAAAACCAAAGGGGGTAATGCTTACTCATTATAATCTCATGTACAATACCAATTCCATAATGGAGTATTTGAAATTGACTAAAAATGACAGGGTGGAAGTGGTACTTCCCTTTTACTATTGCTATGGAACATCTCTTTTGAACACACATTTTAGATGTGGTGGGAGCCTTGTAATAAATAATAGGTTTATGTTTCCTGAAACAGTTATAGGAGATATAAAAAAATATAACTGCACTGGTTTTGCGGGAGTGCCAAGTACCTATCAGATATTACTTAGAATGACCAGTATTAAGACAGCCAAGCTACCTTCACTAAGGTATGTAACCCAGGCAGGCGGCAGGCTTCCAGAAGTATTCATATCGGAACTATGCGAAGCACTTGAAGGAACTGACGTATATATTATGTATGGACAAACTGAGGCTACAGCTAGATTGTCATATCTGCCTCCAGAGCAGATTAAAAATAAATTGGGCTCCATAGGATGTGGTATTCCGGGAACAGAGCTTGTGGTATTAAATAAAGAAGGAAATCCTACCTCTGTGGGAGAGGTGGGAGAAATAGCTGCAAGAGGCGGAAATATAATGAAGGGATATTTTAATGACCAGGAAGAAACCAAAAAGGTGCTGAAAAATGGTCTTTTGTACACGGGAGATTTAGCTTTTAGGGATGAAGATGGATATATATTTGTGGTTTCCAGAGAAAAAAATATAATAAAGTGTGCGGGAAATAGAATAAGTCCTAAGGAGATTGAAAATACTATATGCAGCATAAAAGAAGTGGTTGAGTGTGCTGTCATAGGAGTAGAGGATGATATTCTAGGGGAGGCTATAAAGGCTTTTGTGGTTTTAAAAGATAAAAATTCTTCTATAGATGACAAGTATATAATTGACTATTGTTCTTCAGTATTACCAAGATACAAGTTGCCTAAATATGTTCAGTTTTTATCGCAGCTTCCCAAAAATTCTTCGGGAAAAGTATTGTTTGCAAAGTTAAAAGATATGTAAAATAAGTATGGAAATAGGTGAGATATGCTGTGGATATGAAGCCTTTAATAGAAAATATAATTTTCAGGGATCAATTTGAAATGCTCCAGGAAGAAAAAGAAGGTATGCTGATTGAAATAATTAAAAAACAGCTTGCATTAAATGAAGTTAATCCAAATGTAGGAAGTATGTATAGGAAACTTTCAATAGATATTTCTAAAATTTCAAAGCTCAGCCAAGTGCCATTTATTCCAGTAAACATGTTTAAGATATTTGACCTTTTAACCTGCAGAAAAGAAGATGTAATAAGAGTATTGAATTCTAGTTCCACAACTTCAAAGACTCCAAGCAAGATATATCTGGATAAAGGTACATCTATAAGACAATCTCAGGCACTTATAAATACATTAAAGAGTTTTTTAGGAGTTACCAGAAAGCCCCTTTTAGTTTTAGACACGGGAAATGTAAACAAAAATAAGGGAGTGTTAAATGCCAGAGGGGCAGCAATTAGGGGAATTAGCAATTTTGCAAGCAGTATAACCTATGTTATGGATGAAGAAGATGGAGAACTTGAAATCAACCTGCCTAGGCTAAAAAAATTTGAGGAAGAGAATAAAAATAAGGAAATATTGGTTTATGGATTTACCTATATAATATGGAGTAAGTTTGTAACACAGTTAAAGAAAAAAAATATTAAACTATCCCTTCCTAAAATGAAACTTTTACACAGCGGTGGGTGGAAGAAGCTTGTGTCAGAAAGTGTTGAAAAAGAGGAATTTAATAGAGTGACAGCTGAGATATTTGGTACTGAAAAAAGTAATGTAATGGATTTTTATGGAATGGTGGAACAGCTGGGTGTGGTGTTTGTGGATTGTGAATGTGGATATAAACATGTACCGGATTTTGCAGATATTATAATAAGAGATTTCAATACTTTAGAGGAAGTAGAGGTTGAACAACAGGGAATAATAGAAGTATTGAGTATCCTTGGAACCAGTTATCCTTCTCAAGGTATTTTAACAGAAGATGTAGGTGAATTTATAGGAATTGATGATTGCAGCTGTGGAAGACGGGGAAAATATTTTAAGTTTAGATCTAGAATAGAAAAAGCTGAAACAAGAGGCTGTGGAGATACTTTTGCAGAAAGGGAGGAGAAAAAATGATAGATTGTTATTCATTAGATGGATACCTTTATGAAAAAGAGATAAGCTTCAATAATTTCAGCCGTGTAAATGATATTTTGAAATCAAACTTAAAATTGTTAAATTCTATGCCTACCCAAGCTAGTGTACTTATACTAGATGAGTATAGTAAAAGACTGAGTAGGGATAAAAAACTTCTTAAAATTCAAGGAGTGTCTTATCTGTCATTTTATTTCAGAAAATCAAATATAGAAAAGTTGATAAAGATGAGTTTGAAGGATGAAAAGTATTTAGATGAGTTTGTATCTATAGGAAATGATAAGTATGTAAAAGCACAGGCAAGGGGAATAAGCTGCCACTGGATAGCGGGAAATGTGAGCACTCTTGCACTTTATTCAATTTTTCAATCGCTTATAGCAGGAAATTCAAATCTTGTAAAAGTTCCTGAAAAAAGTATGGCCCTGGTTTTAAGACTGCTGAAGCCTTTGGATGATATACAGGTAGTTTATGAGGAAAAAGTATATCATTCTAAAGATTTACTTAAAAATATATGTTTAGTATATTTTCCGAGGGAAGATGAATCCTTAAATAAATCCATGTCCATTATGGCGGATGCAAGAATTGTATGGGGAGGAGAAGAGGCGGTAGATTACATTGCATCACTTCCTAAAAAAACCACCTGTAAGGATGTTGTATTTGGGCCAAAGTATTCTTTTGCCGTATTTGACAGGGAAGTTATTGAAAGTGATAAGTGCTTTTCTTATATGGATAAATTAGTGATGGATATAGTTTTATTTCAGCAAAAAGCCTGTTCGTCTCCTCAAGTACTTTTTGTGGAAAAAAGTTCTATTTCTTTAAAAGATATAATTGGCATGTTAAAGAAATCCTTTGAAAAGATAGGCAAAAGATATAATGACCTGCTGGATGAAAGTACCTGTGCAAAGATTATAAATGAAAGAGGAGTGTATAGTCTTGAACCGGATAAGGATATCTGCTGCAGCAGAGGACTTGAATATACTATTTTAATTAATGACGAAATAGTGTTGGAAGAGCCCCTAGGTGGAAGATGTATTTTTGTAAAGGAAATAGAAAGCATATTTGATATAGAGAATTTGATTACCCGAAGAATTCAAACTATAGGGCATGCTATTTCAGATAAAGGCAAACTTTTTAAATTTTCAGATAGGGTTACATCCTTTGGAGTAAATAGAGTGGTAGGTGTAGGAACTATGAATATTTATGATTCTCCATGGGATGGGAATTTTATGATAAATGAACTTGTAACGTGGTGTAGTGTAAATATTTAAGACTTATAGAATTACGTAGTAAAATTCAAATTAATATTTAAATGAGAGGGTGAAGTAGTTAATGATAACTGTATTAGAACAAAATTCAAACAATAATTTATCAGGACAAGAGGTGATTGAAAAATACCCCAAGAAGCAGAGATTTATTCTTCCTATACTACATGATATACAGAGAAAGTATAAGTATATACCAAGAGAGTCTTTAGAAAATTTATCTAAGTATCTGGATATTCCTTTTAGTAGATTGTATGGTATGGTTATTTTATTGAAAAAGGGAATTGTATGAGTGAAAAATTTACACTATACAATTTGAAAGGAATATAGATTATGAGGGGTTTAACCATTGATGAATTAAAGGTGGGAGACAGTATTTGTATTGAAAAAGTGGTAACTGAAGAGGATGTATATTTATTTGCCAAAGTAACGGGAGATTATAATCCTCTTCATACAGATAGATTTCAATATAAGGATAAATTTAAGAAAAGGATAGCACATGGGGTGCTGCTGGCAGGATATGTATCTGCATGTATAGGCATGAAATTTCCGGGGCCTGGAACTGTGTATTTAAGTCAGAATTCAAAATTTAATTTACCTGTGTATTTTGGAGATAATATAAAAGTAGAGGTAAAAGTCTTAGAAATATATAAAAAAGAAAATATAGTAAAATTGAAAACTACTTGTATAAAGCATAATAAAAGTAAAGTTTTAACTGGGGAAGCTTTTGTTATGCCTCCATTGAAATAATCAAAAAGGCTGCAGCAAAAGTAAAAATGTATTTATTATTGCAGCTATTTTAAAATTTATGGGAATAGTCTATAGGTTAAAATCTTATTGACTTAAAAAATTATTTAATATATACTAAAAATCAAATATATTAGTAGGATGGCTTTTATGTATTAATATTCTATGAATTTCCATGTAATGTTTCTAAGGTAATCAGGTAGTTAAAGTGGGAGAAGAGGATTCTGGTGAATTCTCTTTTTATTTATAGTAAAATTAAAAAATCGTCATGATTTGTATGATTTTGAAAGGGGATTGTGATATGAGTGACAAGGAATTATTAGAGTTTGATAATTTATATAAAGGAAAAAAAGTAATGGATTTAACTATGAAACAGTTATATCAGATTATTGAAAATTCTTATGATGGTATGTATATCACTGATGGAGATGCAAATACATTATTTCTAAATAAATCCTATGAGAAAATTACTGGAATGAAAAGGAATGATATGATAGGAAAAAATATGCGGTATCTTGTAGAGAATAAATATCTTTCCCAGTCTGGTACCCTTTTGGTTCTTGAAAGCAAGAAAAATGTAACTATAGAACAAAAATTTAAAACGGGTAAGACAGTACTTGTTTCAAGCAGCCCTGTTTTTAATGATAATGGGGAAATAACACTTGTGGTCACAAATGTGAGGAATGTTACAGAGCTTTATGAACTTAAAGAACAGGTAAAAAAGAATATGGAACTTACTGAAAAATATTATTCTCAATTGGAGGGAATAAGGCAGCAGCTTCTTAAATTTTCAGATATTATAGCAAAGGATGAAAAAATGCTTAATACACTGGAAATGGCAAAAAAAGTAGCCAAAGTAGATACTACTGTACTTTTACTTGGGGAAACCGGTGTAGGTAAAGAAAAAATAGCCAAATATATACATAAAAACAGCATGAGAAACAATAAGAGTTTTATAAAAATAGATTGTGGTTCCATACCGCGTAATCTCATAGAGTCGGAACTTTTTGGCTATGAAAAGGGAGCCTTTACAGGAGCAAATAAAGAGGGAAAGATAGGATTATTTGAACTGGCAGACGGAGGAAGCATTTTCCTGGATGAAATAGGAGAACTTCCTCTTGATATGCAGGTAAAATTATTGAGAGTTCTTCAAGAGGGTGAAATCAAAAGAGTAGGAGGAACCGAAGTTATCAGAATTGACGTAAGGGTGGTTGCTGCTACCAATAGAAATTTGAAAGATATGGTGGAGAAAAAAACTTTCAGGGAGGATTTATATTATAGGTTAAATGTGGTGCCTATTAAAATTTTACCTCTCAGAGAAAGAAAAGATGACATTGAGCCCCTTATAGAGCATTTTCTATGTGTATTCAATAAAAAATATGATTTTAATAAGATAATTACCCCTGCAGCTATAGATTCTCTAAAAAAATATAAATGGCCGGGAAATGTAAGAGAGTTAAAGAACATAATAGAGAGGGTTATAATTATGAGTTCGGGAAACAAGATATTGAGGAGTGATTTGCCTATTAAGGAAGTTTGGGATAGTGATGCATCAAACAGTAATATGTGGAGGGACAACTTGACTTTAAAAGAAGCAGTAGAAAATTTGGAAGAGTCTATAATAGAAAGTTCTGTAGAAAAGCACGGTAATGTAAGGGATGCAGCTAAAGAGCTTGGTATAAATGCTTCTACTTTAGTAAGAAAGAGAAAAAAGTATAAAAATAAACCTGTGTTGCAAAAGTAGAATTTGTTGCAATTATGCATATAACCTATTCAATCGGCAGTATAAACAGGTAAAAGAACTCTTATATGAATATAAGAGTTCTTTTATTGCAATATTGCAGCAAAAGTATCATTTCGTAATGCAGATTATAGATGTAATAGAGCATTGAAGCCTTTAAAATATAGGTTTAAACGTAGTCATATTATAGTTTATAAAAAATTTTTAAAGATCATATAAAAAGTTGGCATGAAAGTTGCTAATAAATAAAGTGTAATCAAAAATATATTTATTTATGAAAGGAATGATTTTCATGTCTTTAATGACTGGGGAAGAATATGTAGAAAGTTTACGTAAATTAAAATTAAACGTTTATTATCTGGGAGAGAAAATAGATAATCCTGTGGATAACCCTGTACTTCGTCCATCTTTAAATTCTGTTAAGATGACTTATGACTTGGCTCAAGAAGCAGAATATGAGGATTTAATGACAACAACATCAAATATAACAGGTGAAAAAATAAATAGATTCACAAATTTACATCAAAGCAGTGAAGATTTGGTAAAAAAAGTTAAAATGCAGAGATTGTGTGGACAAAAAACTGCAGCCTGTTTCCAAAGATGCGTTGGTATGGACTCATTTAATGCGGTGTACAGTACTACTTTTGAAATAGATAAGGAGCATAATACAAATTATTTTGAAAATTTCAAGAAGTTTTTAGCTTATGTTCAAAAGAACGATTTAACAGTAGATGGAGCTATGACAGATCCAAAAGGAGACAGAGGATTGTCACCAAGCAAACAGGCTGATCCAGATTTATATTTAAGAGTTGTAGAAAGAAGAGAAGACGGTGTAGTTGTGAGAGGAGCAAAGGCTCACCAGACAGGTATATGTAATTCTCATGAAGTATTGGTTATGCCAACTATTGCTATGAGACCGGAAGACAAAGATTATGCAATAGCTTTCTCTGTTCCTACAGATGCAGAAGGGATAACTATGATAATTGGAAGACAGTCCTGTGATACTAGAAAAATGGAGAAAGATGCTGACATAGATGTTGGTAATAAAGAATTTGGCGGAGTAGAAGCATTAGTGGTATTTGAAGATGTATTTGTTCCAAATGACAGGATATTCTTAAATGGTGAAACTGAATATGCAGGAATGTTAGTAGAGAGATTTGCAGGATATCATAGGCAAAGTTATGGTGGATGCAAAGTAGGAGTGGGAGATGTATTAATAGGTGCTGCTGCAGTAGCTGCAGACTATAATGGAGCTGCAAAGGCATCCCATATAAAAGATAAATTAATAGAAATGATGCATTTGAATGAAACTCTTTACGCTTGCGGAATTGCGTGCTCAGCAGAAGGACATGCGACAAAAGCTGGAAATTACCAAATAGACTTGCTTCTTGCAAATGTATGTAAGCAAAATATAACAAGATTCCCTTATGAAATTGTGAGACTTGCAGAAGATATAGCAGGAGGATTAATGGTTACTATGCCTTCTGAAAAGGATTATAAGAGTCCAGAGGTTGGAAAATATGTAGAGAAGTACTTGGTGGGAGTTGCATCCGTACCTGTTGAAGACAGAATGAAGATATTAAGATTATTAGAAAATATATGTCTTGGAACAGCTGCAGTAGGATATAGAACTGAATCCATGCATGGAGCAGGTTCACCTCAAGCACAGAGAATAATGATATCAAGACAGGGAAACCTAGCACATAAGAAGAAACTTGCAAAGAAGATAGCTAGAATAGAAGATTAAGGAAAAGGTGTTTTCTCACCTTTTCCTAGAGATGAGGTGCTGTATTTTATGAAGGAAAAAATATTAAAAGTAATTGATGAAAAAGTAAGACCCTATTTGAACAGCCATAATGGAGACATTGAAGTTGTTGAAGTAAAAGATGGAGTAGTTAAAGTAAAGCTTTTAGGTCAATGCAGTGGCTGTATTTCAGCTAAGTATACAGTACAGGATATAGTGGAAGGTTCCATAAAAAATGAAATTCCTGAAATAAAATCAGTAGAGGTTATAGACTATATAGATGAAGATACTTTGAATATGGCAAGAAAAATATTAAGTAAGCATCATAGGTAAGGTGAGTATATTTTGGATGTAGGAATTAAATATTGCGGAGGATGTAATCCTAAATATGATAGAAAACAATTTCTATATAATTTACAACAACAATTTAAGCATAACTTTGAAACAGCAGCTCTAGATAAAATTTATGATATAGTTATAGTTTTATGTGGATGCACCAGCTGCTGCGTTGATCACAGCAAGCTTAAATTTAAGCTTGAAAAAATATTAGTAAAATCTGAAGAAGATTTTAGTGTGGCAAAAAGTATATTGAATAAGTATTTAACAAGACAGGATAGGGAGGAGATAACTCTTATGGAGTGGGAAGAGATATATAAAGAGAAACTGGTAACTGCAGAAAAAGCTGTTTCAAAAATAGAAAACCACAGTAGGGTAGTTTTTGCACATGCAGTAGGAGAACCCGTAGATTTAGTAAATGCACTAGTTAAAAATAAGGATAATTATATAGGGCTAGAAATAGTTCATATGGTAGCCATGGGTAAAGGTGAATATACAAAAGAGGGTATGCAGAGACATTTTAGACATAATGCTTTATTTGTAGGCGGATGTACTAGAGATGCAGTAAATTCAGGAAGAGCAGATTATACGCCTTGTTTTTTCTATGAAGTACCAAGTTTGTTTAAAGAAAAACGTTTGCCTGTAGATGTAGCACTTATTCAGGTAAGTGAGCCAGATAAATATGGCTACTGCAGTTTTGGAGTTTCCAATGACTATACCAAGCCGGCAGCAGAAAGTGCTAAGCTTGTAATTGCAGAAGTGAATAAAAACATGCCAAGAACTCTTGGAGATTCTTTTATACATGTATCAGATATTGATTATATAGTGGAAGCTTCACACCCACTTTTAGAATTGCAGCCTCCTAAATTGGGAGATGTAGAAAAAGCCATAGGAGAAAACTGTGCATCTTTAATTGAGGATGGAGCTACCCTTCAGCTTGGAATAGGTGCTATACCAGATGCGGTACTTTTATTCTTAAAGAACAAAAAGAATTTAGGAATACATTCTGAGATGATATCAGATGGTGTAATGGAACTGGTAAAGGCAGGGGTTGTAAATAACAAGAAAAAGACCCTTCATACAGGCAAAATAGTTGTAACATTTTTAATGGGAACAAAAAAATTGTATGATTTTGTAAATAATAATCCAATGGTAGAAACTTATTCTGTAGATTATGTAAATAATCCACTGGTAATTATGAAAAATGACAATATGGTTTCAATAAATTCTTGTGTTCAAGTGGACTTGATGGGACAAGTATGTTCTGAAAGTATAGGGTTGAAACAGATAAGTGGAGTGGGAGGCCAGGTAGATTTTATTAGAGGAGCTAACCTATCAAAGGGCGGAAAAGCTATTATAGCTATACCTTCCACAGCTGGAAAAGGAAAAGTTTCAAGAATAACTCCACTTCTAGATACTGGTGCTGCAGTTACAACTTCTAGAAATGAAGTGGATTATGTAGTTACTGAATATGGTGTTGCTCATCTTAAGGGCAAAACTTTGAGAAATAGGGCACGAGCTCTAATAAATATCGCTCATCCAAAATTCAGAGAATCATTAATGAATGAATTTAAAAAGAGATTTTAGAATTTATTTATGATTTTTAGTTACACTTTATATGAAGGTGTAGCTAAAAATAAGAATTCAATTGTAGTTAATTTAACGAGATATTGTATTAAATTTAACAAAATGAGGCTTAATTTATAGGGGAGGAATGTAAATTGAAAAAAGGGTATTTATTTATTTTATTGACGGCAATATTTTATAGCACTCAGGAGATTTCAGGAAAAATGTTAGCTCAGAAAGGTGCTATGGATCCATTTCAAGTTATGATGATTGTATTTTTAATAGGTGCGGTAATACTGCTTCCTATGGCTGTGAAAGATATAAAAGCCAAAAAGCTTAAACTGAATGGTAACGATTTGGGATATCTTGCTCTTTGCGGAATACTAGCAGTATCCATTTCCATGTCTATGCTCCAGTTTGCAGTTACTTATACTAAGGCATCTACTGCGGCGGTATTATTCTGTACCAATGCTGTGTTTACCATACCTTTTGCATATTTCATATTAAAAGAAAAGATAAAAGGGATTACTATAGTTTCTATTATTGTTTCATTGATCGGTGTAGTTATAATATTTAATCCTGCAAAGGTTATGGAAGGTATTGGAGGAAGCAAGGATTTAATAGGAATATGTTTCGCGCTTGTAGCAGCTGTAGTTTGGTCTCTATACACAGTAATAAGTAAAAAGAGAATTGAAGTTTATGGAGGGTATGTTTTTAATTGCATCTCTTTCTTCTTTGGTGTAATAGCACTTTTACTTCTCTTAATAGTTACTGGCAGACCAATATTCAGTGGAATTACTTTAAATAATATTCTAGTGCTTTTATACATGGGTATTTTTATAAAAGCTGTTGGTTATATATGTTATCTTGGTGCCATAAAAGAGACTTCCGCTGTAACTGCATCTACAGTTTTTCTTATAAAACCTGCACTAGCTACAATACTGGCAATTTTGATTTTAGGTGAAAGTATAGAGGTAAATGTAGTTATAGGTATCGTGTTTATAATTATAGGCTCTATCATAAATTATTCTAGTAATAAAAAGGCAAATGATTTAAAGAAAGTTGCTAATACTAGTAGTGCAGAGAGTTAATTAATAGGAAGTTTGTAAATTAATAATATTTTAACTATTTGTGAGGCGATTAAATGAGTAAAGGGATAAAGAATTCACAATTGAAAAAAAAGAGTGTAAAGGATAGTAATGCAGCAGAAAAGATTGAGGAGAAAGTTGAAAAAACAGATAAGGTCGTTGCAAAGGCAGCTGAAGTTACAGAAAAACGAATAAGAAACTTAAAGCTCAAGGAAAAAGTCGTAACAGCAGATGCGGCAGCCGATATGATAGAAAACGGTATGATCGTTGCAATTAGCGGATTTACACCTTCTGGGTATCCTAAAGAAGTACCTAAAGCATTGACTAAAAAAGTTAATGCTTTAGAGGAAGAATTCAAGGTGACACTTTATACAGGGTCATCTACAGGGTCCGATATAGATGGAGAATGGGCAAAAGCAGGAATAATAGAAAGAAGAATTCCATATCAGACAAATTCTGATATGAGGAAAAAAATAAATGATGGCTCTATTAAATACGCTGATATGCATCTAAGCCATATGGCTCAATATATTAATTATTCCGTAATTCCTAAAGTAAATGTAGCTATAATAGAGGCAGTAGCTATTACAGAAGAAGGGGACATTATTCCTTCAACAGGAATTGGAAATACGGCTACTTTTGTAGAAAATGCAGATAAGGTAATAGTAGAAATTAATGAGGCTCAACCAATTGAATTGGAAGGTATGGCAGATATATACACGTTAAAGAATCCTCCAAGAAGGGAACCTATACCTATAGTTAATGCAGGTAATAGGATAGGGACCACATATGTGACATGTGGTTCTGATAAGATATGTGCCATAGTAATGACAAATGCCCAGGATAAAACAAGGCCTCTTACAGAAGTGTCTCCTGTATCTCAAGCTATATCCGATAATCTTATAGGATTTTTGAATAAAGAGGTTGAAGAGGGAAAATTACCTAAAAACTTGCTTCCTATACAGTCAGGAGTTGGAAGTGTAGCAAATGCAGTTTTGGCCGGACTTTGTGAATCAAATTTTAAAAATTTGAGTTGTTATACAGAAGTTATACAGGATTCCATGTTAAAGCTTATAAAATGTGGTAAAGCAGATGTGGTGTCAGGTACTTCCATAAGTCCTTCACCGGAGATGCTGCCTGAGTTCATAAAAGACATAAATTTCTTTAGAGAAAAGATAGTATTAAGACCACAGGAAATAAGTAATAATCCAGAGATAGCAAGAAGGATAGGAGTTATATCTATAAACACTGCTCTGGAGGTGGATATATATGGTAATGTAAATTCCACTCATGTTATGGGGAGCAAAATGATGAATGGTATAGGCGGTTCTGGAGACTTTGCCAGAAATGCATATTTGACTATATTCACTACAGAGTCTATCGCCAAAAAAGGAGATATATCATCTATAGTTCCTATGGTATCCCATGTGGATCATACAGAACATGATGTAATGGTAATTGTTACAGAACAGGGAGTGGCGGATTTAAGGGGTCTTTCTCCTAGGGAAAAGGCCGTGACCATAATAGAAAATTGTGTCCATCCTGATTATAAGGATATGCTTATGGAGTATTTTGAGGAGGCTTGTAAGTTATCAGGTGGAAATACCCCACATAATCTTGAAAAAGCTCTTTCCTGGCATACAAAATTTATAAAAACTGGTAGCATGAAATAGATATCAATAAGTATAATACAAAAATTTTAAATATATAAAACATTTATTTAGGAGGAAAAACATGAGTAATGAAGTATCTATAAAAGAATTGATTGAAAAGGCACAGGTGGCACAAAAAAAATTGGAAGCCTATAGTCAAGAACAAGTTGATGTATTAGTAAAAGCACTAGGGAAAGTAGTTTATGATAATGCAGAAATGTTTGCAAAAGAAGCAGTGGAAGAAACAGAAATGGGCGTTTATGAAGATAAGGTAGCTAAATGTCGTTTGAAATCAGGAGCTATTTGGAACCATATAAAAGATAAGAAATCCGTAGGCATAATAAAAGAAGAACCTGAAAGAGCACTTTTGTATGTTGCTAAGCCAAAGGGAGTTGTGGCAGCTACTACGCCTATAACTAACCCAGTGGTAACTCCTATGTGTAATGCAATGGCTGCTATAAAGGGCAGAAACACCATAATAGTAGCGCCACATCCTAAGGCAAAGAAGACTTCAGCTCACACTGTAGAACTTATGAATGCTGAACTTAAGAAATTGGGAGCACCAGAGAATATCATACAAATAGTAGAAGCACCATCGAGAGAAGCTGCTAAAGAACTTATGGAAAGTGCAGATGTAGTTATTGCCACAGGCGGCGCTGGAAGAGTTAAAGCTGCTTATTCCAGTGGAAGACCAGCTTATGGCGTTGGACCTGGAAATTCACAGGTGATAGTTGATAAAGGATATGATTATAACAAAGCTGCACAGGATATAATAACAGGAAGAAAATATGACAATGGAATTATATGTTCCTCAGAGCAATCAGTTATAGCTCCTGCTGAAGATTATGATAAGGTAATGGCAGCTTTTGTAGAAAATGGAGCATACTATGTAGAAGATGAGGAAACAGTAGAAAAGTTTAGATCAACTTTATTTAAAGATGGAAAAATAAACAGCAAGATTATAGGTAAATCTGTTCAAATTATTGCGGATCTTGCAGGAGTAAAAGTACCAGAAGGTACTAAGGTTATAGTACTTAAGGGTAAGGGTGCAGGAGAAAAAGATGTACTTTGTAAAGAAAAAATGTGTCCAGTTTTAGTAGCATTGAAATATGATACTTTTAAAGAAGCAGTTGAAATAGCTATGGCTAATTATATGTATGAAGGAGCTGGTCATACAGCAGGCATACATTCTGACAATGACGAGAACATAAGATATGCAGGAACTGTATTACCTATAAGCAGATTAGTTGTAAATCAGCCTGCAACTACAGCTGGTGGAAGTTTCAATAATGGATTTAACCCTACTACTACACTAGGCTGCGGATCATGGGGCAGAAACAGTATTTCAGAAAATCTTACTTACGAGCATCTTATAAATGTTTCAAGAATAGGATATTTCAATAAAGAAGCAAAAGTTCCTAGCTATGAAGAAATATGGGGATAAGAACTGTTATTAAAAAGTATATAAGGAGGAAAAAGATATGAAGTTATTAAAATTGGCACCTGATGTTTATAAATTTGATACTGCAGAGGAGTTTATGAAATTCTTTAAGGTTGGAAAAGGTGACTTTATACTTACTAATGAATTTTTATATAAACCTTTCCTTGAGAAATTCAATGATGGTGCAGATGCTGTATTTCAGGAGAAATATGGACTTGGTGAACCTTCTGATGAAATGATAAACAATATAATTAAGGATATTGGAGATAAAAAGTATAATAGAATTATTGCTGTAGGAGGAGGATCTGTAATAGATATAGCCAAAATCCTCAGTCTTAAGTATACTGATGATTCATTAGATTTGTTTGAGGGAAAAGTACCTCTTGTAAAAAACAAAGAATTAATTATAGTTCCAACTACATGTGGAACAGGTTCAGAAGTTACAAATGTATCAGTTGCAGAATTAAAGAGAAGACATACTAAAAAAGGAATTGCTTCAGATGAGTTATACGCAACTTATGCAGTACTTGTACCAGAATTTATAAAAGGACTTCCATATAAGTTTTTCGTAACCAGTTCCGTAGATGCATTAATACATGCAACAGAAGCTTATGTATCTCCAAATGCAAATCCTTATACTGACATGTTTAGTGTAAAAGCTATGGAGTTAATTTTAAATGGATACATGCAAATGGTAGAAAAAGGGAATGATTACAGAACTGAAATAATTGAGGATTTTGTTATAGGCAGCAATTATGCAGGTATAGCTTTTGGAAATGCAGGAGTAGGAGCGGTTCATGCACTCTCATATCCAATAGGCGGAAATTATCATGTACCTCATGGAGAGGCAAATTATCTGTTCTTTACAGAAATATTTAAAACTTATTATGAGAAAAATCCAAATGGCAAGATTAAAGATGTAAATAAACTATTAGCAGGTATACTAAAATGTGATGAAAATGAAGCTTATGACAGTTTATCACAGCTTTTAGATAAATTATTGTCAAGAAAACCATTAAGAGAATATGGAATGAAAGAGGAAGAAATTGAAACTTTTGCTGATTCAGTAATAGAAGGACAGCAGAGACTGTTGGTAAACAATTATGAACCTTTTTCAAGAGAAGACATAGTAAACACATATAAAAAGTTATATTAATATGTAACCTACAATCATTAAATATCCCATCTTAAGAGGGCATTTCCATATTGTGAAATGTCCTCTTTTTTATCCGAACATCTACCATTGCTAATACTCCCATCTTCTTCAAAGGGAGATAAGCACTGCTATGCGCCTGGATAAGTTCTTCTAAGGTTCAGATGGAGATAAGCAGTTCCTACAGCAAACTCCACCTGAACCTAAGAATCACTTGATCTAAATGATACAGTTCTATTACTAAGAAACACCTAATATAACATATAAGGATAATATTTCTGACATAGTATTTGAAAAAGTTTTCATCAATTCTGTGACTTCATGATATAATAATAGTGGTAGAAAATGATTCTTATGCGATGAACATAAGAATCACTTGATAATAATCTTAGATGGGAGGTGTATAAAGGTGAAAATGGATTTTGCTCTTAATTTAACTCAGGAGCAAAGATTGGCCATGACCCAGGAAATGCAATTATCCATAAAGTTGCTTCAAATGTCAAGCTTTGAACTTCAGGAATATGTGGAAAAAGAACTTCAGGAAAATCCTGTGCTTGATATTAAAGAATCCAATGTGGATAAAGTAGAGAAAGATAAACTTGAGTATAAAGAAATTATAAAAAATTTAGATTTTGACAACTATAGTCATCATAGTTATGATAGAAACTCTGGCGAGGAAGTATCTCCCTTTAATTTTATTTCTGAAGAAAAGTCTTTAAAAGAGTATTTGAAAGATCAAATAAGGGATCTTGATGAAAACCATTGTATAAAGACAATATGTTTATATATTATAGAAAATATAGATGATAGAGGATATTTAATACTGGAAAATGAGGAAATAGAAGAAGAATTGAAAATTTCAAAAGAACTGGCATCATATTGTGTAGATTTGATTCATTCTTTAGAGCCTCATGGAATAGGAGCGAGAAATTTAGGGGAATGCTTAAAAATACAGATAGAGCAAAAAGGTATGGATGAGGAGAATATATTTATAATAATTGATAAATATCTGGAGTTTATAGCAGAAAATAAATATAATGTTATAGCAAAAGAGTTGAATATAGATGTGAAGCAGGCTCAGGAATATGGAGATTTAATAAAGACACTTTCCCCTAAACCTTCCCGGGGATTTTATACAGGAGAAAGTGTAAGGTATATATCACCAGATGCATATATAAAAAAAATAGATAATGAATATTTTATAATTATGAATGATGATTTAACGCCAAGACTTACTATAAATGCTATGTATAAAGATATAATAAATAATGATACTGATAAAGATGCAGTAAGTTATGTAAAAGAAAAATTAAACAGTGCATTATTTTTGATAAAAAGTATACAACATAGAAAAAGTACTATTTATAGAGTCCTAGAAAAAATACTGGAAATTCAAAGGGATTATTTTGATTATGGGGAAAATTATCTAAAGCCTATGACATTAAAAGAAATAGCAAATAGTATGAATGTGCATGAGTCCACTGTAAGCAGGGCTATAAGGGATAAATATATACACATAAGCAGGGGTACCATAAAAATAAAGGATTTGTTTACTACGGGTATGATTACAAGTTTTAATGAAGAGAATGTATCAAGTTTAATCATTAAAAATAACATAAAGAAAATGATAGATGAAGAAGATAGAAAAAAACCACTATCGGACCAAAAAATATGTGATTTAATTAATGAGCAAGGCATGAATATTTCAAGGAGAACTGTGGCCAAATATAGAGAAGAAATGGGTATAAAGTCATCAAAAGGGAGAAAAAGATTTTAATTCTCCCTTTTATATGTGCGCCCAGCATCATTATATTCTTCACTTCTCTCAGTTTCTTTTAAAAATCCAAGAACCTCTTTGTTACACTCCTTTAACACTCCTAATCACCCCTTCAGTAGAACGTTTAATTATACGTTCTAAATCTCTTGCACTAGTTTCGTAATTCCAAATTTCATCAAAACTCCTATTAATGTTATCTAAAAAATTATCTCCTGATATTATGTACATAAATGTTAAAAATTTGATCCATCCTATCCATATATTTTCATTTGAAGTAGGATACTTACCATATGGTAAAAACATTTTTTGCTCCAACCAATCTGTAAAATAATCTATTTTTAATCCACTTAATTTAAGCCTGAATCCCAGTAAAATCAATAGATCCAGGCTAAATTAAGCAATATGTAACTGTAAAACTGTAGAAAATTTTGGAATGACATCATGTTTTGAAAAACGTACTATTTATTTTTTGAATAGTGATATTCACCATAGGTATTTCCGGTTTGAACAATTGAATGTTAATATATTAACGAAAGCATATGAAAGGAGAAAAAATGAAAAAAAATGAAAAAAAATTATAAAGAAGCGCCATTTATGAAATTCCATCTGATGCTATATGTCTGTACTATTCTAGGCCAGATTGCGTGTGGGTATGCTTTGGGGATTGCAGGTACAGCAGTAACACAAGCTCAGGATAAATTGGGGTTAAGTACTTTTTGGGTTGGGTTGTTGGGAGCCGGAACACTGATTGGACTTGCAGGGAGCCTTGTTGTTGGCAATATTGCAGATAAAATTGGCAGAAGCAAATTGTTGATATTGGGTATGGTATTATTTTCCGTATTTTCTATCCTTCAGCTTTTTACATCAAGTGTTGAAATTTTAATGGTTCTGCGTATCTGTATCGGTCTTTGTATTGCTGTTGATTATACAGTGGGATCTACAATTATTTCAGAGTGGTTTTCACCTAAGGACGGACCGATTTATCTGAGTAGGTTTATTATTTTCTGGACATTTGGTTATGTAGCTTCCTTCTTTGCAGGACTGATTATGGGAAACTTATCTACAGATTACCATGTCATTTTCATTACTTCAGTTATTCCAGGTGCACTTGCCGCTATTTCAAGAATTGTTATAGGGGTTCCAGAATCTCCTGCATGGCTGGCTACAGTTGGCCGGTTGGAGGAGGCAAACAAGCTGATTACGGAAAAACTTGGAGATGAATATTGTGTTGTTGTGGAAGAAAAGAAAGAACTTAATGAAAAAGTATCTGTGATGGAATTGTTTAGTCCCAAATATCGAAAAAATACACTTGTAGGTGGAGCGTTTTGGGCATGTCAGGTTTTCCCTTACTTTGGAGTAGGTATCTTTCTTCCTATATTAATTAGTAAATTGAATATGGGAAATGCAAATACATCTAGTATTTTATACGATGTCTTCTGTATGGCAGGAGCATTCATCGGAACCTATCTGTGTAACAGGATTTCGAGAAAACGCTTTCTTGTTTCAACATTTTATATTGCTGCCATTGCACTAGGTGTGATGATTGTAGGACATAACGGACCAACTATTATTATGGTTACTTCATTCTGTGTATATGCACTGGTTATGTCAATTGCTGTTGTAATAGAAAATCCATATCCACCAGAATTATTTGATGATCGTGTTCGAGGCACAGGTGTTGGTATAGTTATTGCCTTCAGTCGACTTGGAGCAGCTGCAGGAACTTTTCTGCTTCCAATTCTTGTAAAAGGCGTTGGTGTATATGGTACTTTAGGTGTCTGCTTTGCCATATTGCTTATCGGAGGAGTGGTTTGCCATCTGTTTGCACCAGAAACTTCCGTAAAACATATTCATTTGGTAGATACGGATAAGAGATTATCTACAAGTTAATGAAAGAAAAAAATAATAATTATAAAGGAGGAATATATCATGTTAAAAGATTATATGCAGAGAATACAGGCACTGAGAGAAAATTATATGTCTCATCGTGTTGAAATGGACATTCTGGATGCTTACTATGTAACCCAAGGATTTAAAGCCACAGAAGGCCAGCCATGGCAGATTCAGAAAGCTACCGCTATGAAGAATGTATATGAGAATAAACCGATTTACATTCAGGACAATGAACTTTTAGTTGGCGGTGTTGCATTCAAACCACGTGCGGGAATCCTCAATCCAGATTCTGCTTGCTCCGTAATTGAGAAAGAGCTGGATACTATCAGTACACGTAAATATGATCCATTTTATCTGTCTGATGAGAACAAGAAACTCTTCATGGATGAAGTGGCTCCTTATTGGAGAGGTAAATGTGTTCTTGATCGTTGGAATGCAATGATGCCTGAAGATGTAAGAACAATGCGTGATGGCGGAATGCTGTATGTTGATAAAAAGTTTGTTCGTGGATATGGTGAGAATACACCTGGATGGAGAACTCTTCTTGAAAAAGGTATTTCTGGAATTAAGAAAGAAGCTGAAGAAAAACTTGCTGCTCTTGATGATGCAAATGGAGAAGATGTACTGAAACAGATAATCTTCTATAAATCGCTTATTATTTCAGCTGAAGGTATCATTGCACTTGCTAACCGTCATGCAGATCTAGCTGAGAAGATGGCAGCAGAAGAAACAGATGAGATACGTAAGGCAGAACTGTTAAAAATTGCAGAAGTGAACCGCAACGTTCCTGCAAATCCACCTCGCAACTTCTATGAGGCACTGCAGAGTATGCTTACTTATGAGTTCTGTATCTTCATGGAGCAGAATGCCTCTTCCTACAATTTAGGTCGTATGGATCAGTATCTTATTGATTATTATAAGAAAGATATTAAAGATGGTATATTGACACAGGATGAAGCTCAGGAACTTATGGATTGTTTTTGGATTAAGATTGCAGAAATGGGGTTATTTCAAGACGGTGAAAGTGCTGCTTTCTCCGCAGGTTATAATATGACTGTTCAGGTTTGCGCAGGTGGTATTGATCAATATGGAAATGACGCTGTTAATGATCTTTCCTATATGACAATTCAGGCTACAGAAGATACTGCCCTGAAAGAACCAAACATGACCGTTCGTTACAATATTTCCAAAAACCCGGATTCATTCTTAAGAAAAGCTGCAGAGTGCATCCGTATGGGACGTACGATGCCTGCTATCTATCATGATGATGCTGGTATCAAGATGCTTCTTAATAAGGGTATTCCAATGTCACAGGCATGGGACTGGACTCCATGTGGCTGCGTTGAGACGAATCTGGAAGGACGTTTAAAATCTTATACTGATATCGGTGAAATCAGCATGGGTGGCGTTGTAGATATGGTTATGAATAATGGTAAGAGCCGTAAGACCGGTGAGCAGATTTCTATTCAGACTGGCGATCCTCGTGACTTTAAGACATTCGACGATTTTATGGCAGCAATCAAAAAACAGATTGCTTATTTCACACATACCATGGCAACAATGAACTCCTATTTGGATTATCTTAGCGAGAATTATCGTCCAGTTGCAGCGCTTTCGTTGACATATCCGAACTGTATGAAGGTAGGCAAAGATTACGCAAATGGAGGAGCTGAGTTTAATGTAGGTAATGGTATCAATATCATTGGACAGGCAGACATCATTAATTCTGTGGCAGATATTAAAAATCTTATTTACGATGAAAAGAAATTGACTATGGATGAACTTTGCAAAGCGTTGGATGCAAATTTTGAAGGATATGATGATATCTATAAGATGTGTATGGATGCGCCAAAATACGGAAATGATGATCCCAAGGCTGATTTTTGTGCTGGAGAAATCTACAACTATCTTGTGGATCAGATTGAGAAATATGATTCACCATTTGGTAAATTGACAGCAGGTATGCTTCCCGTATCTGGTAACGTGCCAATCGGACAAAGCGTAGGAGCGCTTCCTTCTGGACGTAAAGCATGGACACCTCTTGCAGATGGTATCGGTGCTACAGGTGGTACTGATGTAAATGGTGCTACTGCACTTTTGAAATCTATAAGTAACTTACCACATACACGTTTTACTCAGGGAACACAGATGAATCTAAAGATTGATCCGAAACTTCTTGAAGGCGAGCGTGGACTAAATAATATGATGGTTATGTTGAAGACTCAGTGTACATTGGATATTTATCATACACAGTATAATATTATCGATGCCGAAGTTCTTTTGGATGCACAGGAGAATCCGGACGATCATAGAGATCTTTTAGTACGAGTTGCAGGCTATACAGCATTCTTTGTAGAGCTGGGCAGGGATATCCAGAATGATATTATTCAGCGTACGGAGATTGAAAGCTGGGGTTGATAGAAAGGGTCAATATAATGAGCTATAAAAGTTATGAAAATATGGATCTTTCAGGCTCTGTACTTCGTATTGAAAAAAGTTCCATTTTCGATGGAGATGGACTTCGGACAGTTGTATTTATGAAAGGATGCCCTCTGCGATGCCAGTGGTGTTCAACTCCTGAAAGTCATGATAAACGGATTCAGACAACTATGGATGGAAGTATTACCTATGGCCGTAGTATGACTGTTGAAGAGGTTATGGTAGAAGTTCGAAAAGATATTCCTTTTTATTTTCATTCAGGTGGTGGTATGACGGTATCCGGAGGAGAAATTCTTACACAATCCGAGTTTGTTTATAATTTAGTGCGCCGTGCATGCTGGGAAGGAATTGACACTTGTATCGAAACCTCTTTTTACGGGGACTGGAATAAGATCGAGACTATTCTAAGATGTACAAATACTGCTTTTGTGGATTTGAAACTAATGGATCCAGAAAACCATAAAAAGTATATAGGGGTTCCCAATGACGTCATTCTTAGCAACATTCGTAAAGCTGGGGCTAAGAGAAGTAGTATGAAGCTGATTATTCGTAGACCGCTGATTCCAGGAGTGAATGATTCCAAAAAGGATCTGGAGCTCCTTGGAAGGTTTCTTGCTGAACTACCGGGTGTGGATCATCTGCAACTATTGCCTTATCATCGTCTTGGAACGGATACTTACCGTAAATTGGGACTTACGTATCAGCTTCCCGATATTGAGACTCCTTCAAAAGAGCATATGGAGCAGTGTGCGTACATTACAAACAAATATGTTAGAACAATAATTTAAAATAGATTTAAGAGAAAGGTGGATACAATTATGTTACGTTATGGATTTATTGCTGCAGGAAATATTATTCGTGCAATGCACAGAGGAGCAGAACTTAAAGAGGGGTATGACCCTTCAGAAATTGGTGTTTACGATATTAACGAAGGTGTACGTGAAGATTATGCATCCAAAGGTTATGCAACATTTGATAGCATGAAGGAGCTTGTTGATAATTCAGAAATGCTGGTTCTCGGAGTAACACCTAAGGTTGTCGGATTTATCATCGATGAACTGAAAGCATGCTATAGACCGGGACAGCTGATGTTAACAGTAGTAACTGGTGTTGAGCAGCCTTGGTATAAAGAACATCTTGGCAAGGACTGCAAGGTTGTGATTTGCATGCCTAACATGAGTTCACAGGTAGGAGAAGGTGCATTTGCGGTATCACGTAATGAAAACTGCACGGATGAAGATGTAGAGAATGTTACATCAATCCTTAGATCATGTGGTCTTGTGGAAGAGATTCCAGACGGTATGATGGCTGAAATACTTCCTTTTAATGGTTCGACACCTGGATTTATTTATCATATATCCAACCTAATGGTAAAAGAGGCAGAAAAGTTAGGACTGAATCCCGACTCAGCAATTCGTTTATTTGCTCAGACAGTTAAGGGAAGTGCGGAAATGATACTTTCTTCCGATATCAGTCTGAAGGATCTTGAAACTGCACTTAGATTACCTGGTGGTGCTACGGTAACAGCATTGGAAAAGATTGAATCTATGGGATTTGATGCAATATTTGAAGAGTTTGTAAAAGTCTCAGTTGATCACTGCAGGAAACTTGGAAATCAATAATTAATAAAAATAAACCAATGATAAGTTGTACTTAAGTCAGATACAGTGTAAAATAAAATTTTCAAAATAAAGGAGAAAAAACATGATTAAGAATCACGACAGAAAATTTAAAATTGGAATGCATAGTTATACGCTGCACCTTTCAGGTTTTGGCGAGAGCTGGGGATTTCAGGAATTTGGAGAACATCATGCATTTGAACAGGTAGCAACATTTAAAGATTTGGTAAACATTGCAGCAGAAGTTGGACTGGATGTTCTTCATATAACTTTGGTAGATATCCAGAATGATACATCAGACGAACATTTGGCAGAGTGCCGTAAAATTGCTGAGGATGCAGGTATTGAACTTGAGCTTAACGTTTCTTTCAATGCTCCTTCTGATCCTCGTGTAAATTGCAATGTTGTAGATTCCTTAAATATTGCACATAAATTAGGATGTAACCTTGTGAAGTATAGCACAGATGTAGAGCATCCAGAGAAATCTTCTCACTCTTGCTTAGCACCTTCTGTTATGGCACAGCTGGTTGAAATTTATAATCAGTTCCATGATAATATTCCACTTATTGAGGAATATGGTATGAAAATTGCAATCGAGAACCATTGTGATCTGTTCGCAGATGAAGTAATCTGGCTGGTTGAACAGCTGAATCATCCGCTGATAGGTGCATGCTGTGATACGATCAATTCATTAATGGTTATGGAAGGTATTGCAGATTGTGTCCGTAAAATGGCACCATATTGTTATTGTGTACATTTCTGTGATAATAGAGTATTTGCAGATCCTGATGGAACACATTCACTTGGTACAGCAATCGGAGCGGGAAATGTTGACTGCAAGGCTATCATGGATATTTTGAGAGAAGAAGCACCAGAAGGTCTGGATACCATTGATCTTGAAATCGAATTACCTCTTTCTGGCTATACTATTGAAGAAGGTCGAGAGTTAGAACTGAATGGCTTACGTGATTCTATTGAATATATGTATAAAGAATTAGGAATCGGTTACAATCCTGCAAAGATCTACGGCGATAGTAATTACTTTTTGAACAAATAATTCCACGGGAAATTTAGTGTAAATTGAACTGAGCTGTTAAGCATGATTGGGTAATCGATTAAAACTCGTATACCTGATCATGCTGTTTTATTTTATAAAAATAATCTAGGACAGAAAAATATACAGGTAAGGAGCAAGTCCATGAAGATTGGAAGGATTGCTATACCGAAAATAAGAAAGAGAAGTGTATGAAGAAAAGAGAATATGTTTATAATATAGTAAAAAGCATATTTTCAAGGATTTATTTACAATAATAATCTATGGAGGTAGTGTGAAAGAAAGTAGAGGACAGCCAAAGAATGGCGCACTTTACTAAGCTATCTAAAAGGTAGCTTTTGAAAAAGTGTAGGTTATAGATTAAAAATCACGAAGCTTCTAGCGATTCAGAAATTAATCCTGCCCAACAGCATAAACGTTTTGAAGAGGAAAACTGAGACATATCGGCACCAATTTCAGAGGTGATAGTGATTGCACTATCACGTTTTATACCTGGAATGGTACACAGTAACTGGACAGCATTTTCATACGGAGCAATCAAAGAATTAATCATAGAGTCTATATCATTGATGGTAGATGTGATATAATCCATATGTGCGCGAACGAAGTAGTCTGGAAGATATTTCTTCGTCCTTGTTTCCTTTTACAGCTTTCACCCACTTAGGGTTAGTTATGGTGACATTAATTTCGTTTTCCGAAAGGTTAAACACAGGAACCTAGTATTTACCAACAGATTCCATGCAGACATCACGACATTGATTTTCAATCAACCAGTCTTTGAATTACAGAATAGAATTGTTAAAGGTGGAGAAACGCTTCTTGTGATAGGATGGTTCAGCACCAGAAGTGGTTTTGATAATAGTGGCAACGAGAAAAGATTTATGAACATCGACACCACAACAGGTTTGATAAACAACTTTCATGGTTAAAAACTCCTTTTGTAATAAAATAAAGAAGCCATTGACTGCCTCACCACACATTTAACTAGGTGTTAAAACAATTCTTAGTGTACGATCTTATAGAGCCACTTATTTGTGCTTGAAAGGTGAGACTTACACTGATTAATATGCTGTATAAAACGAAGAGAGTTTTTACGACTCCTCCTACCGTGCTTTGTAGTGTAGCTTCTTGAAACTATTGTAGCAAAAAAGTAGAGGTAGTCAAAAACTTTCATTACTATTTGTGCTGCCGCTTGGCGGCGGAATGGAGATTAATATGACTTTACTACAACTCAAATATTTTATTTCAGTTGCTGAAACGGGAAATTTTACCCATGCGGCAGAACAAGTCTATACATCCCAACCAACAATAAGTCGGCATATACAGTTGTTGGAAGATGAATTAGGCTACGCTCTTTTCAATCGAAATAGTAAACCAATTCGCCTTACTGAGCCTGGACAAATACTATATGAAGGTGTGAAAGCAGCAATCTCGGAGATAAATTATACTCTTAATATGGCAAAAATTGCTTCGGAAGGGAAAATAGGTTCATTATCTATCTCTTTTCAATCCGGTTATTATTCAGAATATATGTTTTTTCCTATTATTAATGAACTACGTGAAACATGGTCATCACTACAGATACGATGTAATAAATTATTTTCATGGGAACAAATCAAAGGACTTAAAAATGAGAGCATAGATATTGCTATTGGTCTTGATTTCCCTCATTGGGACAAATCAGGCTTTACTGTTATACCATTGAAAGAAGTAGAAACTCTAATTGTTATGTCTACTCATCATAGGCTAGCAAATAAACAAACTCTTGATTATAATGATCTTTGTGGAGAGACCTTTTTTCTAACTGCACCAAATGGATATCAGGTGGATAAAATTTTCAAAGATCGTTTTGATCTTACAAATGTTCATCAGGTGGAAGTGGCTTCGTCAGAAGTTGCTTACTTTAAGGTACTATCGTATAATGGACTTACTATTTCAAATCCATATGATCCAATATTGTTAAATAGTCCACACTATCACTCTATAAAGTTTGATTCCGAATACTCTGACTCTTATGTTTGTGTAGTAAATCCCAATAATGCAAATCCTGTAATAAAACTGTTTTTGGACTTAATTAATAGATATTGTATTGGAACAGAAAAATAACTTATATGATAGGTAGGGGTGGGAATGTATAATGGTGGTAGCCCTATATCTGTTCCTGCTTCCGAAAAATCCAGCCACTTCCCTGGTGTTCAGTATCGGTCTTGGCTTGAGTGGGGATGCCACAGTTTCACCTACATCTGGAATCGTAAACAGAGAATTTTCCGCAGCTAAAATCGCAACGCTGATAGGATTTCTTTTTTTGCCATCAGATTGGAGGTTTCCTCAGTTCGTGGCTTGGAGGCGTGTTTATTGAAGCAACCGGTGGCTATACACTGATTTGGGTAATTGATATTTTTCTATGTTCGTTTGCTTCATTTATGAGTATCAAAATTGTAGATTCGTCGAAAAATGTGAAGGTGGAATGAATGGGGTGTTGTGGATAAGTAGGATAAATTAAATATAAGTGTGGTGTAAAGCGGAGAGAGAATGATGTTAATACATCCTATACAATAACAATTAACAATTTAAAAAATACTTCTGGCAAGTTGATGAAACAAAAAAGAAGCATAAAATTTACAACAGTTTCTAAATAAGTGTAAAATAGTCCCCACATATTAGATGGGGACTTTAATTTTCAAAACTCATAGTTGGAAGTAATGGTTAATTATTAAGATCTAAATACAACTTCTTCTTTGGAAAACATAAATTTTGCCAAAAATACGGAAGCTATTACATATACAATATGCCATAATAAAACTACTGTAATATGAGTAGGGTTAAATACTCCTGCAATAGCTTCTTTCATAACTACCACTGCATTTACTATGGGGATATTAAAAAATAGAAAACCTATATTTTTTGAATCCATCATAAAAGGTATGTAAGTCAAAATCATTACAGGAATTATAAATCCGCCAAGATAGGTATTTGCCTCTTTCATGGAACGGGCAAACATACTTATGGATATTTCTATAGAGCTTAGTGCTATTAACACAAACAGAGATACTATGCCTATAATCATAAAAGCACCTATGGGAATACTTAATTTTCCTTCTGAGGAAAATATGTAGAGCATGGAGGCTATCATGGAAGCTAATGTAACTATTAATGTAATAAGTGCCACAGATGAAATTGCCATAAGTTTTCCCCAAAATATAGACATTCTTTTCACAGATGTGGATAAAAGTGCTTCAAAGGTGTTTCTTTCTTTTTCACCTGCCACAAGATCAGCAGCTATTCCTATGGTGGGACTTATCATAAAAATAATTAATATAGTAGGTAGTACACTTAAAATTCCAAAGGCTAGGGCATTATCGTTTTGATTATCTAAAGTTTCCTCTTTTACTTGAAAAGGAGTTAATATATCGGTATTGATTCCTTCTTCACTTAATCTTTTATATACAATAGATTTATTATAATTATCTAAAGTATCTTTTATAAGTGAAGATGCCAGGGAGGATTTACTGGAGTCTTTATCATATATTATTTTGACAGTGGCCTCAGTTTTATTGGAAACTTTAAAGTCAAAGTCTTCAGGAGCTTCAATTATAAGGGATATTTTCCCCTTTTTCAGTTTTTCACTTGCATTGCCTGTATTATCTATAGTTATGTTATTTAGATTTTTTAACATGGTGTATACTGAAGAGCTTTCACTGCCTTTATAGGCAATGGTTATATTTTTTTCAATGGATTTTGTAGTGTCCTTCATAGTAAAATCTATTATCTTAAACATGGCAGGATACATTATAATAGGCAATAATATAGTGAACACAAGAGTTTTTTTATCCCTAAAAACATCCATAAGTTCTTTCTTGAAAATTATCCAAAAGTTATTCATGGACATTACCTCCTATTAATTTTATGAATACTTCTTCAAGGTTGTAATTATTATATCTTTTCTTTAATTGTTCTATGGTTCCCTCTTCTATAAGTCTTCCTTTTTGGATTATTATAACTCTGTCACAGAGTTTTTCTACTTCTGTCATGGAGTGAGAAGATAAAAGAATTATTTTATTTTCACTTTTACATTTCAAAATAAATTCATGTATTATTCTTGCTGCGGAAACATCCAGTCCGGTACTTGGCTCATCAAACAGCATTACTTTTGGAGAATGTATTATAGACTTTGCTATGGATACCTTCTGTTTCATTCCCCTTGAGAATTTGCCTGCTTTTCTGTCTATGTATTCTTCCATTCCAAGATCTTTTATGAGTTCTTCCACTTTTTTATTTATTTTTTCCTGAGTCATTCCATAAAGGCGTCCAAAGTATTCAATGTTCTCTTTTGCTGATAATCTATCATAAAGTCCAACCTCACCTCCAAATAAAATACCTATTTCTCCTCTAACCTTGGAAGGTTCTCTAATTACATCGTATCCGTTAACTTCTATAGTTCCCCGGGTAGGTTTTAACATAGTGGAAATCATTCTTAAAGTAGTGGTTTTTCCGGCACCGTTCTCACCTAGAAGGCCTACTATTTCTCCTTCACTTACATGGAAAGATAGATTGTCTACAGCTTTTATATCTTTAAATTCTTTACTTATATTTTTTATTTCAAGCATGCATGTCCCTCCTTCTATAAAGACATATACTATTAAGTTACTATATAAGTATGTATTTTTCAATATTTATCAAGTGACTTTTAAGTCTGGATGGAGTTTATTTGTAAAAAAGTACCCAGATTTAATTTATATAAATCTTAGGTACTTTGTTTTATTTGACATTTATGTTATCAAGGATTGTATTGTATAAATTAGCAACATGCTTTCCCAGTCGTTTGGTTAGTTGCTTATCTGTATCAAATTTTATGTCTGTTTTAGTTTCTTCTAAGAGATTAAAATGGCCCAGAGCTGCTACGGCCAATTGCAGAGCAATTTCTTCTTTAGTCAAATTATCATCTCCCCTCTTTAGAGAATTAATTTAAGACTATTATATATATATTCTACAAGGGTACGATTTATAAAGTTATTTTGTAATATTTTACAATAAAATTTAAAGATAGAAAATAAGAGTAGGCTTAGAATTATAATTTAAATGTATTTGTAAGATTATTCATGTCTTCAGATAAAACCACTAATTCACCAGAAGTACTGTCAATTTTATTAAATAAGGTTTCTTGTATATTCAGTTTTTCCTTAATATCATTTGAAACATCAATTCCTGATTCAACAGTAGAATTCACACTATCTATAGTTGCACTCATTTCTTCAAGAGCAGCTGCCTGAGTTGTAACTCCCTCAGTTATGGTATTCAACATACTAAAGGTATTTTCAATACTGCCAATAATTTCATCTATGCTTGTCTTTACCTGGTTAGATTTAGAAACCCCAAGTTCCACCTTTTCTTCTGTTGTCATAACAGCAGATACTACATTTCTAGTTTTTGCATTCATATCTTTAACAAGGTTACCGATATCCTGAAGTGAACTATTGGTGTCTTCTGCAAGTTTTCTTATTTCCTCAGCTACTACAGAGAAGCCTCTGCCTGCCTCGCCGGCTCTAGCAGCTTCGATAGCAGCATTTAAGGCAAGAAGATTTGTCTGTTCTGAAATTCCAGAAATAATAACAACAATTTCATCAATTTTATTACTTTGCTTTTCAAGCTCAAGTACCTCATCACTTACATCTTTTGAGTTTGAGGCAAGATCATTTATAGCTCCTACAATAGAATCAACAGAAACTTTGCCATTTTCAGCAGCATACTTTACTGATTTTGTATATTCTAAAATTTTAGAAGCGAGTTCAGCAGTATTTTGTGAATTGTCAGTTATATCAGATAATGAAATTGAAGATTGTTTTATATTTTCAACATTTCGGTGAAAATCAGATATAAGTTCTTTAATTCCTTCATTAATTTGATTTATTTGAGTACTAGCTTGTACAATTACATTATTCAAATTTTCAGATGAGAAAGTTACTTTTTTAGAGGATTTCTGTATTTCTGATATTAAGTTTTTTAAATTATTTTTTGCCTTTAAAAGGGATTCTATCATCTGTCCTGCTTCTCCGTATTGAATAGTTTCAATGTCAACAGAAAGATCGTTATCCGCAATAGAATCTGCAAGTATAATGCCTTTTTTTAAAGGTTTTACAATAACAAATTCTGACAGTGAAGCTGCAATTACCTCAAAAATTATAAAAAATAGTATGGCTTTGAGAATAATCCCTCCAGTGATTATTTGAAAAAAATCATTGTAGATATTGTAGGATAAAGTAACTGCTATAGATATATTTGATACAAGCATTGCAAAAAAAACTAGAAGCATAATACGAACACGTATTGAAAGATTTTTAATCTTATTCATAATATCATCCACCCATCTTGTATAATTAATATTCAAAGTAATAATATAAAATTTTTAATTCCATATAAATACTCTACACTATTTTAAATAAAAATGACAGAACAAAATTGAGATAAAATATATTATAATAAGCAATTTGTAGAGAATTTAATTGTCATCTAGGAAATTTGCTTGAATATAAAGAAAATGGTTGATGATTCGAATTTAAAAAATTAGATAATAAAATTCTAAAAGTTTTTCTTTTTAAGAGTCATTCAAGGTATGGCCATTATAATGAAAACTGTAAGGCAGCTGCTTACAAGAAAAGTTATTCTGGAGGTATTAAAAATATGAAAAGTAGGTTATCATTAATTTTGAATACAACGAAAAAGAAAATGGGTGCTGCTCTTCTTTGTGGAGCATTTGCTGCTACCATAGGAACCGGAACGGTATTAGCATCAAATTCCACAAATTCCCTGCTTGGTAAAGTGGTAAATGGTGTTAGAAGCTATTCCACAGATGGTGGTAAGACATGGAGTGGAAAAGCTCCTGAGGGTGTAACTGTTAATGAAGACAAAGACAGTACAGGCGGTGTTTTAAAAGGTCTTTCACTTGAAGGTGATACTAAAGGTAAAGGGGGTTTAGCAGTAAAAGTGGAAAACGGTGTTAGAAGCTACTCTACGGATGGTGGTAAAACCTGGAGTAAAGAGGTTCCTAAAGGTGTAACTGTAAGTGAAGATGGTAAGAAAATTAAAATGGTAAAAACACAAAGTGCAGCTGAGGCTAATTAATAGCTATGAAAACTAGTCAATGTGAGATTACAGACTTACTTGGATAAAAAGACCATTATAAAGCAATTCAAAACGAAGGAGCTTCACAGCAGCTCCTTTGTTTTGAATGTATCCTGTTTTTAGTAGCTTAAACTTATGGATGAGGAGATATGAAAATGAGAATTTTAATGGTGGAAGATGAAAAGTATATGGCAGAAGCAGTGGCTCAAATTCTTAAAAGAAATCACTATAGTGTTGATTTGGAGTATAATGGTGAAAGTGGACTGGACTGTGGGCTTTCAGGTATTTATGATATAATAATTCTAGACATTATGCTTCCTAAAATGGACGGTATAAGCTTACTTAAAGAATTACGTAGAAATGGTATTGAAACCCCTGTGATTTTATTGACAGCAAAAGGGGAAACAGAGGATAAAGTAAGAGGATTAGACAGCGGTGCGGACGATTATTTGGCAAAACCCTTTGAGGCGGAGGAATTATTAGCTCGTTTGCGGGCTTTAGGGCGTAGGAAAAGTGAATTGGTAAATGAGGGAATTTTAAAATATGGAGATATGGAATTAGACCCTCTTAATTTGAGACTAAGCTGTAGGAAGCAGGAATTTAGATTGACCTTAAAAGAATGTCAATTGTTAGAACTGCTAATCAAAGGAAAAGGCATTATAATTTCAAAGAATACTATTGTTGAAAAACTGTGGGGTTACGAAACTGATGTGGAATATAATAACGTAGAAGTTTACATATCTTTTATACGAAAAAAGTTAAAAAATATTAAGTCAAATGTTTTTATCCAAACAGTACGAGGAGCGGGATATGTTATAAGTATGGAAAAGGGTGGCAAGTAATATGTTTAAAAGGCTGCGTAATAAGTTTCTAATTCTTAATATGTCAATTATTTCAGTGATGATGATTACGGCGTTTGCTGTCATTTATACAATAACTTATAACAATATGCAAATGGAAAATCAGAATAAGCTGCTTTCATTACCTGTTATCAGGTTTGAAGGCAGTAGTAATTCACCAAAGACCAATGGCAGCGTTTCTGCTGGATTACATATAATTCGCAATATTCCTTCCGATTATTCTCTTTCCTTCTCTATAAGAGTAGATTCAGATGGAAAGATATCAGATATTGATTCCTATATTGATATGTCTGATGAAAGCTATCACAAAGCAGCTGAGCTTGCCTGGAATAATAAAAAAAACAATTCCACAATAAACCTTGATGGTAAACTGTGGGAGTATACCTTATCACCTATTGTTGAAAATCATGTAATTTTTCAAAGTGGCCAGCAATCAATAAATACCACCACGGACAAGGGATATGAGATTAAATTTTTAGATGTTACGGATACACATAAGACACTAGGAGAACTGTTAGCTACTTTCATTCTTGTGGGTATTATTATGCTCATTGTTATATTCATCATTAGTCTTTATTTTGCTAATCGTGCCATTAAACCTATTGCAGAGGTATGGGAAAAGCAAAAGCAGCTTGTGGCTGATGCTTCTCACGAGCTTAAAACTCCCCTTGCTATTATAAATGCAAATTCAGATGCGCTCCTTGCAAATGAAGAAGAAACAATCAAAAGTCAGAAAAAATGGCTTAATTATATAAAAACTGAAATTTGCAGAATGACAAAACTGATAAATGATCTCTTGTATTTGGCTAAAACTGAGAATGCAAGTATACGCAAGATTTACTCATCCATAAATATAAGCAGTATTGTAAACAATGTAGTGCTGTCAATGGAAGCTGTTGCTTTTGAAAAAGGTATTAAGCTTTCTCATAAAGTAGAACAGGATATAATGGTAAAAGGTGATTCGGAACAAATTAAACAAGTTGTTATGATTTTGCTTGATAATGCCATAAAATATACAGATGAAAAAGGATATATTAATATATCATTGAAAAAAACAAAACGCTATATTGTATTTTCTATTAAAAACAGTGGAAAGGGAATATCCAAACAAGATCTTCCCAAGCTATTTGACAGGTTTTACAGGGTGGATCCATCCAGAACTCATGAAAATGGCGGCTATGGATTAGGACTGTCCATTGCAAAGGCTATTATAGATAGTTTGGGTGGCAAGATTTATGCTGAAAGTGTAGAGAATGAGAGTACTACTTTTACTTTTACACTTGGAATTTATGCATTATAATGTGTTGATAATCTTTTTATTGATATTGGCAAGTAATTATTTAGCTGATATTTTTAAGTGACAACCTTAAGAAAGGCTGATGTAAATTGAATGATCCAACATCTAATATAGGCTCTGTTTTAAAAAGAGTGAGATTTGAAAGGGGATTGACTTTAGAGGAAGCATCTAAACTTACTGAAGTGAGTAAAGCAATGCTCGGTCAAATTGAAAGAGGCGAATCAAATCCTACAATATCAATATTATGGAAAATTTCTACAGGGCTCAAAATTTCATTTTCTGAAATACTAGGGAGTGAAACCAATAATTTTGAAGCAATATCAATAGATAGTATAAAACCTGTATATGAATCAGATGGGAAAATGATATTATATGATGTATTCCCTTTTAATCCAATATCAGGATTTGAATATTTTTATATTAAACTGCTCCCTGGTGCTAAACATATTTCTACACCGCATCAAAATTCAGCGGAAGAATATGTTGTAGTGACAAAAGGCACTGTAGTGATAACTGTAGAAGAGCAAATTTTTGAACTTACGGCTCCTTCAGCATTAAAATTTAAGGCAAACAGAAATCATACCTATAGTAATCCATATGATATTGAAGCTGTATTTCAAAATATAGTTAAATATTGAAATAAACCCAGAGTATTATTAAAAATGTATTCTGGATTTATTTTAGAAATTTTGTATGCTATAACGCACGAAATATGTGATAAAATAAATATAAAGATGAAAGGAGATAAAGAATATGATTACAGAGAGAATTGAATATCTAAGACAGAATTATATAAATGCAAAACCGGCAATTTCATACCAAAGGGCAAGGATTTGGACAGAATCCCACAAAAAAACAGAAGGTGAATCAATTCCTATAAGAAGAGCCAAGGCGTTTAGAGACACTTGTCAGCAAATTGATGTTACTATTTTTAATGGAGAACTTATTGTTGGTGCTATTGGAGAATTCAGAAAATGTGGTATATTGACTCCAGAGTTCTCCTGGAGCTGGGTAGATAGGGAAATGGATAATTTTGATAAAAGAGTGCAGGATCCATATGTTATGACGGATGAACAAAGGGCATTTGTGAGAAAAAATATATTTCCGTATTGGAAAGGAAAGTCCTTGGAAGAGGCATTTTTAGCACAATTACCTAAAGAAACTGCAAAGGTTGTAGTGGATACTGGTTTTGTTGATAATGATTCAAAATGGAGACAGGCTGTTGGCGAAATAACACCTGATTATCAAGATGTTCTATTTAAAAAAGGCTTTGAGGGTATTATTACACAAGCAAAAGAGAATATTTCCAAGCTTTCTCTTACTTCAGCAGAAGATATGAAAAAGAAAGATTTTTACAATTCTATAATAATTACTTCTCAGGGAATTATTATACTTGCAAATAGATATGCTGAAAAAGCTAGAGACATGGCTGGTGTAGAAAATGATGACGTGAGAAAAAAAGAACTTTTAAAAATTGCTGAAATATGCAGTAAAATACCTGAAAAGGCTCCTAGCACTTTTTATGAAGCTATTCAGTTTGTCTGGTTTACACAAGTTGGTGGAATAATATCTGAAAATCCACTGGCACTTAACATAGGGAGATTTGACCAGTTTATGTATCCATACTATAAATCTGATATTGATAAAGGAATCATGACAAGGGATCAAATACAGGAGCTTATTGAATTACTTTGGATAAAGTTATCTGAATGGGTTTGGACAATTTCTGCAAATACTGCTGAATTTTTTGCAGGATATAATCAATTTCAAAATCTTACAGTTGGCGGTAAAACAAGAGAGGGAAAAGATGCTACAAATGATCTTTCATATATGTGCTTGAAAGCCACCGAAAGAGTGAAAACCCACCAACCAGGTCTAAGTGTTAGAATTCATCAGGACTGCCCTAGTAGTTTTTTAGATGCGGTTACTTATTTAGTAAGTAAGGGTACTGGATTTCCTGCAATCCATAATGATGCTGCAGGTTATCAAATGCTCATAAATGCAGGCTATGAACCAGAAGATGCTAGAGATTGGAATAATTGTGGCTGTGTAGTACCACATTTCCGTAAAACTGGTGAATGGACTTCAGCAGTAAATATTAATTTTACTTCAGCTTTAGAATTTGCACTAAATAGAGGCAAAAGCAGGATCACTGGTGAGAAAATAGGTTTAGATGAGAAAAATCCAGTGAGCTTTGAATCTTATGAAGAAGTGAAAAAAGCCTTTTACAAACAATTCGATAATTTAATTGAACACTCAATTATAGCTACTTTATTAGCACAGAAACTTCATAAGGAAATGGTTCCAAGACCATTTTTATCCTCCTGTATAGAAGATTGTATGATAAAAGGCAAAGACTTAGTTAACGCTGGTGCAAAATACAACATAGGGCCTGTGCTCACAGGCATAGGCCTTGCGGTTACATCTAACTCTCTTGCAGCAATTAAGAAACTTGTTTTTGAAAATAAAGTTACCACAATGGAAACTTTGATAAAGGCACTTGATGCAAACTGGGAGGGTTATGAAGAGTTAAGACAATTAGCTATTGCGGCACCGAAGTATGGAAATGATATAGACTATGTTGATGATATTGCTATTAAAATAGCAAATCATTATTACAAAGCGGGGCGCCAATATAAGGACATTAATGGTAATAATTTTATCACTGCCTTCATGGGGATTTCTAACTATTTGCCTGCAGGAAAAGTTGTTGGAGCAACCCCGTGTGGCAGAAAGGCTAAGGAACCATTGTCTGAAGGGGTATCACCATTTGCAGGGTCTGATACCTCTACCCCATTGGCAGTCATGCGTTCAGCAGCAAAAGTTAATCAGGATGTACATTCTGGTGGAACACTATTAAACTTAAGATTGAATGAGAATTTAGTGGATACTAAAAGGGGACAAAGTAACTTGGGAGCAATGATTCAATCCTTCTTTTCTCTAGGAGCATTCCATGTTCAGTTTAATACCATATCTACTGAAACACTGCGTAAAGCTCAAAATAATCCTGGAGACTACAAGGATTTGTTAGTTAGGGTTGCAGGGTATAGTACACAATTTGTTAATTTATCTAGGTCAATGCAAGATGCAATTATTGCAAGAACAGTTCATGAAAATTATTAGAATTACAATAAGGACATGGTTTTAAGCTGTGTCCCCTTTCTAATATTTCATTTTGGGCAGGGAGGAATTTATATGAATAGCATAAGTGGGTACTTTATGGAACCACAGAATTTTTCTGTTAATGATGGGAATGGAATTAGAACGATTATTTTTTTTGCTGGCTGTCCCCTCAGATGCCAATGGTGTTCCAATCCTGAAAGTTGTACAAATTATAACAAGGTTGCATACTACGAAAAGACCTGCATAGGATGTGGAAGGTGTGTTCAGGTATGTCCACATGGAGTAAGTATAAATTTAAACCAGATTGTTGAACGAAAAAAATGCAAATCTTGCGGACTTTGCACAGAGGTATGTCCAACTAATAGTAGAAAAAATTTGATTTATCACTATAATAGTGAACAAATATTAGAAATAATAGAAAAACAAAGAATATTCTATAGATATTCAGGCGGCGGTGTTACCTTTTCTGGAGGTGAAGCAACCCTGCAAATAGACATGTTGAGAGAGCTTGTAAATAAACTCTATGATAAATCTGTAGATTTAGCTATTGAAACTTCTGGTTACTTTCAATTTGACAACGTGAAAGGTATATTGGAAAAATTAAATTTAATATTTATAGATATAAAACATATGGATGATGATAAACATAGATTTTATACAGGAGTTAGCAATGAAAGGATATTAGAGAACATATCAAGACTTAAAGAATTGAAAGTAGCTGTGGTAGTTCGCATACCAGTAATTGATGGAGTAAATTCAAGTATAGAGAATATTAGAAAAACTGCTAAATTTGTTAAAGCTAGTATAGATAAACCAAAGTTAGAGCTATTACCATATCACTTATTTGGAAATAGTAAATATGAAGCCCTTGGGCTAAAAAAGCCCTCCAAACAGTTTAAAACTCCATCCCAAGAAGATTTAAGAGAATTATACAAAATAGTTAAAAATGAGGGTGTTGAGGTAGTAAGCTATAGATAAGATTATATATATATTGGAGATAAGATAAAATATTGAAACTAAGGTAAATGGAAAACTTATTAGATTTTGTTTGATTAGATATGATAATTCGTCTACTCTATTGGCCAAAGTAACTAACTGCTTCATTTTATTTTTTCAGCTATATAACTCATATTTTATGCATAACCAGTCTAGTAAACAGAAAGAATAAAATTAATATATATACTTGAGATCTGGAGGGATTATATTGGAGAATATTCATGATTTTCGTTTGCCTGTAGTAAATCTTATTGGCATAGGAGCTATTAAGAATTTATATACAAAACTACTTCCATATAAATTAAGTAAAGCTCTGATTGTTACAGATAAAAACATAATAAGGCTTGGTCATGTTGAAATAGTTGAAAAAATATTAAAGGATTTGTTTATTTCTTATGATATATTTGATGGAATCTCACATCCAGATTGTACAATTTCATTTGTAGAAGATGCTCTTACATACTTTAAAAAAAGATTAAACATATTGAAAAGGGACTATCACTTTATCATATCTGTTGGAGGTGGAACTAACCATGATTGTGCAAAAGGTATAGCTATTGTAGCAACTAATGGTGGAGATATTGAGGACTATGAAGGATATAAAAAGTTGACAAAACCTAGTTTGCCGGTAATATCAATAAATACCACCTCTGGTTCAGGATCCGAAGTAACTAATGTTACAATTATGAGAGATGATAGTAGAAGAGTAAAAATGGTTATTGCAGATCCAAAAATGATGCCTATAATATCTGTAAATGATCTTAGATTCATGACAACCATGCCTCCAAAGATAACTGCAAATTCTGGTATTGATGTTTTGACCCATTCAATAGAGGGATTTGTTGCTACAGAGGCTTCACCTATTACAGATAGTTTGGCAATTGATGCTGTAAAGTTAGTTTTTGGATACCTAAGAAGAGCATATAAAAATGGAAGTGATGTGGAAGCCAGGGAAAAGATGATGTTTGCCGGCGTTATGGGGGGAATGGTTCTTAATAATGCAGGGCTTGGGTATGTTCATTCTATGTCTCATCAAATAGGTGCACTTTATGAGGAGATGCATGGAGCTTGTAATGCAGCTCTGTTGCCTCATGTATTGGAGTTTAATTCGGTATCGATACCAGAGAAAAGAATTCTTAAAATCAGTGAAGCTATGGGAGTGAAAGCAACTGATAAACAAGACGCTGTAAATAAAATTAAGCATGGCATTCAAAGTCTTTGTAAGGATATTGGACTTCCAATTCATCTTAGTTCCATTGGAGTTGATGAAAATGATTTAGAGCTACTTTCAAAAAATGCTGAAAAGGATATATGTTCTTCTACAAATCCAAGAAGAGGAACTTTTGCGGATATAATAAATATTTTTAAAGCTGCTATGTAAATATATATACTACTAGTACCTATAAAGTGCATATTTAGTTATCTGATCTTCTCGAGTCTCCTTTTTGTTTTTATAGAAATTTTATTTTCTGAAATAAATAGCCCTGTTATTGTAAGTATAGTTCCGAATAGGGTAATACCTGTAATTTTCTCCCGCAGCACAATAACAGAAGTGATAACGGTTATCACAGGAACTATGTAAATATATACACTGGTTTTTACTGCACCTAAGATTTTAACCGCAGAGTTCCAGGTTACAAAGCAAAGGGCCGATGCTCCTAAGCCTAAAAATAAGATGTTAAATAGATTTACTGGTTGTATCAGTAAATCCATATTTGGTTTAAATCCAAATATAAATAATGCAGGTATCATAAACACCAGCCCATAAATAAAAATCCTGCATGTTGTCTGAATAGTATTGTAGTGAAATTCGCTTATTTTCTTTGTTAGAATAGAATAGGCAGCCCATATGATAGCAGCCAAAACAGCCAATATATCACCTAACGGATTTAGCTTTAAGATGTTGTTTCCATTAAAACTGATGAGAAAGATTCCAATAACTGCAACGGTAAATCCTATAAAAAATTTTAAATTCCATTTTTCGCTAGTTAAAAATAGATGTGCAAAAATTGCGGTAAAAAATGGAGATATGGAAATAATAACACCAACATTTGAAGCAAAGGTATAGGTTAGAGCGATATTTTCCAACAAAAAATAAAGTGTAACACCACATAAGCCTGCTGCTGCAAAATACAATTCCTGTTTTCTTTCTTTGATTTTGAGTTTATGAGGGTATACGAGCAATAGTGCAATAAAGCCTGTTGTAAATCTCAAGAACAATATCTCTATTGGCGAAATAGCCTCTAAAAGTATCTTTGTTGATATGAAGGTTGTTCCCCAAATAAAAATAGTAATAAAAGCAAATAAATGTCCTGTAATTTCCTTTTTCCTGTCCATAAAAATCCTTTCTGTATATAGATGCTTCTTTTTCTATAAACTTTTCCTCTCTTCTTAGATATCTGATACTTAGTCTATCACAAGTTGCAATATTATTCTTGTATGATATTGCTCTTTAATTTTTTTATTTCACAGGCATTTGCTATATACATTTAAAAACAATGAAGATTTTGTCTATAACGATATTTAATACAGGAATTATAGCTTTAATAATACAACTTATAATCTGTACAGGACAAACGCATGAAATAAATTTCATTTAAAATGTCCACTTTTTTTGATAAAATCATAAAAGTGGAGGTTTTAAAGTTATGAAGAATATTTATGATATGTATGATTTTTTGGAGTCATTGAAAGATATAGATGATCCAAGACAATTTAAGAAAGTAAGATACCCCATGAATGAAGTTGTGGGAATGGTTTTAATTGCATCTTTAGGAAATGGAAATGAGTGGACTGAGATAGAGGTGTTTTGTAAATTACATGAAACACTTTTAAAAAGGTATTTTAAGTTAGAAAATGGTGTTCCATCACATGATACTTTCCAAAGAGTAATAGGAATGATAGAACCCAATGTAATTCAACAGCTTCAATCTACCTGGAATGAATATATATCCAAAAATGATGGTGAGAACATAAAAAAGATACTTAACATAGATGGAAAAGCTATGAGAGGAAGTAAGACTGAATATAAAAACGCACTACACATAGTGTCAGCCTGGTGTGATGAAGATGGAGTTTGTTTTGGACAAACTACAGTAAAAGAAAAAGAAAATGAGATTTTAGCAATTCCTGAATTGCTAGATACATTACAAATAAAAGGATATATAGTAACAATAGATGCAATGGGAACACAAAGTAAAATTGCTGAGAAAATAATAAAGAAAAAAGCTGATTACGTGTTAGCAGTAAAAGGGAACCAACAAATACTGCATGATGATTTAATAATCTATTTCGAAGATGATGATTTTAGGGAAAAAATAATTAAAGAAGGAAATTATAAAAAAACAGTTGAAAAGTCACATGGCCAAATTGAGGTACGGGAATATTATCAAACAGAGGACATTAAGTGGCTAACTAATAGAGAAAAATGGAAGAATCTCAAAAGTATTGGAATTGTAGAAAAAACTATAAAGAGAAAAGATAAAGAAAGTAGAGAAATCCGTTATTACATAAGTAGTTTGGCCCCTGAAATAAACTTATTTGAAAAGGCTGTAAGAGGCCATTGGGGAATAGAAATAATGCATTGGCATTTAGATGTTACATTTAAAGAGGATAGCATTAAAACAGTTGAGGAAACAGCAAATAAAAATATGAATATAATAAGAAAATGGGCATTATCTATATTGAAATTATTGGATATGGGAAAAAAAATGAGTTTAAAATTAAAAAGATTTTCAATCAATTGTAAACCTGATGAATATATAAGTAAAATTATGGAAATATAATCGACTTGTAATCTTACTTATGTAGTTGTAAGTTTTCATGCGTTTGTCCGTAATCTGTAGAAAATATATTGACAATTTGACTAAAAAATAATATACTTAATAAAAACTTTAATAATTTAATAAAGCAAAGGCTGTGACGGAGATAAAAATATTCAATATATCAATTACAGAGAGCTAATGTTAGGTGTAAGTTGGCATTGATATGGATATATAATGATCACTCTGGAGCCTCCAAGTTGAAAGGTTTTTGCCAAGTAAACAAGGACGTTTACCAGCGATATATGGTTAGGGTTCACTATGAAGATGAATTTAATTATTGTTCAAAGTCGACCTGATAATGAGTGACAATTGGTATATCTAATTGTAAATAAGGTGGTACCGCGGAAATGTATCTCCCGTCCTTATGAGTATAAAATAAAATCATACTTATAAGGATGGGAGATTTTTTATTTATATTAAAATCTAAATAATGGAGGTATAGAACATGACACAACTAACAGAAATAAGATGGCATGGTCGAGGAGGACAAGGTGCTAAAACAGCTTCCCTGCTGTTGGCGGATGTTGCATTTAGTATAGGAAAATATGTACAAGGCTTTCCAGAGTATGGACCAGAAAGAATGGGAGCACCAATAACTGCATACAACAGGATTAGTGGAGAAAAAATACTTGTGCATTCCAATATTTATGAACCTGATTATGTTGTTGTAGTAGATGATAGCCTTTTGGACGTAGTTGATGTTACAAAGGGACTTAAAAAAGAGGGTGCAATTATAATAAACACAGAAAAGAGTCAGGAAGAAGTAAAAGAACATCTCAAGGGATATTCTGGTAACGTGTACATAATTAATGCTAGAGAAATATCGGAAGCCTGTTTAGGTAAGTATTTTCCTAATACTCCTATGCTTGCAGCAGTAGTTAAGGTAAGTAAAGTAATGGATGAGAACACATTTATTGAACAAATGAGAGATTCTTTCAAACATAAATTTTCCTCAAAACCTGAGGTAATAGAAGGCAATATGAAGGCCTTAGAGAGGTCTTTGGAGGAGGTAAGGAAATAATGGGTAAAACAAAGATAAATGAAACAACTAAATGGAGAGAAATGACTGATGGGGGAAGTATATATTTAAGTGGTAATTCAAAAGAATTTATTACTGGCAGCTGGAGAGTAGACAAGCCTATATTTGTACAGGAAAAATGTAAGCAATGTTTATTATGTGCACCAGTCTGTCCGGACAGTTCTATACCCGTTAAGGAAGGTAAGAGATTAGATTTCGATTATGACCACTGCAAAGGCTGTGGAATATGCGCAAAGGCCTGTTCATTTGAAGCAATTAACATGGTAAAGGATGAAAAATAGGAGGGGAAAATATGAGTATAAAAGAAAGACTATCAGGAAATGAAGCCATAGCAATAGCTATAAAACAAATAGAACCGGATGTAATGCCTGCTTTTCCAATAACGCCTTCTACGGAAATTCCTCAATATTTCACAAAGTATGTAGCGGATGGAAAAGTAAGGACAGAATTTATACCAGTGGAAAGCGAACATAGTTCAATGGGTGCAGCTATTGGTGCTCAGGCGGCAGGTGCCAGGACAGTAACAGCAACTTCATCATGTGGACTTGCTTTAATGTGGGAGCTTCTGTATGTTGCTGCATCCAGCAGGTTACCAATAACTATGGCAGTAGTAAACAGAGCATTATCTGGTCCTATAAATATAAATGCAGATCACTCTGATACCATGGGAGCAAGGGATTCAGGCTGGATACAGATATATTCAGAAAATAATCAAGAGGCATATGATAATTTCATACAGGCTGTGAGAATTGGTGCACATAAAGATGTACAGTTACCAGTAATGGTTTGTCAGGACGGATTTATAACAAGCCATGCAGTTGAAAATATTGAATTAATAGAAGATGAAAAAGTAAAGGAATTTGTGGGAGAATATAATCCAGAACATTATCTCATGAATCCAAATGAAACCATGGCTGTAGGTCCATATGATATATCTGCGTATTATATGGAACATAAAAGGCTTCAAGCACAGGCTATGATAAATGCGAAGAAGGTAATTTTAGAGGTAGCTGAGGAATTTGAAGAAATGACAGGAAGAAAATATGGATTTTTTGAAGAATATGAGCTTGAAGATGCAGAGTATGCAATTGTAGTAATTAACTCAACTGCAGGAACAGCAAAAGCAGCTGTAAATAAAATGAGACAAGCAGGAAAAAAGGTTGGATTACTTAAAATAAGAGTATTTAGGCCATTTCCAGCAAAAAAAATTGCAGAAGCATTAAAAAATACAAAGGTAATAGCTGTAATGGACAGAGCAGAAGGATTTTCAGCCTGCGGAGGCCCTGTTTTTGCTGAGGTAAGATCCGCAATGTTTGATGTGGAAAATACTCCTAAGATAATAAACTATGTTTATGGATTGGGAGGAAGAGATATTGCCATAAATGATGTAGAAAAAGTTTATAATGATTTAAGTGAAGTAGCTGAATCTGGAACTTGTGGTGAAACATATAGATTTTTAGGGGTTAGAGAGTAGGAGGTGGAGTATAATGGAATATAAATTTAAAGAGGAAATGAATAAACCAGAAAGATTAGTGGGCGGTCATAGAATGTGTGCTGGATGTGGTGCTCCTATTGCGGTGAGAAGTGTACTTAGGGCCCTAGGCGAAAAAGATAAGGCAGTAATAGGTTCTGCAACAGGATGTTTGGAGGTTTCTACATTTATGTATCCATATACATCTTGGAAGGATTCTTTTGTACATAGTGCTTTTGAATGTGCGGGAGCAACTATGGGTGGTGTAGAGAGAGCATATAATGCTTTAAAAAAGAGAGGAAAGATTAAGGAGGATTATAAATTCATAACTTTCGGGGGAGATGGAGGAACATATGACATAGGATTTCAATCATTGTCTGGTGCTATGGAGAGAGGCCATGACATGGTATATGTATGCTATGATAACGGAGCATATATGAATACAGGAATCCAAAGATCATCAGCAACCCCTAAGTATGCAGATACTACAACAACACCAGTCGGAGCTGTATCATCAGGTAAACCACAGTTTAGAAAGAACCTGACAGAAATAATGGTAAGCCATAATATACCATATGTGGCTCAGACAACATTTTTGGGGAATTTTAAAGATATACATGAAAAGGCCCATAGGGCAATATACAAAAAGGGACCAGCGTTTCTAAATGTGTTATCTCCATGCCCAAGAGGTTGGAGATATGAGACCCCTGATTTGATGAATATATGTAAATTGGCGGTGGATACATGCTTCTGGCCTATTTTTGAGGTTGAAGATGGAAAGTGGAGATTAAATTATAAGCCAAAAAATAAGCTTCCAATAGAAGACTTCTTAAGACCGCAGGGAAGATTTAAGCACTTATTTAAAAAAGGCAATGAATACATGATTGCTGAATTACAGGAAGAGATAGATAGGCGTTGGGAAATTTTATTAAAAAAATGTGAAGAATAGGTAGAAAAGCCATTTGTCTTTTTTATGTGGCCTATATGGGAATGAGTGTATGTTAAAGATAAGCACTGTTAAATCAATACTTATTTCTATTTTATTCATACAATAATGAAGTTTGTTACAAATAGTTAATTAATATGACATTAAACTGTAATAAATACCATGTATGATTATAAGTGTCCTAAGGAAGTACCTTAGAGAAAATAAAAAATAATGTATGTTTACATATATAAAGAAAGTAATGGTAATTACCAAACTGGTGTCTGTAGTTGCAGGGCACTTTAAATTTAAATGCAACTGCCATGAGATAGTATATTCCTAATTTTTTTAAATGGGGTATAAACACTGCTGCGTCTTTGGATAAGCGATTCTCCTAAAGGATAACGTATTCTAAGTGCTAAAGACACTAAGAATACTGTTAATAAGATTCAGAGAAAGTATCCCTTATAAGAAAACTTCATCTGAACCCAAGAATCACTTGATATTAAAAAATAGGCATATTACATTTTCATTCCTGGCATATTGCTTATTATTTGAGGATTGACCATACCAAAAATCATTGCAATATGTGCAACTATTAAAAATCCACTTATAAGTATAAAATGAATTTTTAATTTGTCATTAGATGATTTAGTCTTGAATATTATTCCTAGTTCCATTAATGCTATTGGTACTAGAAATACCACACCGCTTAAATAAGACAGCACTGCAATCACATCTACCCATGTGTGCCATCCATTATTAGTTGTAAGAGGAATTATTACATTTATAAAAAGATATATAAATATTCCTGTAAAATAAATACCATCAAATATTCCAATGATTTTATTTAAAGTTTTTATACCCCCTCTTTCAATTTTATTATGGATTATAAAGAATTCTGTAATAGTAAGGAGTTCGGCACATATTACAGGTATAGCCATAAAAATAATTAAATTCCAGGGCTGGTTATCCATTAATAAAGACATATAATGTGTCATATTCATTAGTTTTACCTCCACAATAAATGTTTTATTAATAATACCAAGGAGATATGAAGATCTTATGAAGATTGTACACAGTAATTAATGAATGTACCCTTTATCTATGCCGAAATAAATTTGTTCACAAATAGTTAATTATTATGCCATTAAGTTGTAACAAATACTACTTATAATTATAAGTGTCTTTAGTAAATAAACTCTAGTATTAAATAGATAGATTGTGAGCAATGCCCCAAATGTAAATTTAAAACAGTGTCTGTGGTTGCAGGGCACTTTAAACCCAAATGCAACTGCCAGAAGTTGATATATCAAAATTGCATCCTTAAAAAATAATATTATATAAATAGGCACTCGTCATGTAGGGTGCTTATTTTTGTTTTATGAATACATTAGTTGATTTAGGGTAGGGTTATTTACAAAACTGTAGAATCCGGATTATAAGTGATATTAAATATACATTATTTGTATTATGCATATATACTAAGTAGTGATAATATTATAAGTGAAACGAGGTGTAAAAGAATGATACTTTATCATTTCTCAAATGAAAAACATATCAAACTGGTTCCAAAGATAGGAGAAAAAAGGCGATTTGGAAAAGAGAATATTACAGGCAAAAAAGTATTATTTTTGACTACTAATCCTGAGATGTTTCTTGAAAATGATGATGGCAGTAATTTTTTTCGATATAGATATAGTATAGAACTGGATAAAAATAATCCTCATCTTCATCCTGATGATAAATTTAATGATATGCTTCAAAAGTATAATGAAGCATTCGAATTAAAGCACACTATATCTAAATGGTTTTTCTATGATAATTCTCTTGATTATTTTACAATATCCGAATGGGATAATAAATTATGCAAGTTTAATGAAAATATAAAAGTGCATTAAATAATTATTAAATATTTCTCTTTAAAAGGAGGAATTTTTTCTTTTTTCGGAGAAACATTAATGTAGTATATTGCATAAGGACAGTTTACTAATTAATGGATATAAAGAGACATATACATTTTATAAATAGAAATGTAATGTTAGCAGTATTGGAAGTTGGTAATTTAAATAGAAATAGTTTGTTTTCTTTAATAGTGTGTGGTATACTTAACAAACACCTTAAATGAATCGTAATTAATTTAAACACAGGTATATTTCATTAAGTACTTAATAATATATGCATTTATTATTATCGAAATTTTATTTAGTGTATTATGGTTATTACAAAGAGTTTAAGAAATAAAATTTTGGAGGTACTTATAATATGACAGGTACGGTTAAATGGTTTAATGAAACCAAAGGATTTGGATTTATTACAGGAGAAGATGGAAAGGATGTTTTTGCACACTTTTCTCAAATAAATTCAGAAGGATACAAATCACTTGATGAAGGTCAGAAAGTTTCCTTTGACAAAGTGAAAGGACAAAAAGGACCACAAGCAGAAAATATTACTGTTATTTAATTAATGAATATTTTATCCCTTAGATGTATCTAAGGGATTTTTGAATTATATAGAATAATTATGTCCTAGAAGAGATTGGGGTTATTTTTATAAAAATTAAGTAGGCGTTAGTTCAGGGAGCTGCTGGGGAAAATAAGGAATATATTTATTTTACTTCGTTTCACAAAAATGTGAGGTGAGAAATTGAAACAACTGAAAAAATATAAATTCCCCCTTTTTAGCAAAATACGCTATAATATTGTTAATAAAGGGGGAGGAATTCATAGTGGAAACTGTAGAAAAAACTAAAAGTAAAATAGGAATTGTATCATTTGTTTTAGGAATCATTGGACTTATAGCAGGGGCATTGCCCATAATCGGGGCATTTGTGACTATTGCTGGTCTGGTTTTGGGTATAAAGGGTCATAGCACTACACATAAAAAATTAGCAACTGCTGGCATTTTTTTATGTGTAGTGGGGTTGTTTGAGATTGTAGTAAATGGAGCTGTCTCTTATAAAGGTACAACGGCAACTTTACTTAATTCTGGTACGAATACAGCTAATATCAATATATCTAATGTAGAAAACAAAAGTACTCAAACTGTCAGAAAAATAATATTTTGCGAAAGTATAGATAATGACCTTAATCCTACAAATGTTGGTGATACTTTTAGTGTAGACAGTCAATTCTATACTAAGTTTGACAATAAAGCTCCATTTAAAACTTCAAAATTAAAAGTAACTATTTATACAATGAATGGCGGTTCTCAAAGTGTATTTTATACTGAAGAGCAGGATGTTGAGCAAGATTATACTGCTTTGGCTATACCACTAAACATTAGTACAGCAGGAAAGTATAAAATTATCATAACGCGTTCCTCTGATAATCAAAAATTAGGTGAAGGTGAGGTAACAGTTGTATTCTATAATTAATTTTTAGGACAAAATGAAATTGAAATTTTTAAGATTTTCTTTCTGTGGTGTGGGGCGATGGAAGTATGGAATGACAGGAAGAACTCATTAAAGAAGAAAAAAATCAGGTTCCACATCTGTCTGTGAAACCTGTAAATATTCGAGAGAATGTCACAATTAAAGAATTTGTAAGTGAAGTCAAATAATTTCTGAACAGTTTTCATAAATAGGACAGGGCTTAACATTACATCCTCCGCAAGCGTTTTTATCACAATGATAGCCAATTTTTTGATAATGAGTTGTAAGCTCATCACATGTAGTTACATCTTGATATTTTACGCTAATTGAAATTTTCGTATTATATTTAGGACAAAAACCAAAAATACGTTTTTTTAGAAAAATATTATTCATAATATCGCCACCTTTCATGGTGATAATTCAACAAAACAATGCTAAAACCTTTAGAAGATAATGTAAGGCTCTTTTTACTTTGCTCCAAATGATGGTAATATGATAAAATTAAGTTGTAATGAAAATTATTATGAGATATTTATGGGGGTTATATAAAATTGAATATGATGTGAAATATAAAAAGGGAGCAATTGTGGCCGAAGAAAGTGGAACGCATCAAAAGTGGTGTGCACTTATTAGAAAAGACAACAAATCATCTTGGTTAATTGATGAAATCGGAGAAGGTTAATAAAAAATAGTTGAAAAAGAACCCAAAAAGCCCTGGTCAACCCAGAGCTTTTATCAGTTAAAACATATTGAGGAACCAATATGAGTATTCTTATGGGCATTAATCATTATGCCCAATTTATCATGTTTTATATTTATCTTACACATATTCTATCCAATTACCTGAAGTATTTTTATAGAAATGTACAAACTTTAAATGCAGCATTAAAAATTGCTATATAAAGGGATATCATCATGTCAACAATCACAAAATTGATTGCATAATTATATTTTTAAAAAGCTATACTTTATTTACTTTTCCCATTTTCGCTATTACCCTATGCCATAAGGGTTTCTTCAAAAAACTTCCTTCTACACTTTCCTCCATGTCAAGAAACATCTTGTAAGGAACAGAAAATGACAGCATGTCAGTTTCAACCATAGGGCGCACTGTAATGTCAGTCAAGCCTACAACTGCTTTCGGATTTTCTTTTTGTGACTCGGCATAAGGAAGAAGAAAAATAGATTGACATCCTGAGGCAAAAGGTATCATTACATTTTCGTTTCCTGACCTATAATAGTTTGCAAGTACTGTAAGTGCTGATAACTGATTGGTATTGACGTAAAATACAATTATTTCAGGTTTTTCTTTGGTAATATCAACTTGTGACAAGGGCTTAAATATAACATACTCATATGGAATATCAGTTATTGGTAAACACTTAACAAAGTCGTCACCTAGTTCTGAATTTTTCATATATCCTTCCCCTTCAAATTTACCTTCTTTACCAACTGTCAAAAAATACTCAATTCCATTCGGATAATTAGGAAACTGCCCAAACCCTAGTCCTACTTTACCACCAGAACATCCTGTTGTTTTACGTTCAAAAACTGATATTCTACCTTTTGCTGCAGCAATAAATAACGGAATTATACAGCTCCACTTTCCTTCTTTACTCTGAAGTGCCCCTTCAGGTTTTTCACTGCTAAGCAAAACAGCTACTGGTTCATAATGTAAACCTAAACTTTTAACTAAACAGCTTTCCATAGTATTTTCCTCACTTTCGTTTTAATATAATTTTATATATAAATTTATCATTTAATTATCATAAGAATTCTTATTTATCATGATAATTAAAGTGATAAAAAACTACTTAAGATTATCATACATTTGATTTAATAGCTTTTTGATATCCAGGATTTTACTTTTGCTTATTCCTATCGTTGTTTCCTCTAATAATTGCGTAACTATAGGAATTAATTTATCCTTTAATGTCCAGCCGCGTTCGGTTAAAAAGATTTGGAAAGCTCTTTTATCTACTGGATGAGGTTTTCTAACAATCAATTTTTTCACTTGCAATTTTTCAAGAATACGGTTTGTATTTGGCTTATCTTTAAAGATGATATCTGATAACTCTCTAGGAGTAACACCTTCTTGTACCCATAAACGGTTAAGTACAGACCATTGCTCTGGTGTAACGTCATATTCCTTTAATCGTTGGAGTAATTCATTTTTTAATTTTGTATTCAATTTGTTTAGAATAAACCCCAATGAATCGTCTAAATTAAATTCCACTTATATCACCACCTTGGTTGTTGTGACAACTACATTATACTCCTATGAAAACTATCAGTCAACATATATGTTCGATTTGGCTTTCAGTAAAATATATCAAATAAATTCTCAAAATTTTAAAAATCTAATAATTAGATGAATAGGAAATTTTATTTAGATACAAAATATATTTATTTGGATGAGAATGAAAAATTATATTCTATTTTTTCCACCCCATTCACACATCATATTGAGGACAGGAATTAGTGACTTTCCTCTGTTAGATAAAGAATATTCAACCTTTGGAGGAATTTGAGGATATTCAGTTCGTACGATTAACTTATCTGATTCCAACTCTTTTAAATTGATGCTTAGAGTTTTGTGTGAAATTGTACCAATACATCTTTTTAATTCGTTATATCGAATTGCTGGCTTATATTCAGCAAGCCAATATAGAATAATCATCTTGTACTTGCCCCCAATCAGTGATAAGGTATAACCAAAATCTGTATCTTTGATATCAATTCCAGTAGGACTACAATCTTCTATTGACATATGACACTCTCCTTTATGTTAGTATATAACCAAAATGTGCGTACTTCATTTTTTATCTATTGTATTATATAATTTAGTGAAATTCAATGGAATTTAAAATATAAAAGGTAGTGTAAAAAGTTTATGAAAAACTATAAAATAATAAATTTTTAGGGCACCCATAAATGTAAGTTTGTTACAAATAACCGCAGTTGCCCTTGACAAACATTATCCAAATTTTGTTTTACCTTGAAGAGGGCGAAGGGAAAAGATATAAAGACATGACAAAAAGCCCTCTGAAAACCAATTTTAAAATTTGTCTAATTCGGTTTGTCAAGGGTTCGCTGACGGCAACAGCTGCTTTAGGGCTCAGCTAAATAGATATAAAATCTTAGGAGGTAGCCTGTGATATACAATAGTCTTGAGCTAGTTCAACAAGCTTACACCAACGAGCTGGCATGGTTTGAAGACTTTGAAGTACAGGTATTTGAACTGGAACCTTATGATTAAGTGTTGAATGAGTTCTTAGAAAATTAAAATATGCAGCAAATAATGTTACAAATGCTATAGAACCATCTGAACTATTAAAACCACAGGTTGTCCTATAACTGCCTTTAAAGGTTCTATTAAGACGTTCAATTATCTGTTTTAAAGGTCTGTATTCCTTTGAAACGTCATCATTGTTTGTAAGACCTATGACTTGAGTAATATCGAAGTTAATGTCTTCGCTTGCGAAAAAATGTTGTGCCAACAAGTAGATTGGATTACCATCAACAATGAAATTTAGTTTTTTAGGTATATCCTTAAGCTTTGATAAAACGTCGTCTAAAGCTTTAACTGCTGAAAGAGTATCTCTATTTGGTGAAACTCTATAAGAAAGAATAATTTTCTTAACAGAGTCAAAGAAAAAGAAGATATACTGCCATTTACCGTTAACTTTTATGTATGTTTCATCACCACAAAAAGAATTAGATAACTCATAATTGTAGTTATCAACAAAGGGCTTTACCACATGGGATACAGCATCAGCGTAGTTTAAAACTGTTTGATGAGATATTTTAATACCGTGAATATCCCTCATTATTGAAGCCGTCTGTCTTGAAGACATATGGTAGTTTACGTAGTAAGACATAATTAATCCTAAAGTATGAGACGAAACCATTATTTTAGGCAGACTAATTTTAGATTTAACAGGGCTTTTACTGCTAAAAGGCTTATAGTCAAAAGTAAATTCCCTAGTTATATATCTAACTTTATAGTTGTGAGGGTTATTTTTAAAGTCTTCTCTTTCTTTTTTAGTCATTGAAGCTAAATTGGTTTTATAAAAATCACACTCATCATTCTTACATTTATGCACATAAAAGTCCTTGCGAGTTTTGATTTTTTCAAGTGTTTTACCACAGTAAGGACATTTTAAAATAACGGACTTTTGAAAATAATTTTTAGGGTTAAATACTGTGTTGCATACCTTACAAAGGTATTGACCTCTGCCACCATTATTATCGTAAAGATACTGGTGGGGAGCACCACATTTAGGACACTTAACTTCTTTAGGAATGATAGTTTTATTCTTACGTGGCTTAACAGGTGTAAGTTCTTTCTTGTGACTTTCAAAATAGTTATGTAGAAGAACTTTATAATCAAGCTTTTCAGGTATTTCAAATATAGGTATTTTGTCTACCTGAAGCTTTCTATATTCCTTTTTTACTGGTTCGTCAGAGGCAGGGGTAAACATGGGTTTGCCAACTAAAAGAATAAATAATAGGTTAATCATATTGTGTAGGTAAATAATGTATTTAACAAGAAACTCGTTAATCATGCTTGTAGCTTGCTCCTTTCTTCTTTGCTGGAAATTATGACTTTGCAAATCACTAATTTACCCTAAAAGTTTGGGGGGAGCAAGTTATTTATATAAAATTGTTGAAAATAAAAGGGTTACGTCAGAAATTATATTAAAATTTTTGACAATACCGTATAAAATTTAGGGGGTAAATTATGAAAAAGAATGTTTTGGTTTTAACAGGGAGCCCTAGAAAAGGTGGAAATAGCGATTTAATGGCAGATGCTTTTATAGAAGGTGCCAGAGAGGCAGGACACCAAGTTGTGAAATTTGAAACTGCTGAAAAAAATATCATCGGATGTAAAGCCTGTGATACTTGTTTTAGCAAGGGCGTGGCCTGTTCATTTAAAGATGATTTTGGTGAACTGGTGCCCTTATTGGAAAAAGCTGACTTAATCGTGTTTGCAACGCCACTTTACTGGTACACATTTCCTACACAAATAAAAGCTGTTATTGATAAATTGTATTCTTTCATTGTAGGTCAAAGGCCTTTGAAAATAAAAGAGTGTATGCTATTGGTATGTGGTGAGGAAAAGGATAAGAAAAAATTTGATGGAATTATTAAATCCTATGAGTTTATTGCCATTAATAGGGAGTGGAATGATGTAGGAAAGTTGATTGTTCCTGGTGTAATTGATAAAGGTGACATTAAAAATACCGATGCATTAAAGAAAGCAAAGGAATTAGGTATAAGAATATAAATTATGTACTAACATTTCTCATTAAATCGATGTTAAGCAGATAGAATGCATAAGTACCTCATAAAATCCGAACTATAAACAATGAATAAGAAACTTATTATAAGTTGTAGCATAATAATTTGTCTATAATAAAATTACAGTTTATTTGTCTTAATTACTAATATTGGAAAAACAATATTAGTATTGGATTAAATGGAGGATGAAGAATAGTGAAAAGTGAAAAGGAAAAAATGTTAGCAGGTGATCTTTATTATGCAGGTGATGAAGAGTTAACTAAAGAAAGAGAGTATGCAAGAAATTTAACTTTTGAGTTTAATCATTCAAAACCAAGTGAAAAAGATAAGAGACAGGGGATTTTAAAGAAACTTATTACTGCAAAAGATTCGTTTTATATTGAAGCACCTTTTTATTGTGATTATGGCTATAATATTGAAATTGGTGAAAATTTTTATGCTAATTATAATTGTATAATACTAGATGTGAGTAAAGTTAAAATAGGAGATAATGTACTTTTAGCACCAAATGTTCAAATTTATACTGCTGCTCACCCGATTGATTCTGTCGAAAGACTCACTGGTATAGAATATGCTAAGCCGATTGTTATAGGAAATAATGTTTGGATTGGTGGTGGAGCGATAATATGTCCGGGAGTAAAAATTGGAGATAATGTAACTATAGGAGCAGGTAGTGTAGTAACCAAAAATATACCAGATAATGTAATCGCGGCAGGAAATCCATGTAGGGTTATTAAAAACATTTAAAAAATGTTTTGTGCAGCCTTATTTTGTAAAAGGTTGATAAAACTAAATCCAGTGTGTTTTATCCAGGCATCTAAATGTATATTAATTACTGCAAAAGGGGCTAAAGACATATGCATCATTGCACTTTATATAAAATATAAAAAAATGAATCCTTTTATTTGGATATTTATTAAACTAAGAACAATGCTGATACTTACTCATTTATAGGGAAAAATAGTAACATAAAAATCGTATAAAAGAGGTATATTGATGGCGTTTAATATTATTATCGGTTTCTTAATTCCATGGATATTAGGTGTATATATTTACATCAAGGAAAAAAGACTTTTTCTTGTTATATATCCTTTTGGATGTGCAGTAACTTACACAATTAACATGATAGGATTTTATTATAAGTTTTGGAGGATAAAACCTTATGAATATGATGTTTTTGCTTCATTACCATTAAATTTAGGGATATATCCGATTATTGGTACCTATTTTGTATTTCTTTTGTATAAAGGAATAAGTAAACTATACTATCTTGTAGTGATTTTTTCATTAGTAACAACTGTAATTGAACTACTAATGTTAATTTTAGGAAGAGGAGTATACGGGAACGGATGGAATATGTTCTGGACACTTATTTCATATTTAGTAGCATATATTTCAGCTTACGGTTTTTATTATTTAGTCAGAAGTAAAGGGATTTTGTAGTATAGGTCTAGTATAGAATCATAGGGTGAATATGAATTATATCATTATTTTTATTATTAAATATTAATTAATAAAAAACAGAAAATTAGTAACATTTATTTATATTGCTAATATTATAAGAGTACATAAACAAAGGATGATAAATAGCAAGGAGGAATTTTTATGTCATGCCGATCTTATAGAGGTCGTGGCAATAGAAATGTAATACCAATAATAATACTATTGTTATTATGTTCCGGACATGGATACAGAGATTATGATTGCTAGATAAGAAAAAAGAGTTTTGGAAAAATAAAATGGATCCTATAAAGTAGACAATTAATAAAAAGAGATATTCTATCTCAAATTAATTGATTCTACTTTATAGGATCTTTTTGTTATACTTAAAGTATGAAGTTAGAAGAGTGTTGCTATAAAGAAAAATTTGAATCAGAATATCCTGCAGGAAAGCTTCTATCACAGATTTTATCTGATGTGGAGATTGATCGTACTATGCCATTTAAGGCGGATAAGTACAATTTGGCCAATAAGGACTAACGTTTGATTTTTTTTAAATAGTCACTTCATGCCTTTGGACAAGGGTGTAGGCTTCATTTTTACTCATAAGTACCGATATTTATACATAAGGCGTAGAATCATGTAATTCGCTAAAATTTTTGTGTCTTCTACAATTTCTGTGCTAGAATTTATCTTAGTAATACGTTAAATTGGAGGATGATCATATGGCTACAAGGTGCAAAGAGTGCATATTTAAAGATTTAGATGGAGGAAAATACCCATGTAATGGTTGCAGTGAAATTATGGATATAACTGGTGCAAAATGCATTGAAAGCCATTTTAAAACAATAGTTAAATACAATAAGAATATTAGACCTAAGGAAAGGCTGGAGGATAAATTAAACGAGATATTGACTCTTACAAATAAAAAAATGATTTATGTGGAATATAAAGACCTGAAAGATGGAAATATGATGTTAACAGCTTTCTTAAATAATGGCAAGGATATTGAAGTATACCAGATAGTGGATGCGGGAGAGGAACTAGTGGAGAATGTGGTTTTGTTGGATGAGGATTTATTACATAAAATAAACAAGATAACAAAAAGGGGAGTTTAGTATTCTCATCTTTCTTTGACAGCTATTTATATAATTTTTTAAGTTGTTGAATAAATAATTTTTTACGTAACTCCGATCCTGGAAATAATCACTGAGGAAGCGGCGGCATTAGCCCATGAGGGTGAAGCGATTTTAAAAGAAATGTGTATGCTGGACGTGCCGGATCATTTGGAGCGGCTTGACCTAATAAGCAATTTTTAGGATTTGGCCAAAAGGGAAATATTAAAAATGTGCAAGTGTCAATACACTTGCCTTGCCTGTTGTTTTACGGATTGTCAAACAGCAAGGGAAAATCGAGCTTACTATCCCTTAAAGATCTATAAAAATTCTTTTTCAGAATATGTTATGAATTTTTTGGTTGCTGGTGAAAGTTTATCTGCATTAGGCACGGTTATGCCAAGAGAAATATGATTTTCCTTTTGCTAAGGGATGATTCAATGGAAGGACAGCCAATGCACCGCAATACTGGAATAACTCCCAATTCGAATGGTTCCTATATTCAATCCGTTAATTTCAAAAACAGTTTGGAAAAAATCCTTCTCTAAACGAAGCAGTTCACGCAGAATCGGCCGACAAGCTGTTGGCGATAATGATATGCTATCGGCGCATGTTGCGCTCTTGTACGGCGCCGATAAATTGATTTTGCTTTCGGATATAGATGGACTTTATGAACAAGACCCGCATGAAACCCAAAATGCACAGTTAATCCAGCAAGTATCCTGTATTGATGAACATATTAAAAAATTGGCAGGAGGGAGCGGAACTCCCAGAGGGACTGACGGCATGATTACAAAACCGTGCGGCAGAGTTGGTCACTCTTCACAGCTGCGAAATGTTCATTATCAACGGTACTTATCCTGATTATATTTATTCTATTTTAGAGGGGGTTCCTGTAGGAACCTGTTTTAAGACAATAAAAGGAGCATAGAAAATGGATATTAAAATCTCAAAAAATTGTCTGAATTATGTACGAGAGCAGCTTTAATGGTACTGAGTTATGAAGCCGAGATGGAAGAAAACTCTATTAGCTGCCAGATAAGTTTTAGCTTATCAACTGCTTATTAGATAGTTATTAGAATATTGCTAAAATAGGATATAATAATATTGAGGGCGTAAATAAAAATTATACTATATATTGTGCGTAACACTTGATTAAGTTCAGGTGCTTTTTGATATGTGTAAATATTTATTTAACCTGTACAAAATAATATAGTAACAATTGATGTATATAATACATAATAAAACATGTATAATATATTATTAGGCATTGAGGATATTTAGGCCAGTGTCCGTGATTGCAGGGTACTATAAATTTAAATGCGATTAGCATAAATTCATATATTTACCACACCTTTAAAATAAAAGAACATTGAAAATAGGCACTCGTCATCTAGGGTGCTTATTTTTTATATTGTTTACAAATAGTTGTTATATATGACATTAGACCGTAACAAATACCCTATATAATTATAAGTATTCTAAGGAAATAGCCTTAGAGAAAATTAAAACATTTGCTTGTAATTATCCCCTTGGAGAGGTCAACACCTCTCCTTTTCTGATTATTAAAAGTTTATGCATCATGACTACTACAGGAGGATTGAGGGTGAGGTGAAACATAAAAAATAATAAAAAATTTCCATTAAGTTCATATATTATAAATAGTTACAATATATTATAAGTTTATAACATATAAAATTGAGAAGAAGGGATCTATATTGAAAAAGGTAGTTATAAAAATAATATGGGCTATTATAGCCACTGCAATGTTACTTCCTTTTATATTAACAATGATAATTAGTTATCCAAAAGCTATACGTAGGATGATCTGTAATTTTTAATTTGAACTAATTTAGAAAACTTTCTAACGCAAGAATACGATTTTGAGGGATTTTCAAGTATAACATTGTCGTTCGGCTCCACCTGAGAATAAACAAGAGTATTTAAAAAAATAATAAAAACTAACAAAACTCAAATAAATGAAATCTCGTTTTTTAAGGAATCAGTTAAATGGAGTTTTCGTTGGCTACGCAATATTGTACTAGATGTAGTTGGATGGAATCAGCAGGTAAATGGTAAAATAAGACCACTGGGAATACCAACCATATCTGAAGATGAACTTATATGTTTGCCTATAAAAATTAAAGATTTTATAATGTATTTCTTTGATATTATAATTTAAGCTTCAAAAGAAAATACAAAAACAGCTGTATAATTTAGGTAATAAAATATGATATAATAAATATAAGTATATGGTATGTAAGGAGGAGTGAAGCTGTTGGATGAAGAAATGAAAAGCATACTTACAAAACTGTTAGAAGGACAGGAAAAGCTTACAAGTGAAGTTCAGAAGAACTCAATTAAGCTGGAGAGTATAGAAAAGAAGATTGATATAATAGCAGAGGTGCAAACGGCACATAAAGAACAGAATGAAAAGGCACATAATGAAATCATCAAACCTTTAGGTGAAAAGATTAGCGTAATAGAATTGGCAGTTAAAGACACCTCAAAAGATGTTAAAGAATTAAAAGATAAATTTGATAAGGTTGAGAAAGTTACTATTCAAAATACATATGATGTAGCATACTTAAAGGCAACTAAATAAATAGAACATATAAGCACTTGCTGTGATATTGGCCGAAGATTGGGCATTGATTGATGAAAATAAAGCTAATTGTTCTAAGTGTTCTGTAAATGAATTCTTATATGGATTACGTCGTTCATATGTGTATGTAAGAGATAGGCACTGTTAAGTCGGTGTCTATTTTATTCATAAATAGTTAACTATTATGTCATTAAGCTGTAACAAACATTAATTATAATTACCTTTAATAGATAAACCTTAGTATTAAATAAATAGCTTGTAATCAATAACCCAAATATATATATTTAAGCCAGTGCCTGTGGTTGCAGGGCACGTTAAATATAGATGCAACCGTTAGAAATCGATATATCAAGATTCTATCCTTAAAAAAATATTATTAAAATAAGCACTCGTTATTTAGGGTGCTTATTTTTATATTATTTACAAATAGTTATTACAAAGGACATTGGATTGTAACAAATACCGTATATAATAAATATCATAACAGATTATAAATTAGTTCCCCACATGAAGATTTAACCCGGTGTCTGTGGTTGCAGGGCACTTTAAATTTAAATGCAACCACCACTCTAAGCCCAATATAAGAAATAAGCACTCGTCATCTAGGGTGCTTATTTTTGTTTTATTGGAAAGAGATGCGTAGGTCTTTTACACATCTCTTAAATTCAACCATTAATATTAAGTTTTTCTTTAATTGCAGTCTGTATGACTTGAGAGAAGTTAATGTTATTTTTTTCAGCTAAAGATTTTAACCATTGTGGCATAGTCACAGTTGTTTTAACAGAAGTATTTTGTATGGCTTCACGATATAGTGGCATATAAACATCAACCAATAAAAGTATTTCATTCTTATCAAGCTTGATTTTATTAATTGGTGAAGGAGAAGGGATTTCTATATCATCTTCCTCCATACCGAATAAGTGCAGAGCTAAAACTTCTTTAGCATTTTTGATAGCTTCATCTATAGTACTTGCATTAGATACACAACCTGGTAAATCAGGAAATGTAATACCTACATTATCTTTGTATTGAGTTATTATAGATGGATAAATATAAATATCTTTTTTCATGGCAACCTCCTATGGAAATTTTATATATTAAACTTTCAAGGGAAAAGGGAGGGATTAAGAAAATTTAATCCCTGTTTGTTTTTCAATACTCTTTATGTTTTTTATTCCTAAGTCTTTAACTGGATGCCTTACTGTTGCTAGTTTATGACCGTCTGTATATTGGTGATGGTCGCCAACAACTCTTTTTAAATACCATCCATGTGATTCAAGTATCTTGATTACTTCCCTTGATGAGTAAGATTTCATTCATTTCCCTCCCTGCAATTACAGTATGACACGTCTGATTAGACGTGTCAAGCAAAAAATATAAATAATTGAAAAAATGGAATAAAAATTTAGTTTGCAGGTCAAAGAAGGTGAGAGGTATGAAGATAAGAGAAATCCTGAAAGAAAAGCTTAAGGAGGATAAAAAATTAAATAAAGATAAACCAAGGAGAGGCGAATACCTCTCCTTTTCTGATATAGAAAAATTGATGCGGCATGAGTGTTACAGAAGGGTAAAGGGTGCTGTTAGAAGGGTGAGGTAGGAATGAAAATAATACAGGGAATTGCAGCAGTTATATTAATAATTCTTATTTTAGATTTTTTATGGCAGTGGATTACCTTGCCTTGGAAGATTGATAAAAGTAATGATTTACTTAGAGAAATTTTGGAAAAGTTAGAACATAGAGAGGAGTATTTATAATGCATAATCTATCAATTCCCTAACAGAGAATGGAAAGGGTGTTCACCTGCAGATGTAAGAATACTATTTGTGGGTATGGGTTTGAATAACTTACATAAAATACACCAATACTTTATATTTGAATATAATAATTAAGTAAATAATAAAATGGGATGATTAAATAATGATATGTCCTTTCTGTAATTTATGGGATGGTTACTGGAGACAATATCGTATTAATGCTGAAACAGCTATACAAACTGCATTGCAAAGAGTACCGGGACAGGTACTAAGAGTTGAAGTAGATACTGAAGATAGTTTATTGGTATACGAAATTTACATTAGAACTGCTAGTGGAATGATATATGAAGTTACAATAGATGCTAATACTGGAGAAATACTTGAAGTAGATAGGCAGAATGATTAAATCTATGAGCCTTATGCAGGGCTCTTTTCTTATATCCAAAACAAAACGAATAGGCAGGTGGTGACAATGTAGAGATGGCAGATAAGGAAACCGTAAGAAAAGAGTATGAAACTGGAAAGTATACTTTTAAGCAGCTGGCAGATAAATTTAATATGAGCCAGGGAACTATAAAAAGTTGGGCTAAGAGGGATAAAGATAATGGTCAACCATGGAAATGGTTCAATCAGCATAGACACAATTAAAGATACCGGCCACAATTTTTTAATAGCCAAGGCTACAGAGGGAAGTACCTTTATAGATAAATATTACAATAATAATATTGCTAAAGCTAAAGCCTTGGGACTTGTAAACGGGGCTTATCATTTTGCTAGATTTACGACAAAAGATAAGGCCATCCATGAAGCGAACTTTTTCAAGTCCATTGCAGCAGATGCCAGTCCTGATTTTGTAGTATTGGATTTTGAGCAACAGTGTTCCGGAGATATGACAGAAGCATGTCTGGTTTTCCTAGAAATAGTAGCCACTATAGCACCTGCACTTATTTATTGTAATCCAAGCTATATAAAAGCATATTTAAATTCTAGGATAACAAAGTATCCTCTTTGGGTAGCTCATTATGGGGTTAGTAGTCCAAGTACTGTATTATGGCCTGATTATGCAATGTGGCAATATACAGAAAAAGGGCAGATAGCAGGAATAAGTGGATATCTTGATTTAAATTATATGTCTGGAGAATTCTATAACAGCATTGGTACAAATGAACCAGTAAAACCAGATCCACTTATAGAGCAAATTAAATCCCTACAATATAACTTGAACATTGATTATAATGCAAAGTTAATTGTAGATGGAATAGTAGGTAAAAATACACTTACAGCACTTAAAGGAATTCAGGATATCATTATAAAGGGTCATAAGTCCTACGTAGTCCTATGGATTCAACAGAAATTAGAACAATATGGATATTTAAAAGAAAATTCCTATACTCAAATGTTGTATGATGAACCAACTTTTCAAGCTGTAACTGAACTACAAAAAGCATGGGGTAAATCCACATCGGGACAATTGAATGTTTCTACTTGGGACATATTTTTAACAAATTAGAGAGCATTAAAGTGTTCTTTTTTTAACATAAAAAAATAGGAGGAATGTGTAATGAATATCTATCAAATAATTATAACTATAGTTGTTATTATAGGGGTATGTGGCTCCGTAGGTTTCTTATTTACTTTAAGCAATAAAGTAAGCAAGGCCACTGACATATTAGATTTAGCAGATATCTCAGCTTCAGGTACAGATAAGCCAACTTGCTACAGAGAAAAGTCAGTTGGAAGCTCAAAATGCACAACTTCAACGACAAATATCTACTATTCAAGACACTGTACAAACAGCACAGAATTAATCTATTAGTGGCCTTAACAGGTCACTATATTTTTGTAATCTTAACTTTTGTGTTGATAGAGATAAAATAAAAAATTTAAATTGAATTAAAAATCATCCCTATAAATTTTAGTAGGGATGATTTTTAAGTTTAGCTATTTTGTTATTAAAATGCAGGAGTAGCAACATATTTTGTGCTAGAGGTAATTGATTGTAGAATTAATATTCCATCTCCCATATCATCAGCTTCAAATCTAGCTGTATTCCCTAATATTGCGGCAGCAACATTGTTTGCACGTGATGAATTGGAAATTATATCATTTAACATCATGAAATCTGCTAATTGGTAACTGTTCGTTGGATGAGATGTATTTATATAATCCAGTATTTCACTAACATATTCAGATGAGAGTGCACAATAAGTATCAAAATTAAAATCTTCATTATTATTTGGTACTACTGTAAATTCACTACTGTTCTGAGATGATCTTAGGAATATTACTCCATTTCCTTCATTTGCTCTTATTAGTATAGTGCCAACTCCAAAAATAAATAAACTTGGGCCTATGGTGTTAGCAACTGTTCTTGAAGTTATATTATTATTGACAAGAAAATCTACAAAACCGTGGCCATCTGTTGAATGAAGAAAAGTATATATTTGATTAACTTGACTATCACTTAAGTAACAATAACTTGTAAAATCAGCACTTTGTACGGAGTTAACAGTAGAAATTGATTTTGTTGAATAGTTGGCCTCTGTACCTTGAGCTTGTACATTAGTTAGTGCTATACCTGACGTTAATAATAAAGCTGATAATGTGGATGATAAAAATTTTACTTTTTTATTCATTTTAAAAATCTCCTTTATATGTTATTTTTGTACATTGCTATATATTATATATTCTATGAAAAGAATGAAATTCCTCTTTTATTTGGGATAAAAGTATATTTTTATCATATGAGTAATTTCGAGGATATTTTATAAAATAGGCGAATAGATATTAAAAAGACTTTTTATTAACTATAAATACTCATACAAAGCCAGAGAATGGTATGAGGGGGTTAATTATAAGTAATCATTCAGAGGTGAATAATTAATCTATATAAATTAATTATCATATTTTTCTTGAAACCATTTACACGCCTTGTAAAATCATATATCATATACTTATAAGGCTAGCCCCCTTAATTAATTTTTCACAACCTAAAATAAGTTTAATTTTTTTAAATCAACACTCCAAATAGTATGATTATTTACTTTAAACCTGCTGGATTTTCTGGCAGGGTTTATTTTTATTGTCAAGACTTGTCCTTTTTGGTGAAAAGCTATACAATAAACGTAAAATATATTTAAAAATATTTGTATACTAGGAGTGATGGTGTATGGCGGTTTTTTTAATGAAATGGAAGAACAATCTAAAATAAAATCTTTAATTGTGTCAAAGTATTTTGGAGCTTGGTCTAAAATTATGTCCAATAGAGTTGAAAAACTAGGATATATAGATTTATATTCAGGACCTGGTTATTACGAGAATGGTGATAAATCGACACCGATTAGAATACTAGAAATGTGCATAGCAAATCCTGAATTGCATAATAAAATTGTTACAATTTTTAATGACTCCAATAGTGAAATAGCAGAGAAATTACAGAATTCAATCGATAATTTACTTGGAATAGAAGCTTTAGATAATAAGCCAGAGGTAAGTAATGTTGAAATAGACGATGAAACTGCAAAACAATTTGAAAATATGAATATAATACCATGCTTTTTTTTATTGATCCGTTTGGGTATAAAGGTATAAGTGCTAAATTGATTAATGCCTTAGTTAAAGATTGGGGTTCAGATTGTATATTTTTTTTTAATTTTAATAGAATTAATGCAGCTATAAATAATTCTAAAGTAACATCATTAGTAAATGCTATATTTGGAGAAAGTGTAGCAAATTTGATTAGAAATGAAGTTACTCAATTAAATGCTGTAGAACGCGAAGAATTAATCATAGATAAAATCAGTAGCGTGCTCTCAAACGATAATGAGAATTTTGTTTTACCTTTTAAATTCATTAGTACTAAAAGAAACGCCACAAGTCATTATCTTATTTTTGTTTCAAAACACCTATTAGGATACGAAATAATGAAGGATATTATGTATAATATTAGTTCTGAATATGATTGTGGTATTGGTTCTTTTTCTTATATATCTACAAGGAATAGACAATTAAATTTTTTATACTCTCTTTCAAGACCTTTAGAAGACTTAAAAAATAAGTTATTAGTAAAATTTAGTGGTAAAACATTTACTGTAAAACAGATATATGATTTAGATAATATTAATACACCATATGTTTTAAAGAATTATAAAGATGTTTTATTACAGCTGGAAATGGAGAATAAAATAATTACAAGACCTCCGTATGATGAAAGACGAAATTATAGAGGCAAAAAATCTATGGGTAATAATGTAAGTATAACTTTTTATTAGTTGAAAGTTAATTAAATCTTGATTAGAACGTATGTTTGATATATACTTATTATATTACTAATTATAGAGACTAACTATATGAAGTCAAGTTAAAAATCAAAAGATTTTTATAGTTATTTAATTGAAAAAAGAAAGCATGACAAAAAGAGCAATGGAAAATTGCTTTTTGAAAAATATTAATTTTTATGGATAAGTTTATATTTGTGGAGCAAAAGTTGCATTGGTCTTTAGAAGATGAAATATTATACGTATCAATTTTTTAGCAACATGGCTCATGGCAACATAATAGTGCTTGCCTTCAGAGCGTTTCTTCGACAAATATGCAGAGAAAGTGGCATCTCTCATTGAAACAGTTCTCCCAGCCATAAGTATGGCCCATCTAAGGTAGGCAGAACCCCGTTTGACCATGGGTGTATGGGATGCAGTGTACTTTCCAGATTGATAGGTGGAGGGATCTAATCCGGCAAAGGCCAGGAGTTTACAGGGAGTGGTGAATCTTTTAATATCGCCGATTTCTGCCAATATTATAGCTGCCAGGGTATATGAAATTCCTGGAATACTAATAAGTGGGGAATTGATCTCAACAACGATTTCTTTTATGAGAAGCTCTAAGGAATCAATCTCGTGTTGTACTGACTGTATTAACCTAATGGTTTGCTTGAGTTCAAAACTTAGAGACCTTGAGTTAGTGCCAATAGAATTTGCAGCAGACTCCTTTAGAGAAATAGCTTTATCTTTTCCATACTTGCCCTTGGAAGCTGTATTTAGTATGTTTGTTAGCTTGGTCAGGTGGCAGGCAGCTATATCTTTTGGGCTTGGAAGTATGGATAAAAGGGCATAGGAAGAAGATTGATGAATTGACCAAAAAAGATCGGGCAGCTCGGGGAACATAATATCTACCAATCTATTGACAGATGTTTTCAACTTAGACCTATATCCAATTAAGCGATATCTATGCCTGGTTAATGACTTTAGCTCTTGAATCTGGTATGATACAGGAGAATAGGATTTTGTATCATCAGAAAAGAGCATTTTAGCAATAACCAATGCATCCGTTTTATCAGTCTTAGTTTTTCTAAGAGACTGGGCTTTACGGAAGAGATTTGTAGCTAAAGGGTTGAGAATGGAGAGCTTGAAGCCTTTAGCATACAAAAAGTTTTGGAGATTGGTGCTGTAATGACCTGTTGATTCAAGTCCTATTTTTACGTTGGAAATATCCTTGTCAGGCAGAATGGAAAGTATTGAAGAATAAAGTAATTCAAACCCTTGACGGGAATTGGATATACGTAAAGAATCATTATAAACAACACCATCTGAATCTATAATACAGCAATCATGTTTGTTTTTTGCTATATCTATACCAATATAAATCATAAGAACAACTCCTTTATAGTATTATACGCCATGTTCCACAAATCTCATGCAAATGTATCCTTGCTATATATAAAACGTCATGCGTTATCTAACTAATTAACAGATAAGCATAAGACAGTGGTTAGATCCTCAATTAAAATAGTCCAGCTATAGGTGATAAAACTAATCCACAGCGTCTTATGATAATTATAGTAAAAATCTCTAAGAAAGGAAAAGTATAATGAATTTTTACTATATGTTCATTATACAAGGTGTATATATGCAATACATATTAAGAAAAAGTTTATTATATAAAACAGGTGTAGAATATGGAGATTATACTATAAATCATGTACAGGGATGTTCTCATGGATGTAAATATCCTTGCTATGCCATGATGATAGCAAAACGTTTTGGACGTGTAAAAAGCTATGAAGAATGGTGTAAGCCCAAAATTGTTGAGAATGTACTTGGTTTATTAGAAAAAGAAATTCCAAAATATAAATCGAAAATTAAATCAGTCCAGTTGTGTTTTAGTACTGATCCATTTATGTTTGGGTATAAAGAGATATCTGATCTAAGTATTAAAATTATACAAAAATTAAATTATAATTATATAAAATGTATTGTGTTAACAAAAGGACTATTACCCAGAGAACTTTCCAATTTGTCTAAAAATAATAAATACGGAATAACTCTTGTATCGTTAAATGAAGATTTTAGAAAAGAGTATGAACCAGGTTCAGCTCCATATAGTGATAGAATTGACAATCTAAAATATCTTCATAATAAAGGGTTTAAAACATGGGTAAGTATTGAACCTTACCCAACTCCTAATATTATAGAACAAAATTTTCAACAAATACTTAATTCAATTAACTTTGTTGATAGAATTATATTTGAAAAATTAAATTATAACCCTAAAGCTACTAAATATAGAGATAAAAATAATTATTATAATGATTTATCTAAGCAAACAATTGAGTTTTGCGAATTAAATAAAATTAAATGGTATATAAAAGCAGGGACACAGACTTAGTTGAAAATATACTGAGTCTATTTTTATTTTTTGTTAAATTAAGCAGGAATATAGAAGTTTGTGGAGAAATAATCAAAGTATGGTATTATAATTTTAGTGTAGAGGTGTATTTGATGAATGCTTATATTATTATAAGTAATGCTAAGTCAAGAAAATCGGCAACTATTAGGGCTTTAAAGGGATGTGGATTGAGCAATAGTGTTATGATATATCAACTACAAATAAGTCTCTTATAAAACTATTTATCAGAATATCATCACTTCAGGAGACATATAGCTTGAAACAAAAATCAGAATCCTCAGCAAAAATGACAGGAACGCTTCCAAAAGATTTTATTAATTATGTAAAAAATGATAGTGTAAAGAGTATTCCTGTAATAAAGAGTTTTAGACTTTGAATGAAATAAAAAAACCTGATATAAATATATTGTGTCACTTGCAAGAAGACAACAACAATCTATATCAGGAGGAAAACAATATGAATAATCGAATTATAGTTCCTAACACATTAATATTAGGGATAGACATAGCAAAGGAAAATCACTATGGTCAATTTGTAGTAAATGGTGAATATATAAAAAAGCCGTTCCTTATAAAGAATACCAGAGAATCTTTCGAATGTCTATTAGATTCAATCAGACAATTAAAGGCGAAATATAACTTAGATTATGTATTAGTAGGAATGGAGCCAACAGGTCACTATTGGAAGAATCTTGCTTACTACTTAAAAAGTCAAGGGATAGAGCTATGCTTGGTCAATCCATATCATGTTAATAAAATTAAGGAGCTTGAAGATAATAGTCCAACTAAGAATGACAAAAAAGATGCCAAGATTATTTCTAAACTTATATATCAAGGTCAATACCTAAACTGCATGTTTGAGGAAGAACTCTACGTAAATCTTCGATTATGCAGCAACAATAGGCAAGAGCTAAAAAAACAGTTTATCTCAGAAAAAGTAAGACTAATAGCGCTATTAGATGAATACTTTCCAGAATTTAAAAAGATGTTTTCAGATATCTTAGGAAAGTCCGCTTTATGTATACTGAAAACATGTCCTTTCCCACAAGATATAGTGAATATAGGAGTTTCTGAGCTTACTCAAAAGCTTCTAGATGCTACACATAATCGTGTTGGATTTAAGAAAGCAGAGCTGGTTTTTAATGCAGCTAAAACTTCAATAGGAGTGCCTGTAGGGCTTGAAGGGGCCAGATATAGATTAAGGCTTATTTTAAGGCAATTAGAAGCTTTACAAAAGGAACTAGATGATGTGGAAAAGCTCATGGAAGAATATCTTTTGCAGACAGGTTATTCAGAATATTTACTTAGCATAAAAGGTGTAGGCATAGTAACAGCTGCGGGTTTTCTAGCTGAAATTGGAGACATATCAAAATATGACAGCTATAAGCAAATACAGAAAGTGGCAGGACTTAACTTGAAAGAAACCAGCTCTGGCATGAAAAAAGGTAAAACTAAAATTAGTAAAAGAGGTCGTTCAAATTTAAGAAATATTCTATATCAGGCAGCAACTGTTATGGTAGCTAAGAATGCTGCATTTAAAGAAATATATACCCATTTAACGAAAAGACAGGAAAATCAATTAACCGGAAAACAAGCAATAGTTGCACTAAGTGTAAGACTTATAAAAGTTATGTACACTTTATGCAAGAAAAAAACAACATATACACATGACAAAGTTCATGGGTTGACAAGTTATCAACAAGCAGCTTAATTTAATATATGCATAGGTATATTGAAATTTATAGTTCTTTAAGAGTAAGGTAAAGCGCGTTCAAACCCCCATAAGGGCTTAATTGACCCAGTATACGAGGATTAATGCTAGCACCTGCTCTAAAATGCAGAACGAAGGAATGTAGAGACATAGATATGTACTCCGTGAGACATGGTAGGGTAAGCATTAGAGCTATATAGGTGTGTTTCCTTCAAAATATTGGAATATCACTTACACTCTTATGCACACGTTCAACCTTCTCCATCCAGTATTACCTATATATTCAATATACTCACATATTTAAATTTAACCACTTGTTTATAAATAATGAAATTCTATGAAAATAGAAGTAAATAAAAGATAAATTAAAATTTATTGAGGTAGGGGGTATAATAGCTTATTGTTTCCCCTGAGGATTAAAGAAAAGAAATCTAATGACATTACATATCCGTCATGGGACGATTATATTAAGGAATTTTTTAATGAAGGGTGGACTATACGACAAATTATTTTTTTAGGAAATAAACCACCATCTCAAGTTGAAGCACAGATTAAAACAAATATCAAAAATATTAAGTTTTATAATATTAAAGAAAATGATCCAGCCAACAAGATTGCAAGCCAAATTAGAGCTGATTGGGGATGGTTATAAGACTACTATCTCGACTCGAATTTCTAAAAAAGATTATTATAATTAAAATAAAAGTCCCAGGACCAAACCCAGGGCTTTCGTAAAGTGAGACAATTAAGTGATATTAAGATATTTCTATGGTATTAACCATTATACCCAACTTTAAACATTTTATATTTATTTCCTACAACTTCTGTGATATTATGATTATAATGTGAACTGTAACGGAAAAGCATAATATCTTAGTACATTTTCTACATAGTTGAACCTCAACAAGAATTGTATTTAAATTTTATAAGTTCCGTACTTAATGGGTTGAACCATAACACGTAGTGTATTAAAATTTTTTACAAAGTTTTCCAATAAAAAAGAGAGCCAAAGCTCTCATGTGATGTCATATTTCACATAAAATCGTAGCTAATCTGTTTAGCTATATGAAATCAGTTAGTTTCTTTTTATCCTCTTTTTTATATTAGCTTTAATATATGCGATGTAACTAGAATAATATTTAGTTTTCAAAATAAATCTATTTTTTAATATGTTCATTGCCCCATTTGTTCATAAGTTCAAGAATTGGTATTAATGTCATTCCTTCTTCTGTTAAGGAATATTCAACTTTAGGTGGAACTTCATTATATTGTTCTCTATGGATTAGATTGCTGATTTCAAGTCCTTTCAGTTGTGCACTTAATGTCTTATGAGCAATGGGTTCTAAACTATTCTTTAATTTATTATATCTTATTACTTTAGCTTCATATATTTTCCATAATATAATCCACTTCCATTCTCCCTCAACTATAGACATTGTATAACGCATTCCACAAGAGCCATATTTATCTTCAAAACTATTCATACAATGAATGTAACCAGTGAGCAATTTAAAGCTGAATATGAAGATGAACTTAAATCTCTACAATTATGTATAGAAAAAACCTTTGGCTCCTTTGAGTCCTTAGTTGTCAATGACACATACCAATTTGATGATTATTCAAAATATGGTGCACCTTTATTTGATGAAGAGAAGAAAAGAAAAATTAAAGAATAACAATTTCCTCAAGACTGCCAAAATGCATTTAATATGGGAGTACGATTTGTTGAACAAGCTAATTTATAAATTATTATTAGTAAATCACTATATCAATGCGTATTTATAAATATATTTTGATTAAATATAATAAAAGCTCTGAACCAACCCCAGAGCTTTTATTATAAGGCGTATTAAAAACATAGCCAGTAAGGTATTAGAAGAACTTTAATTATGCATTAGTATTATACCCAATTTATCATGTTTTATATTTTATCTTCCATGTATTCATCCAGTTACCTAGAGTATTTTTTTATAGGGATATAGGTGTTGTTGTAAATTATCATAATAATTCAGAGCATAAAGGAGATAATAAACTCTGTAAAAACAATATTAATTATAGGAGGGGAAATTATGCCATCAACAATGAATATGCCAGCAGTATCACTTATGCCAGGGGGACATCCAAATCAATCTTGCATAGATGCATGTGCAAAATGTGCTCAAATATGCCAGGAGTGTTTTAATCTCTGTTTGCAAGAAGCTGATGTAAAAGCAAGGATAAGTTGTATAAAAACTCTTCAAGACTGTGCTGAAATTTGTTCAACAGCAGCATGTTATATGTCCAGAGAAAGTGGAAATGAAAAGGATATATGTAATCTTTGTGCTACTATTTGTGACAGGTGTGCTTCTGAATGTGATATGTTCAAGGAGCAGCACTGTCAAACTTGTGCAGAAACTTGTAGAATGTGTGTAGATGAATGTACAAAAATGGTAAGAATGTAATAGTTTTATAGAATCTCTAGAAATATTTTAGGAATCTATCCTTAAATAAGTTATTGTATTATACGATAACCAAAGAAAAAGTTATACATCATACATATGATAATTTATAATAAAGTATGATAATAAGCCTGTACCTCCAAGATGCAGGCTTTATTTTTTTGCTCATAGTTACCTAAATATACTCACAACGTGTAAACCCGACTAATTCCACGTAATACTTATAATTTCTACAATTCTTATGCTAAAATTTACCCTGTATTATATCTTAAATTGGAGGATAGTATATGACTGTTAGATGAGTATAAAGAGAAGATTGCGAACTAACTTTATAGTAAACCTTGTCCACTACTAGATTAACATTTTCTCAATGTCTGATATAGTATTGACAATGAAATCTGCACCTGCTTTCTCGAGTTCATCTCTATCACCATATCCGTACAGAACACCAATTGAATCTATTCCTACCTTTTTTGCACCATTAATGTCATGTTCTCTGTCCCCTATCATTATTACTTTTGGTAAATTGGTAATATTACAGCTTTCTAACGCATATTGAATAACCTCATCTTTTTTAACCCTTGTACCATCAAGATTACTTCCAGCAATATACGCGAAATATCTCGCAATATTAAACTTCTCTAATATTTGTTGTGCAAATACTTGAGGTTTAGATGTTGCAACAACGAGTGTCTTGTTATTGTATTTCAATGTTTTAAGTAAATATTCAATTCCATCATAAACCGAATTTTCAAACATGCCCTTTTCTCTATAATACTCACGATAGTATTCTACAGCAGTTTTAGCTTCTTCTTGTGAAAATCCATAATAACTTTCAAAAGAATCACTCAAAGGAGGTCCAACAAATTTATTCAATTCATTTCTGTTATCTACCTTTATATCGTATTTTTTAAGAGCATATATAACTGAATTTGTTATGCCTATTGCAGAGTCCGTCAGTGTACCATCAAGGTCAAATAATATGTATTCATATTTCATTACTCATTCTCTCCCATCCTACATTTATTCACTATTATACACATTGTCAATGCTTTCGAAAATAATACAGTCATTTATATAGCAGTTTCTTCATTCATAAATAACACTTCACAAAATGCTATTTTTAATTAGGTAAATACCAAAATGTTGTAAAGAGAACGGAAGGAAAATAAGGAATAATAAAGATAAAAATAAAAAACAAAGTAAATTAACTTCTATGAATATTATTTGTGCTATTATATAAAGCAATAAAAGGTGCACCGTTTAAATATTAAGGATAAGGGGGATTGTGGATGCTAGATAAAACTTTAAGAAAAAAGAATGCACTAGAATGATGTGGATATATTAGCAATTTTATGGCATTATTATAATAGTTTATTAGAATGGATGTTCTGGAATTCTGCAAAGGGGGAACTATGGGTGATAAATGAAAAAGTATTATGTGCAGAAAAATTAAAAGATGAGAACGAAATTTTAACGGAGGAGAATATAAAACTTAAATCAATAATTAAAGAGTTAAAACGCTCTATTTTAGATATGAATATAACGGAATCTTAATATACACCTAAAAATTAGACAACCAAAAGACAACCAAATTGAAAAAATCGACTAAATAAATGAACGTGACAAAAGCCTGTAATACGTTGATATTACAGGCTTTTGCCATGGCAGGGGTAGTAGGAATCGAACCCACAACCAACGGTTTTGGAGAACGTACATATATTTTTAACCTTATATAACAATAAATAATTATATAGTATAAAGTATTGAAAATACAGAACTTATTAAAATTAATTTATAATAATGTATAATTATATCTACCATGATGTAGTGCTTTTTGTGACCATTTTGTGACCAAATTTATATCAATTTTTATAATGGACAAAGTCTGTTGGATAACTTTTATGTTCAATTATTCCATATTCCAGCATTAGTTCATCAGTAAGGTATTTAACTCCTTTGCAGTGCAAATCTCCTATACCTTGGCTTATTAATTCATAAGTTTCGGATTTATAGAAATAGTCCATACTTTCATCTAATCCTTTGCCAGTTTTTTTTGAGAATTCTAAAATTATATTTTTATATAAAGATTGCAGTAATATTTTATTAGCTTCCATATTTTATACTTCCTTACTTTTTTCATATTTTAGATATTTACTAATAATTTCTTGGTTAACAATACATATTTGTTGATTAGGTTTATAGTACTTTAATCTTTTTAAGGTTTCACCTTTTCCAATTAAATTGGCTTGATATAATTCTATTGTATTGTAAACTCTGTCATCAGCTATACCACCTATAATTATGTCATATTCTAAATAAATATTATTTCCTGCTCTACACTCAAGTATAAAGTCCAGCCATTCTATGTCATAGCTTAAAAACTTTTTGATTTTACAAGATTCGTTAATTTTATCCATTTCTAAATTATATATATTCAGATATCCACTCTTTCCTCTTTTTTTGAATTTATTTGTCCAATTAATTGCCTGAGATTTAAATTTCGTTACATAAAAACCCTTTCCGAAGTCTAATGCATCTCTGGAGAAAGATACATGGGGAGTATCTATGATGCAATAAGAACCATGATATACTATCAATTCAATGCTCCCCTTTCTCTTAACACCTCTATTAAATCCTCTACTATATATTTTTTGCTTTGAGAGTGTAATGGTTCATAACATGGAATAATGTAGTTATCTAAAGTATTTGTATTCTTAATCATTTTATATACTTCTTTTGAACTTATTCCTAATTTTTCTGCTAAACTTTCAATACAGAATATAGTAAACTCCAATTTTTTTTCATCCATAAATTCACCTTCTAACCGTATTTTAAGATGTTAAATAACTGTTTTCCTGAATGTAGAAATATTGTTTCTAAAATCAAAATTTATTTTGATACAATTTAAATTGTTTGTAGTTATTTATAAATTAGTCATTTTTTAAATTTCTAAATTTAATTATTTAATGAATTATAGTATATTTATATAATATTATATTTTTTTCTATTATACCCCAAATGTATAATGAATTTTAACTAAAAATATTTTACTGTAACAGAGGTACAGACGTCATATTTTTAGGATTAATAATTGGCTACCTAAGCTTTATTTGTATAAAGCTTAAGTAATGGGTACGTTGGATAGTAATCCCTGATGTATAGAATATTTGTAAAGCTAAAAGCATTAAGTCATTTACCGATGGACTAGGCATAAAAATGCTTTTTTCAATATCCAATAAATAATATCAATATAAATATAGAATAAAATTAAACTAGAGGTTGTTGAATAATTAAATTTGGAACATGAAAGGTGGATAGATATCAATGATTTACAAATATTTAAATTACATCAGAATATCTTTTTTAGGGCTAGAATCAGTATTTATATGTTGAGAAAATAGTTATTCAACAAGCTATAAACAGTTGTTTTCTGTACTTAAGAGCTATATATCTAGAGAACTCAAAACTCTGTGTCCAAAATTATTATAAACGTTATATTAAATGTTTTTGTGTGTCATACCTAATAGGTGAATTCAACAAAATGAGAATCTAATAAAGTCAAGTAGGTATCTATAAATCTTTAAAGACTTTAATAATAACTCATTTAATTATAGTAAAAGTAGCAATTTTTAATATAATCTTTAGAATACATATAGAAGTTTATATAAGGTATATATTTAACTATTCAATAAAATAATTAAATTTTAAATATATGTTCAAATATTTTATCATCTTGTAAAATTTTACATGAAAATCTCAATATATCTTTGGATAACTTTAATGTAGTATCTGAATAAAAGTTAGTTAAAAAATTATAGTCCAACTTTAATAAATAACATCTAATATATTGTTCAATTAGTAAAGGTAATCGTGAAGCTTCATTCATAGAGGAAACTATCCATGATATTATATTTAAATAATCTTTTATATAATAAGGATAGGGAGAAACCTTTTTTCTTAATTCCTGACTTATTAGGTCATAAGTTCTAAACTTTTCCCATCTCTCAACAGTTCCACCAAAAATCTCATCAAGTGCACAATTCTGTATATTCGAAAAATTTGTTTTAATTATGAACGATGCTATTTGAAGGATAGAAAGTGATAATAATAAACTTAATCTCAATACTATATACATTCTCTGATAATCCATCAAAGTTTTTATTTCTTTTATATGCTCTAGTGCTCTAACTATTGTATGAAAGTTTTGGTCAGGACTATTAGTCCAATAGGCTCCTTTAGTAAAGGAAACTATGCCGCGTAACTGTTGCTTAAGCTCGTATTCAATACTAGTGCTTATTACATAAAGAAGCTTTTCTGATTCAGCTCTTTTTTTATATTCAGGTATTATTATAGATACCATATCGTTTAATTCTTTTTCGTCATAAAGTTCTACATCTATTTTTTTAGCAATTAGCCTAACATTATTAGCTATCTTTTTTTTGAATAAGCCTACTTTATCAAGATTGTTATAAACTTGAATGCCTTTGATTTTTAAAATTTCATCTACACCGTTATTAGTAGTACTCTTACATTCGAAACCAGCCTTATGACAACTTAAGCTTTCATCAAATTTTATAGCATATACATCTATATCAGATATTTCTTCCTTCTTATATTTACCGTAATATGAACTATCAAAGAGCTTACATTCAATTTCACAATAATACTTTTTTTTATTGTAAAGTAATTTCCCTAAAATTTTTAAATCAATATCTTTATTTATTGTTTTTAATGACTTTATTAAAGCATCTCTTTTTCTCTCATCTAAAAAAATTTTATTTATATAATATTTTGAATCCTTTGAATCAAGTTCATCTGAACTATTGGTATTTATATCATCCTTTTTTTTAATAATTTTCTGAGGTTGCATATCTATACCTTTCTTTACTTGTTCGTTTATAGTTTCTTTTGATTTATTTAATGAGAACGTTAAATTGTTATAGTTGCTCTCAATGCCGTCTTTTATTTTATTGACTTTATCTTTATTTAGCGTAGTAGATGAAGTGTCTTCATCTACCTTGTTAGTAAGATCTTCTTGAGATTTATTAATGGCATTGTGTTTAATATTTTCAATAATAATTTCTTCACTATTTAAATTGACTTCTTTTTTATTAACGTTAACTTCTTTTTGATTGATCTCAGTAGTTTCAGACTGTGTACTTAAGGCGTTTTTGGATCTTTTTGTACTATCTCTACTTGTACTATCTTTACTAGTGGCGTTATGTCCTTGTTCTGTTATCTTGCTTCTATTATTATTTGAAGACATCTTCATCAACTCCTCTAAGAATATCACCTATTTTTTGTAAGGTATTAGAATCATTAGGTATTTCCTTTTTAAAACTGCTAATAGTTGAAAGTTCTTCACTAAATACTTTATCACTTTTAAATATCCTTTGTAAATCGTCAGCATCAATATTAATATCATTATTAGTAATAATTCCACTCCGAAGCATTTCTATAGCTATTTGAAATATTTTTCTATTTTCTTGAGTATCATTTAAATAAATTTTATGTCCATAATAAGCCTTTACTGGATAAACAAGTCCCATAGTTATTAAAATTCCATACTGATAAATATTTTCGCTATGATCTCCTATATACCCCTTTCTTAATAGGCTATTTAGTACATTCATTATGTTTTTAATCCTTGTTATTTGTGCAAACTCTTGTCCATATCTAACACACGCAACTATTTGTCTTGCCTTTTTTATTATATCCTTTTCATATTTTTTTACACCGATAGTTGGTGTAAATACAAAGAATTGCCTACCACCAGCTGACTCAACTGAATTGGTAGGTAAGCAACCTGCGGCAACTGCCTCTGATAATATTAAATCTTTTCCAATACTACTAACAGGCTTTCCTTGAGAACTTCTAATAGCTGATATTTTATTAAATACTTCTTGATGACTATATTTATCAACTAATTCAAAAAGTTTTTCAGGATTTTCATCCCAATATATTGGAGAATAAAGAACGTCTTTTCCGTCAACAGGTGAAACATATGTATCCAAATATCCACAATTGCTTCCAATTCGTTTAAATAATTTCATTTCATTAGCTGACACATCTAAAATGTCATTTAAGTCTGTAATTTTTGTGGGAAGCTCAGCTACATTGTTAATAATTTCAAAATGCTTAAGTTCTATTTCAGAAGGATTATAAGACTTTAATTTTTTTCCTAGCATATTATATATATCTAATGAAAAAAGTGGCACTGTATTTTCAACATTATTTGTATTGGTTACATTTATAAATCCGATATCTTGAAGTTCCTTTAAATAGTATTCAAATGCATATTGGTCTATGCCTATATTAGAAGCCAAATATAAAAACTTTTCCTTAGGTATAACAGCCTTTACATTTTTTATAATTTTAATTAGACTTGAAAGTGCACCTATATCTTTAGTTTTACTTAAATTAGTACTCAGATCTCCACTTATTACTTTCGATACAGTTGGAAAGATGTCATTTGCTCTTATAGCATATAATGTAAATTTATCTAATGATTGTCCCATGATAATTTCCTCCAAATTTAATAAATTTATTACATAACATATTCTATATTTAGTTCGAATTTCCTTCTTATTTGTTTTATTTTGTAATAAGTTGTTAATTTTTTAATAAATTTGTAGTAGATTATATAAATTATTTTTATTCATCTATAATATTTAAAATTTCACAATAAATAGGCTTTCTCTTATTATAATTGAGATTAAGATTATCGTATATTAAAGCAGTGTTTTTTATTAAAAATCCAAATATATATTATATCTATGAATAACAATAAATATATATTTGAAAGGAAGTTGATTATTATGTCAGCAAATGTAGAAACTATGTTTTATGTAAGAGAAACCCCTTGGCATAGGTTAGGAACAAAAGTAGGGGAAGCTCTATCTTCCCAGAAAGCCTTGGAATTGTCAGGACTTAATTGGAATGTAATTCAAAAACCTATTTATACCAGTGACAATATTCTTATCTCCAATTACAAAGCTAATATTAGAGAAAGTGATGACAAAGTTTTAGGTGTTGTAACTGACAGATATAAAATAGTTCAGAATAAAGAAGCCTTTTCTTTTACAGATAGCTTAATTGGTGAAGGTTGTAAATATGAAACGGCAGGGAGTCTACAACATGGCAGAAAGGTATGGCTTCTTGCCAAACTGCCAGATAAGTATAAAATTCTTGATGATGAGGTAACCCCTTACATGGTATTTTCAAACAGTCATGATGGCACTGGTGCTATTAAAGTTGCAATGACTCCTATTAGAGTTGTATGTAATAATACTTTGAATCTAGCTCTTTCAAATGCCAAGAGAATATGGTCAACTATTCACACAGGGAATATTAGCAGTAAACTTAATGAAGCTATGAAAACATTACTTCTTGCGGAAAGTTACATGGAAAACCTTGATTATGAAGCTCACTATCTAAGCAGAAAAACTATAAGTGATAAAAAGGTATTGGAATTTATAGAATTACTTTTGCCTTTACCTGACAATGCAAGTAAAACTCAAGAAAAAAATATAAATCTATTAAGGGATGATATGAAATTAAGGTATTTTGATGCTCCTGATCTGATAGAGCTACCTAAAACATCTTGGAGATTTATAAATGCTGTATCTGATTTTGCAACTCATATTAATCCTTTGCGTAAAACTAAAAATTATAAAGAAAATTTGTTTTCTAAGACTATTGATGGCAATCCCCTTATAGACAGAGCCTATGAACTTGTAGAAAGTATTGTATAAATATCAGTACTTTCTATTTTTATCTAATGAAGTCTCTTATTATTTGTATGGGAAAAGGGGTTTTTGTTATGACTAAACTACTTATAGGTACTAAGAACATTTCAAGAGAGGATTGGTTAAACTTTAGAAATAAAGGTATTGGTGGCAGTGATGTTGCAGCTTTATGTGGCATAAATAAATACAAGTCATCAGTTGAACTTTGGATGGAGAAAACAGGACAAATTAAGCCTAAAGAAAGTGGAGAAGCTGCCTACTGGGGTACAAAGATGGAACCTATAATACGTGAGGAATTTACTACTAGAACTAATCTTAAAGTAAATATTGTAAATTCCATATTAAAACATGAGAAATATGATTTTATGCTTGCTAACATAGATGGCATTGTCTATGATACTAAGTTTGGTAACTGTATATTTGAAGCAAAAACAGCTTCAGCTTTTAAACAAAGTCAGTGGGAGAAAAGTATACCAGAAGAATATATGCTTCAAATCCAGCACTATATGGCAATAACAAATTTCAAGGCCGCTTATATTGCTGTTTTAATTGGAGGTAATCAGTTTATATATAAGCTTATAAGAAGAGATGAAGAGTTAATTGATATGATAATAAAGATTGAAAATGATTTCTGGAATCATGTGTGTGCAAATGCTCCACCTAAAATTGATGGTTCTGAAGCTTCTACAGAACTTTTAAACAGACTTTATCCAAGCTGCATGGAAAATAGTAAAATTATACTTCCAGATGAAGCTTTAAATATTTTAAGCCAATACAACCTTTATAAAGAAAAGGAAAAGAAAGTTTCTGAAATGAAGAATAAAGCGGCAAATAAATTAAAGTCTATGATCGGAGATAATGAAACCGCTGTGGTTAAAAATTGGATTATTACATGGAAACCTGTATATTCTGAAAAGCTTGATTCAAAAAAATTGAAGAAAGAAAAACCTGAACTTTACAAGAAATATACTATTAAATCCAGTTTTAGGAGGCTTAATATAAAATAAATATTATGAAAAAATAATGCTAATTATGAGAGGTGAAATTTCATAATTAGCATTTCTTTTTATTTAAAAATGTGAAATGGAGGTGTTATATTAAATGTCAGATCTTAAATATAAGCTAGCTAAAAAGATAAATACAATTGAAGCCGATGATCCTATAAATAATGCTGAGTCCATTAAAAAGGACACTAATAATGTAATTACGCTCAACAGTACTGAAAATAATAAAAGTATTTCTATTGTACCTGATTTTGCTATAACTCTTAATGATGCCAAGAATAGAGTAGAGCTGCTTCAAAGTTTTGTTAAAGAAATGATGATTATAAATATAGATTATGGTTTTATACCCAGTTGTTCTAAACCCTCGTTATTTAAATCTGGTGCTGAAAAACTCTGCGATATTTTTGGCTTTTCTAAAAAAATTGAAATCCTGAACAGGGTTGAAGATTGGGAAAAAGCCTTATTTCATTATGAAATAAAAACCATATTAATTAATAAGAAAACAGGTTTAATTGAAGCAGAGGGAATAGGCAGCTGTAATAACAGGGAAAGAAAATATAAAACTCAAGACGGTTACAGTATTGTAAATAATATATTAAAGATGGCTAAAAAAAGAGCTTTTATAGATGCAGTTTTATCTGCCACCCGTTCAAGCGGATTGTTTACTCAAGATATGGAAGATAATTTGTTACCATTAAATAATGGTAATGATGATAAATATATTACTAAAATACAAAATAATAATACCAATGGTTCAGCGGAAACAAGGTATCTCCAAAATAAAAAATATCATTATGAGCTTATTTCAATTATAAAAGAAAATAATATACCAACCAGTGAAATAAAAGAACTTATTAAAAAGAGATACAAAGTATCTCAAATTAAACAGCTTTCATCACCACAAATATGTGATTTTATAAAATATTTAAATATTTATAATATGATTTAGGCAGAAAGTGGTTTCCTACCTAAATTCAAATAAAAATTAAATTAGAGGTGTACTATATGAAAAAATTGAATTCTAGTGTGACTATAAACATAGATATTGTAAATACAGAGCTAATGCTAGAAATTAATGTAGCTTGTACAGAACTTTCACTGTCTTTAGAACAATTTATTACTTATGCCATTAATAAACTACTTTATGATATAAAATTTGTCCATAATCTAAAATTTGTTAATGATGATATCCAATAAATAATAAGTTTTTATGCATCATCCATATGAGAGAGCATAACTTTTAATACATCTAAAGCCATTTGTTTTTGCTTTATATTTCTGCCCTGTAATAATTGTTTAATTTGGTCTATAAAATTATCATTTTCCATATTTACTGAATCCTTTAAGAGATAGTCAACTGTTACACCCAATCTTTTTGTAATTCTGATCAATGTATCAAGTGTGACACTTTTTTCTCCTCTTTCTATCTGTCCCACATAAGAACTACTTACATCAACATCCTCTGCAAGTTTTTCCTGAGTTAATCTTAATTTTAATCTTTCTTCTCTTATTCTCTTTCCTAAAGCAATATAATTCATTCATCTACCTCCACTTATAATTTAGTGGTAGTAGATGATATATTTAATATACTATATGTATTATTTATATTGACTAATAGTTGTATTTTGTTATAATATTTTACAAGATGGTTAATTATTCATTAAAATTTTACAAATTTAAGGAGTTGTTATTATGTCTAAAATGAAATTGTGTAAAACATGTCAAAAAGAGATTGCTAGATCAGCAAAAATCTGTCCTCACTGTGGAGCAAAAAATAAAAGATCAAAATTAAAAACTTTTGCTATAGGTGCAATTATATTTATAATTTTTATAGCTGTTATAAGTGCTTTAGATTCTTCAGATACTTCAAAGGCTGATTTGGTTGATGTAGTAAAAACAGGTTACATTGGAAACTATAAATCAGTTTCAATAGGACAAGTATTAGAAAAAAGTTTCACTGAATCTACATGGGATTCATTTGAATCTAAAGGCAAAAACATAGTTGAAGTTATACTAAAGGATACTAGCAGTGGCAGAACTAGGACAGCAAAAATTCAATTTGCTGTTGAAAAAGATAATACTTTTAATATTGTATTTTTAAAAACCGATTCTGGTACTTCTATAGATCCTTCTTCCGTAAGTTCCTATGGAATGGATGCCTATGCAACAAAAGCATTTTTAGATACGCTTTATGATGAATACGGAAAACATTTTGATGAGTCTGTAGTTGGTGATTTTGAGGATAATAATGATACTCTCTCTGGTACACCTAGTAGTAAATATAAAAAATAAGTATTATTCCTTAAATATAGATAATAGCTAAAAATTAATGTTTAAATTTAATACACAAGGAGGATATATAAATGATCATATTGGCATATATAATTGTTGCATATTGTTGTCTCACATCTTTACAGAATAAATTAGGTATCTTTTATTTTGGTACATTTAATAATTATTTCTTTAGTAAACTGGTTATTGCTCTATTTTTAGGATGGATTGTTATTCCTGTATGGATCATATCAAAGCTAATGGGTAAATTAGGATGATAAGTTTAGATGGAATTAAATCAAATTTATTTTACATAAGTAATGTGGCAAGGCATTTATATAATGCTTTCTTTCTAAAGATAATAAAAGGGGAGTTCATAAATGAAAAAAAACAAAAAAATATTTTATTCAATTATAGCATTAATATTATTAGTGCTTATATTAGGGGGAGTTTATATTGCACAGAAAAGATATTATGAAAAAAAGCTATAGAAAATACTAGATTTATTACATATTTAAAGCAAAAGAAACTTTATGGATTAAATTTTGTAGATTTGTTTAAAGAAACTATTCCTGATGTAAAAATAGCACAATCTAAAATATCAGGAGATAAATACTTAGTTTCATTTATAGGAACTTTTGATAATGTGCCAACAATCATAAAATTTTATATGCATGAAAAAAACGGAAAAATATTTGTAAAAGATCCCGCTAACTATATTCAGATATACAAAGATAAAAAATTGGTAAATAGAGATTATGCATTCATAGTATTTTGGAATGATTATTACATAACTACGGGGAAACCATATCCTGATAGTATAGAGAAAGATATGGAAAAATTACAAAATGCATTTAAACTTTTGTTGATTATATATGATGATTTTGACAGGCAAAATATTGACCAAGACTATTATGAATCCATGATGGAAAATAGTAAATTTGCAAAAGCACTATATGATAAAATATGTGATGGAACCTTAAGTGTCAGTAAATTTAATGAATTAACTGGTTCTGATTTTACTGATGAAGATTTTGAATCTATTAGATCTAGCCATATGACAGAAGAAGAATTTATTGAAGCCTATAAAACACATTTTTCAAGTGAAATAAATTATAACAAAAATGGTTCAGATTATGAGTCTTTAGGTGAAGAATCGCTGCAATCTACAAATGATAGTAATGATACTAATATTCTACAAGATATAAATGTTGCAACTCATGGAGATTTGTATATGGATGGCCCAACAAATACACAAGATGGAAAAATAAATGCCATAAAAAATAGTATGCTTCAAGGTTCTGATGTAACTATAGGAAATAAATTTGATAGTTATTTTGATACTACAACTTACAGCTATATGTCTGAAAATACTGAAAACCTCAATTATTTAATAAGTGTAAAGGGAACTAGAAAAGGTAGTACTTATAATATACAAATTTCAGCATCGTATAAATACAACAAGGTATATATAGGAGATTGTGAAAAGGATACACAAAGTGTTGATCCACAAATCATGATAAATACTATTTATTCAAAGTAAAAATAAAAGATAGAGAGTAACTCTATCTTTTATTTTTTGTCTATTCCGAATATTTATATAAATCAAAATTTTCTATAACCCTATATAGGTAATTGCGATGCATTCGCAATAGCTATCAAATATATAATATATAATTATAATTTAATGATAATTACTATACGAGCATATTTTAAGCCTATAAAAGTTTTGTGACGTATTAGCAACTAGCAGAAGTTTAATTTATAAGACATTAAATGCTGGTAAAATTAAAGTTTTTAAAATATTGTGTAGAATTTGGAGTATTAATAGAATAATATATATTAGAATAAAGTAAGTTTTTGCTTTTTTATTTGTCATGACAAATTGAATTGTCATGATGCTATATAAGAAAAATGAACTCTATCTGGTTTATAGGTATCTATAATTATATTTAATAAAAATTCATTATTTATTTTTTACAATATTAACATATAGATAAATACTTAATATTAAGTAAAGGCGTAGCCTTTACTTTTTTAGGGGGAAGGGACAAGAGAATCGGAAAATCTTATAGATTTTCCGATTTGTCCCTTCCCCCTAAGACCCCCATCCCATACTACAAATGTTTAATTATATAACCAACTTATTTACATAAATAAATATATTCTTACAATATGTCAGGATCCATATTATTCTTTTGTCGTATGTAATTAATATATATGTCGTTAATAGGGAATTTTAAATTATATTTATGATAATCATCAAAGTTAGAAGAATATGATTTAAACATATTTTTTTCGTATAATTCTTCTAGCTCTCTAAGAATATATTTATATTTATTTTTTTTACATTGTTTTATATCTTTACATGTTATATATTCTTCACATTCGTTACATCTTTTATATTCTTTATATCTTTTACATTTTTTTATATTATAGTAAGGATAATTATAAACCATTTCAATTATGTTAACTTGAAGAGCTTCATTTATAGTATGTATACTATCTCTTAAGCCCCTAAATAAACTTGGACAATTATATCTATATTTATTATAATGTAGAAAGTGATTGGAGGCAAACTATGAAAGGAAAAAGTTATACAAAAGAATTAAAAGAAGAGGTATTAAGAGAAGTGAAAGAAGTAGGAAATGTTTCACTGGTATCAAGAAGGCATGGGATCTCAAAATCAACTATATTTACGTGGATAAAGAATTCTAAGGATGAGATTAAAGTTAAGCCTGGTAGAAAAGCTTTGGTTGAGGGATAAAAAGAACTTGAAAATGAGTTAACAGAAGTAACAAAAGAGAATGATCATCTAAAAAAATTGTTAGGAGAAAAAGATTTAGAAGTAGCAATTCTTAGAGACTTAATAAAAAAATCAAACCCTCAATTAAAGAAAAAGTAGAAATAGCTAAAAAATATATAGATCAAGGATACAATGCAGTATTTGTACTTAAAGTAGTTAAACTCGGAAGATCAACATATTACTATAATTTAAGCGTAGAAGGCAAAGAAAAGGCTAGACCTAAAGGTGGAAAGCCAAAAGGATACAGTATAAACGTAGATGGTGAGAAAGTATGCGATGATCAGATTAAGGAATTTATTTTGGAGGCCATTGATGGGGATGCTATTAACTATGGATATAGAAAAATAACTTACCATCTAAGAAAATATTATAATCTTGTGATTAATCACAAGAAGGTTTATCGGCTTTGCAAAGAGCTCAGAATACTTAAAGACCAGAGAATAATTAAAGCTAAAATAAAGAGAAATATTGCAGTTAACAGAACTATAACAGGCTCAAATCAACTATGGGAAATGGATATAAAATATGGCTACATAGAAGGTGAAGATAAGTTCTTCTACTTACTAAATTTAATTGATATCTTTGATAGGAGCATTATAGATTACCACATGGGTTTACACTGTGAGGCTAAAGATGCTACAGCACTACTGAGAAAGTGCTTAATAAGAAGAAACTTGTTTGAGGAAGGCTCTAAAAAGCCAGTAATAAGAACAGACAACGGGCCTCAGTTTATAAGTCATAAATTTGATGAATGCTGTGAAGGACTTAAAACTGAACATGAGAGAATACCAGTGAAGACGCCAAATAAAAACGCACATGTGGAATCATTTCACAGAATACTTGAGGATGAGTGTTTAAAAATTAATGAATTTCAAAGCTATGCGGAAGCATACAAAATAGTAAATGAATTTATGGAATTCTAGGGAACGTCCATAGGTTTGTGTAAATAGAATAGACGGGATAAAATTTATTTGGAAATTACTATAGGATTAAATTCCTGTAGTAATTTTTATTTTTTAGGAAATAACTAATAATAGTGTGGTTTAGCTTTCTAATAATAGTATTGTTAGCAATAATACTATTATTATTCATCTTTATATAAAATAGTACAGGCTTTATCTTTATATATATGGCTCTATTCTATCTTTAAACATTATGGTTAATTGGGCCAGCGTATTTGCCCAGTTTGGAGAAGGTGCCGTCCATTTCAGCATTATCTGCTCGGTTGCCAGGTATAGGGCTTTTAGAAGGGAATCGTCTGTAGGAAATACAGTCCTTATCTTAGTGAATTTCCTAAGCTGCCTGTTGAAACCTTCCAGGGCGTTAGTTGTATATATTATTTTTCTTATATCTTGAGGAAAATCAAAATATGTAGATAGATTTTCCCAGTTATTTTGCCACGACTGTACAACTATAGGATACTTATCTCCCCATTTATCATTCAGTGATTGTAATGACTTACTTGCCATTGTTTCATTAACTGCCTTATATACTTCTTTTAAATCCTTCATAAAAGTCTTAACATTCTTTGATGGTATATATTTTATAGAATTCCTTATCTGGTGTATTATACAATTTTGTATGTTAATTTCAGGAAAAACTACTTTAATTGCATCTGGAAGTCCTTTAAGACCGTCCATACAGGCTATTAAAATATCTTTAACACCCCTGTTTTTAAGATCATTGCATACAGATAACCAGTATTTTGCTCCTTCTTGTTCGCCAACCCATATTCCCAAAATGTCTTTATGGCCTTTTACATCAAGTGCCATGCAGACATAGGCAGCCTTATTTACAATTCTATGTTCATCTCTGACTTTAAAATATAGAGCATCCATATATACTATAGGATACATTGGATCAAGGGCTCTATTTTGCCATGCTAGAGCTGTATCCATGACCTTATCTGTAATTTTGGATATCATTGCAGGGGATATATCTACCCCGTAAAGTTCATCTATCTCTGATTTTATATCATCTACAGACATACCACGTGCATATAAACCTATAACTTTCTTATCAAGTTCATTACAGACAGTTTCATATTTCTTGACTATCTTAGGTTCGAACTCAGACTTTCTATCCCTTGGTACGTCTACTTTAACCGGGCCAAAACTGGTTCTAATGTTTTTAGAACTGTATCCATTTCTATAGTCTTTATCCTCATCAGAGAGCCTTGCATATTTTTCTCTTCCAAGATGTTCTTCCATTTCTGCTTCTAAAAACTGCTGTATTATACCTCCAAATAGCCTTTGCATAAGTCCATTTTTCCCTACTAAATCTTCCATACTATTACACTTCTTTAATTCCTTTTTTAAATCAATGTCTGGTACTTCTAGTATATTCATATTTAATCTCCTTTCAAAAATTATTTATACTTATTATTACCACTATTACCAGTTCTACATACATAAAAAGAACGTACCTAGATTTGATTTACACAAATCTAGGTACGTTCTCGAATTCTACAATAATAGGAGATTACATTCAAGTTTAAGATTTATGGCTCCACATGAATTTTATAACCTTTATTTTGGAGAAAACCTAACAAATATTCAAATAAGGGTCTAAATTTAAAAGAAATGAAGAATTTATTAGATTCTGTCCAAAACGAGGGGGTTAATCCGCTATATTTATCGTATTTATTATTTATCACTAGCTGTGTATAGTCATATTTTTCGTGATTTATTTCTATGTATTTTTTAAAAAGAGTACTTATATAAGTAAATGTGTCTTTATCATTATTATAAGTACATTCTTCTAAAAAATAAATTATTAGATAGTAATATACTTTTGTCAATAAAGGGATAAGATAGTGTCTCAAATAAATAAAACTGCAATTTAATTTATTAATACTTATATAATAATCATTACTATTCTTTTCGTTGATTTCCTTATACTTTTTATAAATTATATCTAGGTAGTTACTTCTACTAAATACCATAGGAATAGATGATATATTAGATAATATTTCTAATTTATAGGATAAATTAATTTCATTCGTTTCTTTTAATTTTTCCTCTAATTTTTTCTCTTCTTCTTTGAGTATGTTTTTTAATGTTTTTTATAAAAGTTTGTCATTTCATCTTTTTGCTTCTTGATATAATCATTAAGTTCATTAACTTCTTGTTTATATAATTTAATCATATATTCATATAAGGTATGTATATATGAAATATTAAAAAGACGTTCTATTATATATGATTTGATAATTTTATCAAATTCATTATTTGTTTTTGTTATTATTATATGTAGTTTTTCATGAAAGCTACTTAATTGTTTTAAATTTATTTTATGTAACTTTTTAGGATTATAAGGGCATGTCCTCCATAGATCTATTACTGTATAAAAAATTTCTGGGTAAATATATATCAAAATAGTATCCTTTTTTCTATTCTTTTCTAAAATATCTTCGTAAAAGCATCTATAGAAATCAGAATAATTATTAGAACAATTTTTATTACACTGAAACCACATAGGAAATTTCATCTTAAGATTCTTAATAATATCGTCAAGATCTTTAGAAGAGTATTTATCAGAGCAGCATATATTTGTGTAGTAATCATCTGCGCATTCATCTAAAGACCATCCTTTTAAATCTTTATTTATAATAGATAGATAAATATTTAAAATACTATGGAATTTAATGTCTTCAGTCAACAAACTCTTTTTTATTCCTAAATTTTTAATCCATTCAGCTTCAATATATTTTTTGCATATATCTATAGTTATTTTCCAGATTTCATCTAAAAAGTAGTTATTATTAATATTTTTTAGTTTAAATTTATGTTTGTCAATTTCGTCCATGATATCTGATGGAAAGTTATTAAATTCCTTATAAATGTCTTCTAAAATCATATCATAAAATTTCATATAAATTTTCACAACCCTTCATTATATTAAAAATAATATTAATAGTCAATTTTTTACATTAAATGTTAAAATAATTACTTATTTCTACGCTTGTGTTAAATTGATTATACCAAAAATAAAACTGTTTTTAATAAATTATGCTAAAGGAGATATGATTTTATGAACCAAGAAATAAAAGTTAGATTATGTAAAAAGTCTTACAACCCACTTGATGATGATATGGTGGAAATAATTGAACCAGACTCAAAGTATGTTACTGATGGGATCGGACAAAATTTTAAATACTGGACATCCAGAAATCCAGTATTTATCTCAGCACAAACCGGTATGGGAAAAAATACCTTTGTTGAAAATGTTCTTATAGAAGATGCCCTGCAAAATAATTATAGAATTTTGATTATTAGCAACAGAGTTGCATCCAATCGTCAGCAAAAAGAACGAATAGCCAAAGTAACAGGGTGTGAAGTATATTTAGAAGATTATACACCTAAAGGATTAGATAAAATTGAACTATTTGGAAATATTCGCATAATGACATACCAAAAGCTAGGTAACAGCCTTAGTACTTTTTCTGCCAATGAGTATTCTATAGTAGTCTTCGATGAATGCCACTTTTTTATAAGTGATGCTTTATTTAATAATAAAACTAATGAAATATTTAAAAAAAGTATAGATACTTTTCAAAATTCATTAAGAATATACATGACATCTACGCCAGATGAAATTTTTTCTTTGATTTTAGAGGAAGAGAAAAAACTTATGTATACTCTTGAATATGCCTTATACCAAAATATTAACTCTTATCAATATTTCAAAAAAATTTTGTATTACAATTTTAAGCGTGATTACAGTTATATTTGTACAAGATACTTCAATTCAAAGGAAGAAATATTGGATTTAATAAAAAAAGATGGGTCAGAATATAAGTCTATAATATTTATAAATTCTAAGATTAGCGGAAAGAAAATACTAGAGAGAATTGGCTCTAATAATGCTGTTTTTATTACTGCTGAATCTAAAGATTCCCAAGATACTGATGGAAAAATTTATACTGAAATTGTAAATGAGAAAAAATTTAATTCCCAAATATTAGTTTGTACAAGTGTTTTAGACAATGGAATTAATTTAAAAGATCCTCTTTTAAAAAATATTATTATTTTTTCATATGATAAAACTGAATTTTTACAAATGTTGGGTAGAAAGAGAATAACAGATGATGAAAAAATTAATCTTTATTTGTATAGAGGAAAAGTAGAAGAGATAAATGCAAAATTATCAATAATAAAAAAACAATGTGGATTTATAAATGGATTTAATTCTAATCCTGTATCATTTTTAAATAAAAATTTCACTAACAATGATATCTATAAAGGATTATTTTATTTTAATAAATGCCAAAAACTTTGTCTGAATGAATTGGCAGAAAAAAAACTATGTAATAATAAATCCTTTCTTGAAAGGATTATAGATAGCTTAAATGGAGGAGATAAGGAAGCCTTTATTTTAGAACAGCTTTCTTGGATAGGGCTAAAGGAAACATATAATCCTAGTTCATATATTAATTATGTAGATCCTGATAAAAATAAAGCTAATTTTATAAATTTTTTAGATAAATACTGTGGTATTCCATTATTAGATGATGAACTTGATTCTTTTGAGAAAGAGTTTAAGATTTTAACTACTGCTGCTTATGGGATGCAAGAGGGAGATCGTCAGGATAGACCCAATTACAAAGCAACTAAAATGAGAAAAATTTTTAAGAATTATAACTTAAATTATAATATAAAAATTAAAGATAAAGTATCTACATTGGTGAAGGATGTTAAATAATTAGCTTCTAAATTTGATAAAGTAATTTAAATTATTTATATATTATAAAAATGAGGAGGTAGTTTATAAATGGAACTATCATTATATACTGTGAAAGAAGTTTCAAATATTTTAAAATGTTCTCCAGCAAAGGTATATGAATTAGTTAGACAAGATAAAATCAAACCAGTTACAAGAGTTGGAAAGAAGATATTAATACCCGTAATATCTTTGAAGAGTTTTATTTTAGGAAAATCGGTTGAAGAACTATTAAAACTTAAATCCATTGATTAAAATATTTTAAATTATTTAAGTATGTTTATTATTAAACATGCTTAAATAATAATTTTTATGTAGTACGGAGGTTTTAAAATGGAAGGCTCAATTAAGAGTAGGAAATTAAAAAATGGCAAAACAGTGTATGATATTATAGTTGATTTGCCAAGAAAACCAGATGGCTCAAGGAATCAACTAAGGAAAAGAGGTTTCAAGAGTAAAAAAGAAGCTCAATTGTATATTGCAGATGTAATTATGAAATCATCAAATGGGCATAATTTTTCGGGGGATAAAATTTTATTGAAAGATTATTTAAAAAGATGGCTTAAAACCGAAGGTTCTTCACTTTCTCCCTCCACACAAAAGCGTTATAATGAATTTTGTGTTCATATAAGTAATCATCTTGGAGAAATTCCTATCAGCAAACTTACAGGCTTACAAATAAAAGAATTTTATAAGAATCTTGAACAACCTCAAGTATATTCAAATTTTAAAAAGGGGCTTAGTAGATCGACTATACTAAAGGTGCATAGGATGCTACATAAAGCCCTTACTGATGCTGTACGTGATGGAACTATAGATAGAACTGTTATATCCAATATAAAATATGGCAGTGTAGAAAAAACGGAAACAAAGGTATGGGATAATTCAACCTTTTATTCTTTTATAGATAAAATAAAAGAGGAATTAATATATTTACCTGTACTTCTAGCATTTGAAACTGGGTTAAGACAATCGGAAATCACAGGTCTTAAATGGGAGGATATAGACATAAATAAAAAACTACTTACAGTAAAACGCAATTATGGATATGATGCTTTAAAGAAGAGTTTAAGTGATAAAAAGACTAAAACTAAAAGTTCTCTCAGAGTAATTAATTTATTTGATAATACAATTAAAAATTTAAAGAAACAAAAACAGCAGCAGCGTCTTAATAAATTATTGTATGGCAAAGCATACATAGAAAGTGGATATATTTGTACTACATCAAATGGGAATCCTATTAATCCACTTTATATAAGTAAAAGGTTTGCTCAATTAGTAAAAAAGCATAATTTTAAGAAAATAAGATTCCATGACCTTAGACATTCTCATGCTACTATGTTATTGAAAGAAAATGTTCATCCTAAAATTGTAAGTCAGTAGAACCGTTGATTCTACTGACTTTTCTTTGGCAGGGGCAGTAGGAATCGAACCCACAACCAACGGTTTTGGAGACCGCTACTCTACCAGTTGAGCTATACCCCTATATTATATTTGGTGCCGAAGGCGGGACTTGAACCCGCATGCTGTTGCCAGCGACGGATTTTGAGTCCGTTGCGTCTGCCAATTCCACCACTTCGGCATGATATAAACCAGTTTGATTTACTTTTAATGTCTATTAATTCCTGTAGTTAACATATAAAATAATAACAGGTGCTAAGGTATTTGTCAACTAGAATTTCAAAACTTAGCAGAAAATCTTTTATAATAGTTTTAGGTTTAGAATAAGGGTGCTTTTCTGAATATTATATTGTATAATGTTTAAAAAATGAATTAATAACTAATCATTAAATACTACTCCATTATTTTCTTGTATAAAATTACTTATAGAGTTCGCAATTTTATCTATTTGGTTATAATCTAAAATATCTGGAGTGTCCGTAGGCTTGTGAACTAACTTTTCTATACCTTCTTGTACAAAAAAAACGTTGGATATACCTGCATTTTCAAAACTAAGATGGTCACCTGCGCCTTTAACTCTGGTATCTGCAAATCCAATATTATCATTTTTTAAAGTAGTTTTTACAGCGTCGTATAGTTTATTGGATACCTTACTCATATTCTTCAAAGCAAGATTTCCCCCATCTTTAGCTCCTATAGAGTCTATATTAATATTGTATATACTGTCATATAACTTTTTGGATTTAATCTCATCAACAAAGGCACGACTTCCAGCTAAAGCTTCTTCTTCTCCATTAAAGGCACAAAAAATTATGTCTTCATCAAAAGATTTTTCTGTAGACTTCTCCTGTAAAGTATTAGCTATTTTTATTAAAGCAGATACACCAGAGGCATTGTCTAAAGCCCCTCTTATAATTTTCCCGTCTACATCGCCTAAATGGTCAAAATGTGCCGATACTATAACAGCTTTTTTACTATCTTTGCCTTTTATAACTCCGATGACATTATTAACTGTGCTAACTCTAGTATTCTCTTTATAGGCCTCAAAAGATTCAAATTGTCCATCTCCATACTGTTTCGAAATTTCTTGTAAATATCCATCATAATAAGTATCTCCAAACAAAGGTTTTAATTCCATATCTTTAAAAATTTTTGAGATATATTGTCCCGCTTTCTCATTACCTTTTGAACCAATAAACCTCCCTTCGAACTCATTTGAAGCTAAAGTATCAACTATTTCTTTAGTTGTTGGAATTTTTGCAGGTGCCTGTACCTGTACTAGCTGCTTATTACTTTCATTGACTTTTATAGCATTATGGTTAAATGAGATTAAAGAGCATGATGAAAAAGTTAAAGTTATAGCTACAATAGCCCCCATTTTTAATACAGATTTAATAACAATCCCTCCTTTGATTCAGTTAATGGCATATATGATCATTGTACCTTAATTGTAATAATATGTAAATAAATGCGTAAAAATATTAGTAAGGATTTTGTGTGAAATATTTTCAGACGAAATAGATAAAAGTAAAATACTAATAGAAGGGTGAGTGTGAAAAATTTGTATATAAAAATTTAGGTTGCAAATTTTTATTACTGTAGTAAAATGAAAGTAAAATATAATAGTTTTGTGGGGGTGCTTGTAAGAGCTGAGAAGAAGTATTTCTAACCCTTTGAACCTGATCCAGGTAAAGCTGGCGGAGGGAAACAATATTGTATAGTCTTATAGGATTTTTAAGTGTATGTTTTTCTGCATACACTTTTTATTTTTATTTGAAGGCTGGAATCAGATAATACTCCCAGCTTCTTCAAAATGGGGATGAGTAATTTACAAATGGAGGTGTTTTAAATGAAAAAGGTATTGACAATTGCAGGTTCTGATAGTTCAGGAGGGGCTGGTATACAGGCGGATTTAAAAACTATGAGTGCTCTTGGAGTATATGGCATGAGTGTAATTACTGCTGTTACGGCACAAAATACCATTAGGGTACAAGCTGTTATGGATGTGAATCCGGAAATAGTAGAGGCTCAGATAAGAGCTGTATTTGATGATATAGAAGTAGATGCAGTAAAAATTGGTATGGTTTCAAATAGCCGCACTGTATCTATAATACAAAAACTCTTGGTGGAATATAAGGCTGAAAACGTAGTATTGGATCCTGTAATGGTATCAAAAAGCGGATACTTTCTTTTAAAGCAGGAAGCCACAGAAGCTATAAAAGATATAGTGAAAATTGCAGATGTTGTGACTCCAAATATTCCAGAAGCGGAAGTACTTACTGGACTTAAAATAGAAAGTAGAAAAGATATGGAAAGGGCAGCTTTTAGAATAAAGGAATTAGGAGCAAAAAGTGTACTTGTGAAAGGCGGGCATAGGTGTAATGATGCAGATGATATCTTATTTTGTGATAATACCATATTAAAATTGAATGGGAATAGAATAAATACTAAAAATACTCATGGTACGGGATGCACTTTATCTTCTGCTATAGCATCTTATCTTGCTAAGGGTTACAGCATTGATAAGTCTGTACTTCTTTCAAAAGAGTATATAACCAAAGCTATAGAGAATTCATTTGATTTAGGAAGAGGGGTTGGTCCTGTGGGACATTTTATTGAAATTTATAAAAAAGCGGGTATAGATTTTTAAATATTAAAAATAAAATACAGTATCGATTAATACTTGATCTTTAAATATGAGGGAGGATAATAAGAAATGAATGATTTAAGATTGGATAAGGTTTCAAAGGTATTGAAAGAAGTTAGGAAAAGTGTGCCTCTTGTACACTGCATTACCAATTATGTAACCATAAATGATTGTGCTAATATTTTACTGTCTTATGGTGCTTCACCTGCCATGTGCGAAGCCTATGATGAAGTTTTTGATTTTGTCAAAATATCGTCTGCTTTATATATAAATATAGGAACTTTTACTAGAGAACAGGAGTCTTCTGCAATTTTGGCAGCTATGTCTGCAAAAATACACAATATTCCAGTAGTATTGGATCCGGTGGCTTGTGCTGCCATACCAAAGAAGATTCAGTTTATAGATAAACTATTCAAAGTTGGAAGAGTTGATGTGATAAAGGGAAATATAGGAGAAATTAAATTTTTGGCAGGAGAAACTTCAAATGTAAAAGGAGTAGATTCTTTAGAGGATGGAGAAGGGGCTTTGGAGTGTTCTCGGATTTTGTCTGAAAAATATAATTGTGTAGTTGCAGCTACAGGAAAAAAAGATTTTATAGTACAGGGAAAAAATAGTGCAATAATTGAAAATGGAACAGAAATGCTAACTAACATAACAGGAGCAGGATGTATGCTTGGAGCGCTTTGTGCTGCTGCCTGCGGAGCTTTTGAAGACAAGTTTATGGCTGCTGTGGGGGCCATACTTTCCATGAATATAGCAGGTGAAGAAGCCTATAAGGAGGCTAAAGCCCCAGGAAGCTTCAGAGTAAAGCTTATAGATTGTATATATGAATTAAGTGAAGAAAAATTGAAAAAGGGAGGTAAAATAATATGGAATTAGATTATAGTTTATATCTAGTTACAGATAGAAATATTTTAAAGGGGAAATCTCTTTATGAGGCTGTGGAACAAGCCATTTTAGGTGGGGTTACCCTGGTGCAGTTAAGAGAAAAAGATGTTTCTACAAGAGAATTCTATAAGCAGGCATTAGAATTAAAAAAAATAACTGAAACTTATAATGTTCCTTTGATAATAAATGACAGATTAGATATAGCACAAGCGGTAGATGCAGAAGGAGTACATCTTGGACAAAGTGATATGCCCTTAATTGAAGCTAGAAACATATTGGGTAAAAATAAAATAATAGGAATATCTGTAGGCAATGTAGAGGAAGCTTTGGAAGCAGAGAAAAATGGTGCAGATTATGTTGGAATAGGAGCGATATTTTTTACAGGTACTAAGAAGGATATAGACATTCCCATAGGAATAAAGGGGCTAAGAAGTGTATATAATAGCATAAATATACCTGCAGTTGCAATTGGAGGGATTAATGAGAATAATTTTAGGGAAGTATTGTCTACAGGAATTAATGGTATTTCTATTGTATCTGCCATCTTAGGCAAAAGTGATATAAAGGCTGCGGCTAAAGCTTTGCATAAATAATGTTTTTGTTGACTCATATATATAAAAGTTTATACTTTAAAATAGAAATTATAATTCCAATTAAGATACTTTAAGAAAGGAAAGTAAAGAATATGAGTATGAAATTTATTAAAAAAATGCCTACTGCAGAGGAGATAATAGAGGAAATGCCTTTATCAAAACATCTAAGGGAAATTAAAAAAAATAGGGATGAAGAAATAAAAAAAGTTTTTTTAAATGAAAGCAGTAAATTTCTCCTTATAATAGGACCTTGTTCTGCAGATAATGAAGATTCTGTTTGTGAATATATAGGCAAGCTTGCAGAGGTACAGGAAAAGGTAAAGGATGTTATAATTATTATCCCTAGAATTTACACAAATAAGCCAAGGACCACAGGCGAAGGATACAAGGGAATGGCACACCAGCCAGATCTAAATAAAAAACCGGATTTGATTGCAGGTATAAAGGCCATTAGAAAAATGCACATAAAGTCTTTAAGTGAATACCATATGCCTGCGGCAGATGAAATGTTGTATCCTGAAAATTATACATATCTTGCGGATTTGTTAAGTTATCATGCCATAGGTGCTCGTTCCGTAGAAGATCAACAGCATAGATTTACTGTAAGTGGTATTGATATGCCAGTGGGAATGAAGAATCCTACCAGCGGAGATTTAACGGTGATGTTAAACTCTATTAAAGCGGCACAACTACATCATACTTTTATATATAATGGGTGGGAAATTGAAACTAGCGGAAATCGAATGGCTCATGCTGTGTTAAGGGGAGCTGTAGACTCCTATGGAAGAAATATTCCAAATTATCATTATGAAAATTTAGTTATTCTATCTAGAAGATATGAGGAAAAACAATTATTAAATCCTTCCATAATTATTGATACCAACCATGCAAATTCCATGAAGCGTTATAAAGAACAACCACGAATTGCAAGGGAAGTACTTATGAGTAGAAAATATGATACTTCTCTTAAACATATGATAAAGGGATTTATGATTGAAAGCTATCTTGTGGAAGGAAATCAACATGTAGATGAAGGTGTATATGGAAAATCCATTACAGATCCATGTTTAGGGTGGCAGGATACAGAAAAACTTATTTATTATATTGCTGAAAATATATAGATATACTTGTTCTTTGACAATAATTTAAATTAATCATTTTGAATAATATAAACATATATGTTAAAATGTTATATAAAACATCTTCAGGTTGATTATGAATAGATGGAACATATTTAAAATATAAGTATATTTACTGGAAGAGGGAGATGATGTATAATATGGACATTTCATTTTTAGGGGGAGCTAGAGAAGTAGGTGGAAGTTGTATACTTGTTAGAATATATAATAGAAATATATTAATGGATTGTGGTATAAGACAGAGCTCATCTAAAGATGCCCTTCCAGATTTTAAATCAATTCAGGAGCAGGGAGGCATAGATGCTATAATTATAAGTCATTCTCACATGGATCATATAGGATCTTTGCCTATAATAAGTAAAGAATATCCATTAGCTAGAATATATACTACTAAAATGACAAAAGACTTGATGAGGGTACTTCTTTATGATAGTTTGAAAATTATGAATAATAGAGAAGGGGAAATTCCCCTATATGCAGAATCAGATGTTAAAAATATGCTAAATAGCATATTTCCTATAAATTATATGGTGGAATTTCCTATTTTTCAGGATGTAAAACTTACATTTTATATGGCGGGACATATAGCAGGGGCAGCCTGCGTTTATATTACCACTCCAGAGGGCTCTCTGTTTTATTCTGGAGATTTTTCTGTATTTTCACAAAAAACTGTAGAAGGACTAAAAGTTCCAAGGTTAAGACCGGATGTAGCAATTTTTGAAGCTACCTATGGAGATAGACTGCATTCAAATAGAGAAGTGGAAGAAGAACGTCTTATAGATATTATAAATGAATGTAAAAGAAAAAAAGGAAAAATGTTGATTCCGGCTTTTGCACTTGGTAGATCCCAGGAAGTATTGCTTACCATAAAAAAGGCACTGAATAAAAATATATTAAAGGATATTAAGGTTTATGTAGATGGAATGATACGGGATATAAATAGAACCTACAAGTTAAATCCACTATACCTCAAAAATTCTTTGGGAAAGAAAATATTAAGAGGAATTGAACCTTTTTATGATGATAACATAATTCCTGTAGATAATAAACTTAGAGAAAAAATATTAGAAGATGATGAATCTTTAGTGATAGTTTCAAGTTCAGGTATGCTCACAGGAGGGTATAGTCAGTATTATGCAGAAAAAATAGCTCCCATGGAAAATGGTTATATAGTTATGACAGGATACCAGGATGAAGAATCTCCAGGAAGAAAACTTCTGGAACTTTTAAAAGAAGAAAAAGATAAAAAATTGCATATAAATGATAAAACTATTCCTGTAAATTGCAAGGTAAAAAATATAGGGCTGTCAGCTCACAGTGATAAAAGTGAGATAAAATCACTTATAAATTTTTTAAGTCCAAGAAATATATTTATAGTACATGGCAATGAGGATGTGATAGAAAATTTTTGTATGCAGCTTTCTTCAGAAGTAAAGGGAAAAGTGTATGCACCTAAATGCAGTGAAATCTATGATATTAATATAAACAAACCTCGAAAACAATGGAGAAAATCTTTGGATAAAGTTATGAACCGTAATGAAGAATTAGATGAAAATAATTTAAAAAAGTTTTGGGAGTTTGTGTCACTTAATTATGGAGAAAGATTGTTCACTCTGGAAGAGATGATTTATATATGGAGTGGAAATAATAAAGAAAGAAGTGCAACGGAAAATTTTCAAAGAATTATAGTGAATTCTCCTTATTTTGAAAGTGATAATAGAAGATTGTTTCTGTTTAAATGTAAAAGTGAGGAAAAGGTGAAGGAAAATTTAAAAACGAAAGAACTTAAGCCAAATGAACTAAAAGAATTTACTAACAGGTATTTTAAGCATTTTAATCCTAAAAAGTCAAGCTTTATGTATGATGAAAAAAAAGTGATTTTAAATTTTCACTTTCCCTCTACAGTGCATAAAAGTATAAATAATAAAATAGAACAATTTGAAAAAGAAGTGGGCTGGAAGGTGGAAATAAGTGATACTATAAATATAAATGCAGCCTCTGAAATTATAAATAACATTTTAAATGAGGTATCTATAAAAAAAATATCTTATAGGCTGGAGCAGAAACAAGCTATAGTTATGACAAATTCTAAATATATTATAGGAAAAGATAAGATTAAGGAATTTGAAAATACTACAGGGCTTTGTTTATTAGTACAATCTCCAGAGGATGCGGTAAAGGATAAACTGGAGCACATTTGCATAAAAGCTCTAGGTGAATTTGAAACCATGGAGCAAAATAAAGCTTTAAGTTTAATAGGGGAGTTCTTTGATAAAGAGGAGTTTAAGCCTTATAGAAAAAGTATAAAATCATATAATGATGAAAAACATATAGAACTTTCCTTTATAAGTCCTGTAATCGGAGAAAAATATAAAATACATATTCAAGATTTAGCAAATTTAACAGGATGGAATATCAGTATATCCAGCAGTGCAAATCAAAATGAAATAATAAATATAGCCCTTGATATATGTAAAAGAAAAAATATAAAATTAAAGAAAAATCCTTCTTTTAATAATATAAATTTAAGTTTAGAGCTAAAATTGGAAGATGTGAATGTAGAAGATTTGGATTCTGTAAAATTAGAATTTGAACACAAAACAGGATGCACATTAAAATGGTAATCCAGGGGAAAACACCATTGTATTCCCCTGATGAAAAAATTTTTTTTACATAGAACATTGAATTATTTTATCTAATAGTTTTGTGAAGGATATATTTACTCCATTAGCGCTTTTAGGGAAAAGACTATTTTTTGTAAGTCCCGGCAGAGTATTAAGCTCAAGTACATAGGGAACTTTATCTTTTAGTATCATGTCTACTCGGACATAGCCTTTGCATTTGAATAGTTCCCAGCACTTTAGGGATATTTCTTCAATCTTACTTTGAAGTGGTTTTTCAAATTCTACTACTATTTCTTCAGAACCGCCATCTGCATATTTTGAAGTGTAATCAAAGAAAGAACCCTTATTAGGTTTTATGGCAAGTATGGGTAGGGCAGTTCCGTCTAATATACAGCAGGTTATTTCGTCTCCCTCTATATATTTTTCGATCATAACTTCTTTGTCGTAATTAAAGGCAAGACGAGCAGCTTCTTCTATATCTTCACTCTTTTTTATTATAGTAGTTGCTACACTTGAACCGCCGGAATTTGGTTTTACAACTACAGGATACCCCATATTTTCTAAATAGTCATAATCAATATCCTCTATGGATTTTATACATATCCATTTTGCTGTATTTATATTGGCAGAATACAGCAGTTTCTTACTTATGTCCTTATCCATACAGATACCACTGGTTAAAGGGCTGCAGCCTGAATAAGGTATATCCATGGTCTCGAAAACGGATTGTATTATGCCATCCTCACCAAATTTGCCATGAAGAGCAATAAAGGCAAAATCTATATCTTTTACTTTTTCAAATACATCATTTTTCTTATCTATAACAATAGGTACTATTTCATATTTATTTTTATCCATATAGTTTATTATGGATTTTCCTGAATTCAGGGAAACTTCTCTTTCAGAAGATATCCCACCCATTATAATTCCTACTTTCATATCATAATTCCTCCAAAATGAACTTTATTTTCAGGCAGTGGGCCTTTTAATATAATAATATACATTTTCATTTAAATGTTAAAGAGCCACAACAGTGGTATTTATATGGGATAGTGGTTTTAAAAAAAATAGTATTGACATTATTTTATTGTGTGCTATAATTTATCCTGTAAGTTATGAATTTAATATAAGCTTTATCAAGAGCGGTGGAGGGACTGGCCCTATGAAGCCCGGCAACCAGTATTGTTTTTTAATACATTGGTGCTAATTCCTACAGCTTAAGCTGGAAGATAGGGGATAGTTTGAGGCTTTTAGCTCGAGGTTATCCTCGAGTTTTATTTATTTTTAATTTAATATTATAAGGGGGAATAAGAATGAAAAGGGTACTAACAGTTATTTTATCATTAATATTTGTTCTTGCATTAGTTGGATGTGGAACACAGAAAAGTGAAGGAAGTACAAGTAAAAGTGAGGATAAAACTACTATAAAGATAGGGGCATCTCCACAACCTCACAAGGAAATACTTGAGAAAGTTAAGCCTATACTGAAAAAAGCAGGATATGACCTTCAAATAGTTGAGTTTACAGATTATGTAACTCCGAATAAGGCATTGCAGTCAGGGGAAATAGATGCAAACTTCTTTCAGCATATACCATATTTAGAAGAGTTTAATAAAAAGAACAATACAGATCTAGTTTATGTTGCCAAAGTGCATATTGAACCAATGGGATTTTACTCAAGTAAAATTAAAAGTTTAAGTGAATTGAAAGATGGAGCACAAATTGCCATACCAAATGATGCTACAAATGGAGCTAGAGCTTTAAAATTATTAGCCAAGGAAGGACTTATAAAAGTAAAAGATGGAGATACAATATCAAAACTGGATATAACTGAAAATAAAAAGAATTTAAATATACAGGAGGTTGATGCACCACAACTTCCAAGGATACTGGCAGATGTGGATGGGGCAGTTATAAATACAAATTATGCATTGGAGGCAAATTTAAATCCAACTAAAGATGCCATTGCCATAGAGTCAAAAGATTCACCTTATGCCAATATAATTGCAGTTAAGAAGGAAGATAAGGATAAACCTTATATAAAAGCATTGGCAAAAGCTGTAAATGATGAACAGATTAGAAAATTTATAAATGAAAATTACAAAGGGAGTATAGTTCCTGTATTTTAAGTAAATTTGATACTGAAGACCCTAAAAAAATTTAGGGGAAAATAGATAATTTTAGCTAAAATCACCTCATAGAATAGAGAATAATATCTTTTAAATATTTAAACAGGTATTATTCTTTATTTATTTGTGTAATTGTGTAAAAATATATTTGAGGTGAAATTTATTATGTTCTCTAATATTAAAATAGATAAAGATAGGGTTGTATATATACAATTAAAAGATTATATTAAAGATATGATACTAAAAGGACTTCTTAGAAGAGATGAAAAGCTCCCTTCTACCAGAGAAATGGCGTCCATGTTTAATGTAAGCAGAAATACCATAATGTGTGCCTACGAATTTTTACAGGATGAAGGCTTTGTATACATGAAAAAGGGCAGAGGAACTTTTGTTTCAAATGTGAAAGTGGATTTTCAAGAGAAATGGAATGTATCCTGGGAAAGTAAAATAAATAATTATGGCAGACTTTCAGAAAAATTAGATATAATTAAACATGAAGCCAAATGGCAAAAGGGAATGATATCTTTTAAAAGCATAGCTCCTGATGAAAATTTATTTAATGTAGATGAATTTAAAAAGGCTTTTTTAAACAGAATGGCTATAGAGGGAGAAAAAGTCCTAAATTATGGATATGCAAAGGGATATAAACCTCTTATTGAATATCTATTGAAATATATGGAGAATAAAGGGGTAAATATACAGGAAAAAGACATACTCATAACCAATGGTTTCACAGAAGGGTTTGATCTGGTGTTATCCTGTATTACAAAAGAGGGAGATGGTATAATATGTGAAAATCCCACTCATAATACTGCAATTAAGATTATGAGGCTTCATGGACTTAATATAACAGGAGTAGATATGGAAAGAGACGGGGTTAACTTAAATATGCTTGAAGAGGAGCTGAAAAAAAGTAAATTTAAAATTTCTTATTTTGTTCCTTCCTATCATAATCCCACAGGCATTGTGATGTCCCCGGAGAAAAGGGTTTCTATATATAATATACTTAAACATCATGATATACCTATAATTGAAGATGGCTTTAATGAGGAGCTTCGATATTTTGGAGCACATGTATCCCCTATGGCTGCTTTCAGCGGCTCTGGCAATAGTGTTATATACATAGGAAGTTTTTCAAAGATATTGTTTCCAGGAATAAGAATAGGGTGGATATTAGGTGACAAGATACTTATAGATTATTTAGAGAGCATAAAGAGAAGCAGGAATATTCATACTTCTTCCCTTGATCAAGCAATTTTTTATGATTACTTAAACTGCGGCAATTTTGATAAATATATAAAAAAGGCTAGAAAAGTGTATAAGGAAAAATATGAATTTGCATTAAAATGTGCAAAACAGTATATAAAAAATAGAGAGGTACTGGGAGAAGGGGGAATGCATATATTTATAAAATTAAAAGACATAAATTCAAGGGAACTTTTAGCTGGATGTTATAGAAGGAAAGTTATATTCACCCCAGGAGATGTATTTTATGTAGATAATAAGGGACAGGATACTTTAAGGCTGGGGTTTTCAAGAGTTAGTAAAGAGAATATAAAAAAGGGTTTTATGATAATTGGAGAAGAAATTGAAAAATTAGGAGGATATGTATAATGAAAAGAGTATCAAAAAAAGTATTGTATGAAGGTAAATGGGTTAGAATGGAAGAAGTAACTTATCTGGGAAAAGAAAATGAACTTCTAAAGTGGGAGAGTATAGAGAGGACTAATACTACAAGTACAGTTATAATAATAAGTAAGCTGGTACCATCTAACAGATATATATTTATAAAACAATACAGGCCTGCGGTTGATAAGTATGTTATTGGATTTCCAGCGGGACTAGTGGAAAATGAGAGTTTATTTGAGAGTGCTGTAAGAGAACTAAAAGAAGAAACAGGATATAATGGAAGGATAAAATCTGTAGGACCTGAGCTTTATGCAAATCCAGCCCTTGTGACGGATAGAGTCAGGGTAATAAAGATGGAAATAGATGAGAGTTTAGAGGAAAATAAAAATCCCAAACAGCAGCTGGAAGAAGCGGAAGATATACAGGTAATTGCCCTGCATAAAGATGAAGTAAGAGAGTTTTTGCTCAGGGAACAAGCAAAGGGCACAGCTGTAGCCATAGCACCATGGTATGTTTTTTATGGATTACATGAGGATTAATAATTTTAAAGTATAAGACAGCTAAAGGGGGATTAAATTTGTTTACCTTATTCTTAATCATTAACTTCATAAATATTTTCGCAGCAGTTTTAGTAGACTGGATAATTGGAGATCCTTATAAGTTTCCCCATCCTGTAATATACATAGGAAAGTTAATATCATATTTAGACATGAAAGGAAGAAAACTTTATAAAGATGAAAAAAATCTTAAAGTTTGGGGTGGTGTAATAGTTTTAATAGTGGGTATGGTTAGCTTTTTTATACCCTTTATACTGCTTATGATTTTGAGAAAGAATATAATTTTATATCAGATAGTAAATATATTTCTTATTTGGACAACTATTTCGGCCAGATGTTTGGCAGTGGAAGCTAAAAAAGTATATTATGCTTTGAAAAAAGATAATATTATAGATGCGAGGACTAAACTCTCCAATATAGTTGGAAGAGATACTGCCGGCTTAAATAGTGAGGAGATAATAAGGGCAAGTGTAGAAACAGTGGCGGAAAATACTTCAGATGGAGTTATAGCTCCACTTATTTATGCAGTTTTTGGTGCTCCTTTTGCAATGCTCTATAAGGGGATAAATACTATGGATTCAATGCTTGGATATATGAATAAGAAATATAGATATATAGGCTTTTTTCCTGCAAAGGTAGATGATATATTTAATTTTATTCCAGCTAGAATTACAGGAATTTTTATGTGTATATCTGCCTCTATAGTAAAAGGCAGTACTGCTTGTGCTTTTAAAATAATGATAAGAGATAGAAAAAATCATAAAAGCCCCAATTGTGCATATCCGGAAGGGGCAGCAGCAGGTGCTATGAATATACAGCTTGGAGGTACCAATAGATATTTTGGAGAATTAGTACATAAGTCCACTATAGGTGATAAGTCTGTGGAGTTAAAATTTAGTCACATAAAAGAGAGTATAAAACTTATGTATTTTTCTGAAATCAATATAATGATTTTTTTTGCAATAATATGTATAATATTAATTTTGACTTATTTTTAAAACTATATTTTAACCTGAAAATCATTTTATAAAGGAGAAATCTGGATTTGAAAAAAAACATTCAAGAGAATAATGTACCTATACTTATTTCACTTCTATCTTCTAAGATAAAAGTGATTATAATAGGTGGAGGAGCTGCCTCTTACATAAAATCTGAAAATTTTGTCATGAAAGGATGCCAGGTATATATACTGTCTGAAAATTTTATGGGCAGTTTTGACAATATTAAAAAGCATTTAAATGTTACATTGATTAAAGAAAAATATGATGTACATCACATAGTGGATAAGCATATTGTGGTAATTGCTACAGATGATGAAAAGGTTAATTCAACTATAAGGCAGCACTGCAGGGAGCTTTGTAAGATATATGTGGACGCCACAGATTCCAAAGAGGGAAATTGTATTATACCCTGTCATAGGAGTACTGAAAATATCTCAATAGGAGTAAACACAAAGGGCGTATCTCCCATAACTTCAATATTTATTGCAGATAAATTAATAAACTATATAAAAAAATATGATAATTTTGTGGAATTTAGTTCTAAAGTGAGAAATAGTATTTCCAAAATGGAATACAGGAAAGTTATCATGAATTTTATAAGTACAGATGATTTTTATTTTTTTTATAAAAAAGGAAAAGCCTGTATTGTTATTGAAATGTTTTACAAATGAAAATATAATTTTTAATACGCATCTATTTATTAGGCATGTAAAATTAGTAGATTTTAAAATATATGGAGGAATATAATGAGTCTGATTGAAAATACTCTAAACAAAATAGAAAAAAGAAATGAAAAAGCTATGGAAAATGCTAAAAAAAGATTGGATAACTTGGCAAAACCTATAGGAAGTCTTGGAGAATTAGAAGAAATAGCTATAAAAATGGCTGGAATTACAGGAAAAGTACATAATAAAATACACAAAAAAAATATAGTTATAATGTGTTCAGATAATGGAATATGGGAAGAAGGTATAAGCAATTGTCCAAAAGGATTAACAGCAAACATTACTGAAAATTTTGTTAAAGGTATAACAGGAGTATGTGTATTGGGCGATTTTTTCAAATGTGACAGAACTATAGTGGATATAGGAACTGATTATGATTTCAAAAGTGATGGAATCATAAATAAAAAAATAGATTATGGTACTAGAAATATAGCAAAAGAACCGGCTATGACCAGAGAACAGTGTATAAAAGCCATTGAAACAGGAATAGAAATAATAGATGGACTTGTAAAAGAAGGATATGATTTATTTGGAACAGGCGAAATGGGAGTATGTAATACGGCTACAAGTTCTGCGGTCTTAAGTGCTATATTAAAATTGCCAGTAAATGAAACCGTGGGAAAAGGCTCTGGAATTACAGAAGATAAATTCAAGGCTAAGAAAAAAGCGGTTCAAAATGCCATTAAAATAAATAATCCAAATCCAGAAGATATTATTGATGTTATAGCAAAGGTAGGAGGATTTGATATAGCAGGAATATGTGGATGCTTTTTAGGGGCTGCTAAAAATAGAGTGCCTATTGTAATAGATGGTTTTATATCTTCTGTAGCAGCACTTTGTGCTGTAAAATTAAATGAAAATGTAGTAGATTTTTTATTTCCTTCGCATCTTTCAGCAGAACCGGCGGCTGAATGTGTAATGAAAGAGTTAGGATTGAATCCTATGTTGAACTTAAATATGAGATTAGGAGAAGGTTCAGGATGCCCTATGGCTTTTGCAATATTAGAATCTGCGCTATATGTTATGGATAATATGGGGACTTTTGAAGAAGCAGAGGTAGATGGGAGTAAGCTTATAGATATTAGAAAATGAAGTGGTTCTTAGGTTCAGGTAGAGTTTGCTATAAAGAAATTGTTATCTTCCACTGGATAAATGAAATATTTGTATAAGATTTGTGAAAATATTTTTAAAAAAGTATAGTAGAGTATGTGAAGACTTTATTATACTTTTTTGAGCTTATGTATTTACAAAATTTTAAAGGTAGAGTATAATTGAAAATGAATATCAATATCGATTGAGGGTAAAAATGAAAGAGGAGGAAAAGTATGAGTATTCTAGTTATTGGAGGAGATAAGCTTGGAACTATAACTGACAAGTTAAGAGAAAATGGTTTTAATAAGATAGGGCATGTTACAGGAAGAAAAAAAGGTGATAGAAAGGTTAAAATTCCAGAAAATACAGATTTGGTACTAGTACTTACAGATTATGTAGGCCATAATATGGCGGAAATAATAAAGGAAAGATCTAGGAGAAGTGATGTAGCAGTAATGTTCTGTAGGCGTTCCTGGTCAAGTATGTATAAGAATATAGAAGATTATATGAAACAAATAAAAAGATAAAGGTAGTGATAGTGATTTGTACGAATGAAATATAAAAATATATGATAATAGAGGTATCTGATTTTGTGCTATTTATTCCACAATTTTTTATAACCCAGAACCATTAAAAGAGTGAGTACGGAAACTAAAGCAATAGTACCACCGGGAGCACTGTTTATATAATAAGACAACAATAATCCTCCCATTATATCTAAAAATCCAAATATTATAGAAAATATAAGTGTAATTTTAAAACCCTTATGCAGCTGTAGAGATGCAGCTACAGGCATTGCTATCATAGATGAGATGACTAAGATGCCGAGTATTCTTAGGGATACAGAAATTGTAGCACCTACTAAAAGTGTAAATAAATAATTTATAAGTTTTACCTTTATTCTACATACTTTAGCACCATCTTCGTCAAAAGTTATGTAGAGCAATTGGTTGTAAAGTATTGATAGAGTTATCACAGAAATTATACTAAGTATGAATACAGTATAGAGTTCATTTTTAGATACTGTAAGTATACTGCCAAATAAATAGGAATTTACATTTCCGCTGGCTTTTCCAGTGCTTATAAGTACGATTGCTATACCTACTGATAGGGTAAGTACAATTACAAGTATCAATTCTGCATATTTTTTGTAATAATCTCTTAAAAATTCTATTACAAGTCCTGCAATAGAGGTAAATATAAAAGCTGTAAATATAGGATTGTATCCAAATACAATGCCTATTGCAACTCCTGCAAAGGATGAATGAGATAAGGTATCTCCCATCATAGAATATCTTTTTAAAACCAAAAAAGTACCCACTACAGGACATAATATGGATATAAATATACCTGCAATAATTGCATTTTGCATAAAAGCGTATTGTAACATGATTACCTCCAAAATAAGAAATTAATTTATTTTAAATTCAACAATTCTTTATATTCTTTAAGGGTGTATATGGATGCACTGCTGTCTTTCATAACACATATGTGAGTAGAATTTTTAAGTGCAGCTTCTAAATTATGTTCTACAGCTATTACTGTTATGGATGAATTAGTATTTAAATGTTTTATTATAGTATATAGTTCCTTTTGACTTAGCATATCTATGCCTGTAGAAGGTTCATCAAGTATTAAAAGTTCAGGTGGACCCATCATGGCTCTTGCTATAAATATCTTCTGGCGTTGTCCACCGGATAAATTTCCTATAAGGCTGTTTTTGAAATCATTCATCCCCACATGATTCAGATATACATCTATAAGCTTTTTATCTTTTAGTTTTAAAACTTTCATGTGGCATTTGAGCAGTTCTAAAACTGTAATTGGAAATTGAGAATTAAAATTTTCCATTAGTTGAGGAACATAGCCGATTTTTTTAGTAGATAAGTGAATATGGCCTTTTAATGGGGGTAAAATCCCAAGTATTAATTTAATTAAAGTAGTTTTGGCACTTCCATTTTCACCTATTATTGAAACGTAACTTCCATACTTAATGTGTAGATTTACAGAATCTATTAAATAAGGAGGCTTTCCAGTATAGGAAAAATGTAAATTTTCTATGGTAAGCATAAATAAATTTCCTCCTGCAATCAAGAATTATTTCATAATATATGGTAATAATATATATAGTATAATTTAATTAATATATATTATACACATAGTTGCAAGTGATTTGCAACTATATAAAAATATTTTTATTGCATTTAAGTGATTCTTAAAAAAGTATTGACTAAATAAGTGTGGAAATATATAATAATAAATGTTGATTGCAAAATGAATATGAGGTCCCTTGGTCAAGTGGTTAAGACGTCACCCTCTCACGGTGAAATCAGGAGTTCGATTCTCCTAGGGACTACCAATGGCTGTATAAGAGTGTTTTGAAGGGTTTCAGGGCAGTCTTGTTTTTGCGTTTAACACATTAGTTATAGATGGATATTGATATGTATAGTAATAAATAGGGTTTAACTATTTTCTGTTGTCAATATTGAGTTTAATTTTTTGGTTTGCACACAGTATATAGGCAGCAATATACTTAATTCACCTCATCTTATATTCACTTTCCAAACTTTTATCTAATTACCTAGAGTATTTTTTATAGAAATGCACAAACTTTAAATGTAGCATTTAAAATTGCTCTAGAAAGAGGTGTTTGTTATGGCACGTAACAATAATAATTTAGTAGCACAGGGTAAAGTAGCTAAGTTTAAGAGAAACTCAGCTGAAAAAGTTCAAACAAATTCAAAGAAGATCTACAATGGAGATTTAGTTGACATAGACACTAGTCCATTAGGTGGTAATAAAAAGGCTAAGGCTTATGAGCTGGAACAGTAAATGGTAATAAAACAGCCGAGGCTTATGAAGAAAACTTAAAATAGCAATGTGCCTGTGCCTTAAGGGGTACAGGCTTTAATTTAAAAAAGAGAGCTTCACGCCCTCAAGTTATATTCCACATATCCAAAAACCAGTCTGCCTTTTCTTTCCCCAAAGTACTTAGTAGTGACATATACACCCCAGGTTCTCTAAAGCTTTCTCCCATCTCATGAAATGCCACATCATAGATTTTGCTTAACAATTCTTCATCAAGCATAAAATTATCATCATCCATATAATCACGCCCCCTTTTTATTCCATTATACCTAATCTAAACAATTCGTCAAAATCCCTGTATTATATATTAAATCGGAGGATAGCATATGACCGTTAGATGAGTATAATGTTAAGAATGATAATTCTACAAAATAACACCAAAACCTTTAGAACATAATGTAACAAATGTAAATAATTTAAATTCCTCGGAATTATTAATGAATAGCTTATAGGATAGATAGGTGGAAAAAAATTATTAAGAAAGGAAATTGCAAAGAGGTTTCCTGAAAACTTCAATAGATATATAGAAGTTTTTGGAGGAGCTGAGTGGGTTTTATTTTTAAAAGAGAAGTTGGCAAATTATGCTTAACACTAAGCATCCATGAACTTATTATAGATACCAAACCAACTGTTAACTTACTTATGAATATAGATGGATATACTTCAAGAAGAATTAATTGGATGAGTTTGGGAGGACCCATTGTAACAAAGGTTATACAACAAGCTTATATAAATACAGTCGACTTAGTTAAAAGAGTTAAAAAATATAAGTAAGTTAACAAGATGATGTATTGAGAAAGAATAGTTTCATATACAAGTTTTTTACATAAAGAAAATAGCCCCCTTAAACATTCTTTTAATTACATTACAGCCTTAATAACACCACAGGCTAATCTTTTACCAGATGCTCCAGAAGGTTGAGTTTTATAATCATCTGGACTTTCATGTATGATCACAGATTTTCCAATAATCTGGGTAACATTAAATTTGTCTGTAAAAAAAGTCATTCTAGAATAACCATTATTAGAAAAGAGAACAGGAAAGTCTCCCGCATGATTGCCATGAGGCTGGTTAGTTGGATTCCAATGTTCTCCAGCAGGTGTGAATGGGTCTGAAGGATTACCTACAGCACATGTGCCATTTTGGTGTATGTGAAATCCATGTGGTCCAATTTGAGGGTTTCCATTCATAGCAGGTCTATAAGAAGGCAACCCATTAACCTTCACAGAAACTTCAGTTCCTCCACGTACCTGAGTAAATGTAACAGTACCTCTTATATCAGGAGCTAAAGGTCCTCCCATTATATGAGCCATAGCCTTTCTTACATGCATAATATTCATATCACCTCTATATCCACAACAATCGTAGTTTACAAAGGGACAGTTATATTCATAAAAATACATCATATCCTCCATATTGAATACTTCAATTTATGTTATGTAAAAGCTTTTAAAACAGTTACAAAAATATCAGTACATTACTCTTAAGCCCCTAAATAAACTTGGACAATTATATCTATATTTATTATAATGTAGAAAGTGATTGGAGGCAAACTATGAAAGGAAAAAGTTATACAAAAGAATTAAAAGAAGAGGTATTAAGAGAAGTGAAAGAAGTAGGAAATGTTTCACTGGTATCAAGAAGGCATGGGATCTCAAAATCAACTATATTTACGTGGATAAAGAATTCTAAGGATGAGATTAAAGTTAAGCCTGGTAGAAAAGCTTTGGTTGAGGGAGAAAAAGAACTTGAAAATGAGTTAACAGAAGTAACAAAAGAGAATGATCATCTAAAAAAATTGTTAGGAGAAAAAGATTTAGAAGTAGCAATTCTTAGAGACTTAATAAAAAAATCAAACCCTCAATTAAAGAAAAAGTAGAAATAGCTAAAAAATATATAGATCAAGGATACAATGCAGTATTTGTACTTAAAGTAGTTAAACTCGGAAGATCAACATATTACTATAATTTAAGCGTAGAAGGCAAAGAAAAGGCTAGACCTAAAGGTGGAAAGCCAAAAGGATACAGTATAAACGTAGATGGTGAGAAAGTATGCGATGATCAGATTAAGGAATTTATTTTGGAGGCCATTGATGGGGATGCTATTAACTATGGATATAGAAAAATAACTTACCATCTAAGAAAATATTATAATCTTGTGATTAATCACAAGAAGGTTTATCGGCTTTGCAAAGAGCTCAGAATACTTAAAGACCAGAGAATAATTAAAGCTAAAATAAAGAGAAATATTGCAGTTAACAGAACTATAACAGGCTCAAATCAACTATGGGAAATGGATATAAAATATGGCTACATAGAAGGTGAAGATAAGTTCTTCTACTTACTAAATTTAATTGATATCTTTGATAGGAGCATTATAGATTACCACATGGGTTTACACTGTGAGGCTAAAGATGCTACAGCACTACTGAGAAAGTGCTTAATAAGAAGAAACTTGTTTGAGGAAGGCTCTAAAAAGCCAGTAATAAGAACAGACAACGGGCCTCAGTTTATAAGTCATAAATTTGATGAATGCTGTGAAGGACTTAAAACTGAACATGAGAGAATACCAGTGAAGACGCCAAATAAAAACGCACATGTGGAATCATTTCACAGAATACTTGAGGATGAGTGTTTAAAAATTAATGAATTTCAAAGCTATGCGGAAGCATACAAAATAGTAAATGAATTTATGGAATTCTACAATAATAGGAGATTACATTCAAGTTTAAGATTTATGGCTCCACATGAATTTTATAACCTTTATTTTGGAGAAAACCTAACAAATATTCAAATAAGGGTCTAAATTTAAAAGAAATGAAGAATTTATTAGATTCTGTCCAAAACGAGGGGGTTAATCCGATTAATTAGTATTGTAAATGAAATGATCGTTGAAACCGCTTCGAAATCATAGCTTATCCTCCCCTAATGGTAGACGCTTCATCAATTCCCTCATAATATCGCCTCGGCTGACTGTTCCGATGAGGACGCCATCTTGCGTCACGGGCAGTTTGTTTAGCTTGCGTTCGGAAATAAGACGGCAAACTTCAAGTAACGGTGTACTGCGTGGAGCGGTTATGATGTGCCTTGACGCGATTTCCATTACATTCATCTGCAACAGATTCTTGGCTTTGGCTGTGAAACTCTCTGTGTCCGGCAAGAACAACGAATAAGATCCCGCACCGAAATGCACATCTTGTTTTGCCATATACCGTAAAACATCGCCGTCCGAGATAAATCCGACAATGCGCTTTTCCCCGTCAACAACGGGCAAGCCGCTTGTGCGATAGTCGATGAATTTTTCGACAACCTGCTCTAAAGTATCATAACGGGAAACCGTGTATGGGTCGTCTTTCATTGCTATGTCAAGTTCAAATGACGTATTTTCGGGTGTAACAATGGCGTTCTTTCCATCCTTTACCTTGACGATAACTATAAAAAGAGCAACGAGTCCAATAGCGACACTTAGGCAGTAAGTAATGCGAATCCCTGCCATTTGGGATCGCAACTCACCTTGGCTAGTGGAGAACGCGGACACAAGCGACATTGCAGACACCATAATTGCGGTGCAGAGCGTCGCTGCAACCTGACGCAATGTACTGGACACGGCGTTGCCGTGATGCAAAACTTTATCGGAGAGGGTGCTGATTGACCAAGTGTTTATTGGCGTATTGGCAAGCATAAGCCCGACAGATCGCACGGCGTAACTGACTATCATAAATACCACTGATGTATGAAAGTCGAACAGTACCATTCCCACCGAGCCCAAAGTCACCAAGAACACGCCTGTAATGGCAACGTAACGTGCACCAAAACGGTCGTGGAGTTTTCCCGCAAAATACCCGAATGCCGCTCCCAAGATGGCACCGGGCATTATTACAGTACCCGATATTGTAGCAGATAAACCACGCACCGTTTGAATATAAATCGGCAGGGTAATACCAGCTGCCGCAAGCGAAGCCTGTATGAGCATTGAAATAGTTATCCCTGCCAGGAATCGTTTATCCCACAGCACTCGGATTTGCAAGAACGGTTGTTCAAGTCTCAACTGTCGACGAGCGAATACAAATAGTACAATAGCCCCCACGACAATTAAAGCAACAGCGGCAGGCATTGTCATGGTATGCCCGAACAGTGAAAAACCATACAGTAAGCAGAACAGCCCGAGGGATGATAAAGTGACCGACCATTTGTCAAGCGAAACCTTCTTTGTTTCACCGAAATTTTTCATAGCGACCGCCGCGACAAGTATTACCACCGCTGCTAATGCCGCCATAATTAGGAACATCACATGCCAGCCTATTTTGTCTGTGAGAATACCCGAGATGACGGGACCAATTGCCGGCGCAAACATAAGTACAAGGTTATACAGCCCCATTGCCGAGCCGCGCTTTTCGTGCGGAAAGAGGAGTAATAGAACTGTCATCGACATCGGTAGCATTACTCCCGCACATATGGCCTGAAGTATACGTCCGATGAGGAGCATAGCAAAGTTCGCACCCCATGATGCTAACAGGCTTCCAGCAAAGAACAGGACGAAAATCGATATGAACAGCTTCCTCGTCGAAAACCTGTCCATAAGAAATGCCGAGATTGCGATAACAATCGCATTGACAAGCGTAAAACCCGACACGAGCCACTGCGCGGTCGTGGCACTTACACCTGTCTCAAGCATAATTGATGGAAGTGCGGGATTTATAAGTGTTTGGTTAAGTACCGATAGAAACGCACCAAGCATAAGCACGATAAGAGTGCTTTTTTGTTGCTTTGTCATAATCAAAGTGTCCTTTCCAAAATATTATTTTTAGTGTTTGTAATAAACAATATTAACTATTAGTCAAAATTTTTTCATTCTAATTGCTTTGCTAAATCAAGATATTGTTTCGTCAGTCTTGTGAACTCTTTTGCATCCTTTTCACCCATTGCTTCGAAGATTTGAGCCCCTCGTTTTACTAGTTGTTCACGTTCGCCTTTGGCAACTTCTTTTCCGCTTTCCGTAATGGAAACTATGATTTTACGGCGATCGCTTTTGTTCATTTCGCGGGTTATCAAACCTTTCTTTTCCAATGCACCTAACGCTGTTGCAATACGCGCTGTACTGCTACCCAAACCATCACTGATTTCACTCGGCAAAGCTGTTCCATCGCATTGGCAAAGAAAATTAAGAATAAAAATTTCCCCTTTAGCAAATCTGTTAAAACGGTCTAAAATCAGCCCATTGCGATAATGCGTAACTACCAGACTTATATGTTCAGTAGCAAGTTGGAAGAAATCCATAAATTGATTCTCCTTTCAGTGTTAGTTACTAACAATGTTAATATTATAGCGCGACTTTGAATGCCTGTCAATATCTCTGTATGTTCTACAATGTCTATGTTAAAATTTACTTTAATAATGCTTTTATATGACTACAAGGTGTAGGCAATGTGCATTATAGAACATAATAAAATATTGGACAAATTTAAGGTTTCATTTACTATAATTGAATTGTGTCATTGTTTGTTATACTAGTGTTTTGCTTTCTGCTATTCGTAATTTAAAACAAATATAAAAAGGTCCAAACGAAAGAATGTGGCTTCAGAGTATTTTCACGTATAATATTTATGCAAGAACACATGAATATCTAGTGCATACATTGTATATTACCAATTACTATTAGATTATTTATTGAAAAATCCCGATATAATAGTGAAATAAATTAATGTTTGTTCAGTAAACCTGGCGGCTAATTTATATCATAGTAAGGGGGAATCGATATGTCATTTATTGATAACTTAGGTAAGACAGTCGGAAGTGCAGCGTCAGCGGCTGTTAAAAAATCAGGTGAACTCGTTGAAATAACTAAAATTAATATGAGCATCAACAAAGAAAAAGACAGTATCAGTAAGGTTTATGCAGAAATCGGAAAGAAATTCTATAAAGTCAATGCGGATTCAATGGAAAATGATGAATATACTGAGCTTTTTGAACAGATAAAAAAACATCAACAAACAATTAATGAACTAAAGAAAAAGCTGGATCAGATAGGAGGATAGATACCCATCACTTTTGGGGGTGTAGCTCAGCGGGAGAGCATTGCGTTCGCAATGTGGTGGTCAAGAGTCCAAATGCCTCCGCCTACGCCAAGACATTTGCCTAAAATAGATGTACGACCCATAAAGCTAGTGTTTATACTGGTTGCGGGAGTTTTGAATGAGAAATTCAAAACTCCCTTTTTCATAGTTCATACATTCTACATGTGAAATTTAACATTTTTTAACATTTATTTATCTATAGTATCGTTATTATGAATAAAATTGTTCCTTAAATAAAGAGATAATCTATGATGGAAATGTCATGTTAACAGCGTTCTTGAGTAATGGGAGTGAAATATTGCCGTATACCAGATAGTAGATATAGGGGAGAAATTAGTTGAAAATGTGGTTTTACTAGACAACAAATTTATAAATATAAAATAAGAGGCAATTTAGTTGGAAATTAATAACTCAACATAAATAATTTGCTTTATTTAATAATGTGTGGTATACTTATCAAATACTTAAATGAATCGTAATTAATTTAGACACAGGTATATTTCAATAAGTACTTAATAATATATGTATTTATTATTATCGAAATTTTATTTAGTGTATTATAGTTATTACAGAGAGTTTAAGAAATAAAATTTTGGAGGTACTTACATGACAGGTACAGTTAAATGGTTTAATGGAAACAAAGGCTTTGGATTTATTACAGGAGAAGATGGAAGAGATATTTTTGCACACTTTTCTCAAATAAATTCAACAGGTTATAAAACACTTGAGGAAGGTCAAAAAGTTTCTTTTGACGAAGGAAGAGGACAAAAAGGACCACAAGCAGAAAATATTACTGTTCTTTAATTAGTGAATATTTTATTCCTTAAAATATATATTTAAGGAATTTTTGAATTGCATAGAACAAATGAGATGTAGTTAAGAAGGGGATTAGTAATCCCTTTTCTTTCTTATGAACCATATTAAAACCACATAGAATAAAAACTATTAATGCTGTTAAAGAAATCACATATCTTCACCTATCCTAATTTGTAATTGCGTTCTTATTGTCTATTTTCAGAGCTAATCAAATGCCAAGTTCATGTATTAATTTCTTAAACACATGGTAAGCAGGTTTTAGAGAATAATCGGATTAACCCCCTCGTTTTGGACAGAATCTAATAAATTCTTCATTTCTTTTAAATTTAGACCCTTATTTGAATATTTGTTAGGTTTTCTCCAAAATAAAGGTTATAAAATTCATGTGGAGCCATAAATCTTAAACTTGAATGTAATCTCCTATTATTGTAGAATTCCATAAATTCATTTACTATTTTGTATGCTTCCGCATAGCTTTGAAATTCATTAATTTTTAAACACTCATCCTCAAGTATTCTGTGAAATGATTCCACATGTGCGTTTTTATTTGGCGTCTTCACTGGTATTCTCTCATGTTCAGTTTTAAGTCCTTCACAGCATTCATCAAATTTATGACTTATAAACTGAGGCCCGTTGTCTGTTCTTATTACTGGCTTTTTAGAGCCTTCCTCAAACAAGTTTCTTCTTATTAAGCACTTTCTCAGTAGTGCTGTAGCATCTTTAGCCTCACAGTGTAAACCCATGTGGTAATCTATAATGCTCCTATCAAAGATATCAATTAAATTTAGTAAGTAGAAGAACTTATCTTCACCTTCTATGTAGCCATATTTTATATCCATTTCCCATAGTTGATTTGAGCCTGTTATAGTTCTGTTAACTGCAATATTTCTCTTTATTTTAGCTTTAATTATTCTCTGGTCTTTAAGTATTCTGAGCTCTTTGCAAAGCCGATAAACCTTCTTGTGATTAATCACAAGATTATAATATTTTCTTAGATGGTAAGTTATTTTTCTATATCCATAGTTAATAGCATCCCCATCAATGGCCTCCAAAATAAATTCCTTAATCTGATCATCGCATACTTTCTCACCATCTACGTTTATACTGTATCCTTTTGGCTTTCCACCTTTAGGTCTAGCCTTTTCTTTGCCTTCTACGCTTAAATTATAGTAATATGTTGATCTTCCGAGTTTAACTACTTTAAGTACAAATACTGCATTGTATCCTTGATCTATATATTTTTTAGCTATTTCTACTTTTTCTTTAATTGAGGGTTTGATTTTTTTATTAAGTCTCTAAGAATTGCTACTTCTAAATCTTTTTCTCCTAACAATTTTTTTAGATGATCATTCTCTTTTGTTACTTCTGTTAACTCATTTTCAAGTTCTTTTTCTCCCTCAACCAAAGCTTTTCTACCAGGCTTAACTTTAATCTCATCCTTAGAATTCTTTATCCACGTAAATATAGTTGATTTTGAGATCCCATGCCTTCTTGATACCAGTGAAACATTTCCTACTTCTTTCACTTCTCTTAATACCTCTTCTTTTAATTCTTTTGTATAACTTTTTCCTTTCATAGTTTGCCTCCAATCACTTTCTACATTATAATAAATATAGATATAATTGTCCAAGTTTATTTAGGGGCTTAAGAGATAATCATCTCGCATAATTCCAAATTGATGGAAAAGATCCTCTTTGGAACTATCTGCATCCCGGAGTCCAAAAATTACATAATGGGAAATATTAAGTTCCATACGCAAATTATTGATCGTTCGTATAATCGTCTCAAGAACATTCGCTTGATGCTCGTAAGATCTTTCTATATTGGCAATAGGGTTCTTTCCTGTTGGCCATCCATTTTCTGTAACTCGTATAGGGACTGAAGATGGTATACCTGCCACAATAAGATTTTTTTCCCTTAGATTGCGGAGGGTACGTTCCACAGAAGTAGGTATTTCCTTTAAATCGAGTGGTTGTTCTTCGAATACATCCACATAAAAATTATGTCCAACAAAATCCACGGAATCGATAAATATATTACCTCCAGCTTTAGCAAGGTTTTCCCAAAAATGCGGAACTGCTGCAGAGCTTTGCGGCACCGAACCGAACCCGATATTTATAGGTAGATTACGCTCCCGTGTTTCTTTTTTTGCTTCGATTACTCCTTCTACGAGAGCTTGTAGTATATATGGCTTTGAACCTTCCATAAACGACAAATTGGGTTCGTTTGTAATTTGAATGGAAGCTAAGTGAGAGCCATATTTATTGATGACTTTTCGGATAAAGCCGAGCCAATTATTAAGTTCTATGTCCGAATCCTGATATTGTGTCCAATCACCACATCCTATGGTCAAGTCACCTAACAAACCAGAATCAAGATAGTGATCCGCAAGTGATAACATTCTTGACTCCCACTCCTTTGTATAAATAAGATAGTTTCTTAGCAATAGCTTTTTAGATTCATCTCGAAGGTCTCGAAGTGCGAATTGAATTTTTTCATAGTTATCATCAGGCCCAACAGCCAAACCGAAAGGCGTACCTGCTGCACTTAGTGGGTAAATTCCAAAGGTTAATCCAGATGAAATCATAATATTCACTTCCTTTTTTATATTTTTAAATGGATTTCAAAAAATTATTCAATCAAAATTACCCTCCATTTCATTAGACAAAAATATCCTACTATTTTAACTTAACTAAAGGTAATTACAGCATATTTGTATTGTTTTAAACGATTGTTTATCTAATAAATATAAAATAGTCTTCTTTATTAACATCACATTATTTAATTGTGAAAGAGGATTATTAAAAGGTTATCAAATGCTTATTAGGTAGTTATTAAAATATTACAAAAATATAGTATTATAGGTATAATAAGAATGTTAGGGACTACACTGGTAGTAATTTATAGTAAATCCAATTTACTTATGTTTCTAGCCCCGAGGTTAAGTGGGGTTGTCAAAGTGGGAAACCGTAAATAAAAATTATACTATATATTGTGTAAGACACCTGAATTTAATCAAGTGCCTTTTGATGTATGTAAATATTTATTTAACCTGTACAAAATAATATCGTAACAATTGATGTATATTATATATAATAAGACATGCATACTATCCTCTGGGCATTGAGGATACATAGATACATAAGGCTGTGTCTATGGTTGCAGGGCACATTAAATATAGATGCAACCAACACTCTAAATCTAACATAAAAATAAGCTCTTTACACACAAAGCAGGCATCCGTTATTTGGGGTGTCTATTTTTTATATTATTTACAAATAGTTATTACATAAGACATTAGATTGTAACAAATATCATATATAATAAATATTATAGCAGATTATAAATTAGTTCCCCGCATGAAAATTTAACCCCTGGATCATTAATTTGGCCTGGGGTTTATTTTAACTTATAATACTTAATTAACACATGAATTACCCACTCTTTAATAATTTATTTAGAAGGCTTTATGGCATGAATGATCTTAGGGAATAAAATAGTTAGAAGTTTCCATAATAATTCAAAAACGTTGATATCCTTTTATATACGCACTGTTGGCTCAAGTATTGTCAATGTATTGTTATAGGTGTTAAGATTAGCTTGAGCACCTATAGGTATAGCCATTTTGTATGTGCCATGTCCTGATGCTAAATTTGTCATAAGAGGTTTATTCAATGGTACAATAACTTCATTAATTAAATCCTCATATGACTTACCATATGCAGACTCACAATTGGTGCATTCACCCATAATAATACCTTCACAATCCCTAAGTTTACCTGATAATATTAGATGGTTTATGTACCTGTAGACTGTATTAATAGGTTCATGAACTTCTTCTATTAAGAGTATCTTTCCTGTGGTATCAACTTCAAATGGGGTGCCAAGGTTATCTACAAAGGATGTAAGATTACCTCCTACTATAGCTCCAGTTACATTGCCAGGGACCCTGCTTATTAAAGGCATTCCAGGAGGATTTTCAAGTTTCCTTGGTGAGGTAAGTGTGGATGTAGCAGTGAAAAACTGATTCATGTTGTATGCAGGAGTAGTTGATTTAAAGTCTATTAAAAGAAGACTGTGAAAAGTAATTAAGTTAGCCCATATATATAAAACATTTAATAAAATTGTTATATCACTGTATCCTGTGACAATTTTAGGATTCTGTGTGATAACAGGATAATCAAGATATGGTATAATACCTGCAACACCTACTCCACCCCTTGAGGGTATGATAGCCTTCACATCAGGGTTTTTAAACATTTCCATCAGATCAGAGGCTCTTTGTTGTTCTGTGGCTGCAATATATCCGCCATAAGAATATACGTATTTTCCTAAAACTACATTGAAGCCCATATTCTTAAGAGTCTGTATACCCGTGTTAATGACATCCGCAGATAATGGACTACCTAAAGTAACTATTCCTATTGTATCTCCTGCACGTAAAATCTGTGGCCTTATTGCCATACCATTCACCTTCTAAATAACTTAATAATATATAATCTTAAAATTCCGTAAAAACTATTCCTTCTAGAATATTATATGAAATTACTCAAATAGTTGCTAATTAATAATGAAACGTTCATTATTGCTTAATTTATTTTAATAAATATTGTTAAAAGCCTATTCAATTACCTAGTTTAAAATAAAGTATGATAGTAGAAACCTAGTGGGAAAAATCCTACTAGGTTTTCAATTTTGATGTTTAATAAATCACGCATTCAAGTAAAAAAAGGAGTTGAAATAACTACTCGAAATCTTCATCTAAATATCGACCTCCGCCTTGAGGTGGCCTTCCTTGAGGTGGTCTTCCTCCTTGAGGTGGAGGTACATGAATTGGAGTAATACGTAATATGTCACGACGGTGAACACGAATAGGTTGGTTACCGGAATGTGTAAATATGGTTAAAGATACTATGTCTGTACGCCGATTGTAACCATTTATATGTGCTGTGACTGTGCCACGCCTCCTAATATCAACAAGTGCAGTTTGACCAACATGTGATTGTATTACTTCAGGAGTAATACGCTGCCTAAAATAGTCATAGTAGTTATGATAGTAATCATCATAATAATCAAAAGGACAATAATAATTTTCCAATGTTTATTTTCTCCTTATATTTATCATTTCAATATTTATATTATGTTAGTATAATATTTTTGGGAATTAATTATTAATAAAGTTTGGCAACAAGAATTAATGAAATATCATTGTCTTTATAGCAAAAATGACACAATAAATCCTTTAAGATATGTTTAGAGATATTTATAGAATAATAAAAGTGAAATAGTGTAACTAAACTCCAGATAGTTACTTGCTATGAGTATATCTGTTTAATATATCTCCTTTTTACACTAATATTTAAATTTCAGATATACTCTTTTTGTGTAAAAGAGAAATAGATGATGGATATGAAGACTGGAGAATATGATGTGGTATAATTGTATAATGGTAATTAGTGTGCATGGCACTTGATTAAGTTCAGGTGCCTTTTGATATGTGTAAATATTTATTTAACCTGTACAAAATAATATAGTAACAATTGATGTATATAATACATAACAAAGTATATATACTATTCTCTGGGCATTGGGGATACATAAGGCTGTGTCTGTGGCTGCAGGGCACATTAAATTTAAATGCAACCACCACTCTAAATCCAATATATAATGAACTCTTTACACATAAAGCAGGCATCCTTTATTCAGGGTGTCTATTTTTTATTTCAAGAAGTTAATGGAATATTGTGGATAATGTGTATAACCTGTGGATAAGTTGTGGATTAATAGAGAAGTGAGAGGTATGAAAATAAGAGAAATCCTAAAAGAAAAGCTTAACCAAGATAAAAAATTAATGCACCATGATCGAAAAGGGTTAAGGGTACTGTTAGAAGGGTGAGATAGTTTATGAATAATTCCATATGTATTTCAATAATTACAGATATCAGTGGGGATTAAAAAAACTGGCTCCTGTTCAGTACAGAAACCAGCTTATAATTGCCTAGTTTTTTTCAGAATATCCTTGACATAGGCTCCATTTCAAAATCCTACTAGGTTTTCAAAATTTTGATATTTAACAAATTGCACATTCAAGTAAAAGAAGGAATTGAAATAACTACTTTAAATCTTTATTTGAACCTTGCCATCCACCATGAGTGGGGTTTTCATTAGGCTGAGCACCGTGAGACGGATTTTCATGAGATGGCATTTTATCATGATTAGGACTTACGTGAATAGGAGTAATGCGTAATATTACACTATAGTGAATACGAAGTTGTGCCTGACCAAAGTGTGTGAATACAGTTAAAGTTACTACACCTGTACGTCTGTTGTGACTATCTATACAAGCTGTGATTGTGCCATGCCATTTAAGGCGGATAAGTACAATTCGGCCAATATGCGCTTGTACTGCTTCAGGACTAACGTTTGATTTTCTAAAATAGTTATCATAATCATCATAGTAATCAAAAGGACAATAATAATTTTCCAATGTTTATTTTCTCCTTATATTTATCATTTCAATATTTATATTATGTTAGTATAACATTTTTGGGAATTAATTATTAATAAAGTTTGGTAATAAGAATTAATAAAATAATTACTAAAAAGCCAGGCCACCCCTGGAGCTTTTATAAATTAGAACTAGAGATGGTTTTTTTATTTTGCTTGAAATATAAAATATGATAATATTGAAATACTATAAATTAAAATGTTCCTTGACCATTTTGGTTGTATTTTTATGAGTCATAGACCAGTAAAAGAAATGTTTTCTAAAACTGCATTTGTGATATCTACAACAGCTGGTATAGGCACAAGGAATGTAATAAAAACAATCCAAAAGAATCTGAGATATTGGGGAATCTCCAAAATATATAAATGTGGTTTGACTCTTCGAGCAAAAGATTGGGATGATATGCCATCTAAGAAGCAAAATAAATATAAAAAAATATTAGAAAAAAAAATCATATAGTTTTTTAGCTTAACTTTGTTTCTATTATATAAAAACGTATATGTGAAATAATTGAATGAAATAGTATATCTGAAGTTGAATTAATGGAACCCAAAAGGGATTCCATTAAAGTTAATATAAACATTTTATTTAGATGATGGTTTAAATGTTGTGCAACTTGTATCATCACTAGTATTAGGGTTATTTTTACCTGTCATTGGGTTGACTTCTAGAGAACTGGCATTGCAACAATTGTTTTTCCAGTAATTACAACAATCAACACTACACTTGACTTCCATTTTAGGCGAACTCATAATATACAACCTTCTTTCAATTATATTTTATAGATAGTATGTTATAAAAAAATAAATATTATACAATTGGAATAAAAATAAGAAAATGGGGAGTTTGGAGTAACTTAATGATATCTAGTTATGCATTAGTATTATACTTAATTCATCATGTTTTATATTTGTTTCCCATGTATTTATCCAATTGCCTGGAGCATTTTTTATAGAAATGTACAGATTTTAAGTATAAGCAGTAAAGACTACTATGTAGAGGAGTGTTAGTTATGGTACGTAACAGTAATAATTTGGTAGTTACACAAGCTAGAGAAGCTTTAAATAGATTTAAAATGGAATCAGCAGGTGTAAATCTATGTAATTAACTCCAATATCTATATTCCTAAAATTATAGTAATGTTGTAAATATAGTTATTGCTTATGTACAACGAATCCATAGTGATAAGGTGGTAAGTTAATATAGGTATATTCCATTTGTTTAAATCCAGCTTCTAACACCCATTCTTTTATTTCAATAGGTTTTGGGCGAATATCCATACTTGGACCTCTTGGAGTGGAGGGATCATAATTCCAATGAATAAGGCCAGCTTTTCCTCTTGACTTAAGTATCCTGTATGCCTCGTCCAGAAGTTCTAATGGTTTGATATGATGTAGTATGTTAAACAGCATAACATAATCAACCGAATTGTCAGGCATACCTGTACCATTAGCTATAAAATCACGCTTTACAAAAGTTATATTATTTTTAGAAACGGTTCTTGATGAAGCTATATTAAGCATTTCATCCTCAATATCTATTGCAATAATATTGCCACTAATCCTTTTGGCACTTGGTAATGTAAATGTTCCATAGCCACATCCAAATTCTACAAGAGTGTTTATATCTTGATCTATTTCCATTTTGTCAAGAATAAGTTCTACGTTAAATAAACTTTCCCAATATTCTTGTTCGGGCATTCCACTGTCACGAACTTTCACTTTTTACACCTTCTTTCATTAATCATAAATATGACCAAAAAGACGAGCATCCCCTATAAAAGAAGCTCGCCTTCAGTTTTCTGATTAGCAAGTGAAATCTAAATCTATAAAAATAGTTTATCTTATTTTGTTTGATTTGCCTACATACATTCTTCTATTTTTTAAGCGGCTTCAAGGGGTAGGTTACTAGATATAGGGTAAATGCTATTTTTGTCTATTAGATAATAATTGGATTCCACTACCAATGTTGTCTAATTCATTTTCTCTTATAAGAGTAACAAAAGCCTGCTGAGGGATATTAAGAATCTTACTTGCAGAAGTTACAAATTCACTTACAAGTTGTTCTTTTTGCTCTTTCGTAATTTTTGGACCTTCAATTGTTATAACTGGCATAAAATCACTCCTCAAATATAATCTATAAGAATATATTATATAGATTTAAATAACTAAAGTAAATAGAAGCAATGTTTAAAATTTGAGGTATTAATCTAATTAAATAGGTAATGCGAAAGCTTTGTAATGAAATTGAACACCGGAGATGAATAATCCCCGGTGTGGTGAAAAAGCAATGGCTATATTCATAAAGTAAATAGAAAACATAAAGATTTTTGTATGAGGAAAGTTTCATACAAATATAAGGTATGTAAGATTAGATTTATTATACCGGTAATTTTTTGTATTCATGAAAGATTTTAAAGTTAGACATATTGACTTAAAAATAAGTCTTTAAAATATACTTAGAGTAAAGAATATGATTAAGGTCAAAAGACTATAATTATATCTAATTCTAAGGTTTATAAATGATAAAATAAGTATTTGGTAAATACCAGATACTTATTTTTCATATCAGATTGAATCACATAATGTTTTGACAACTAATATATGCGGTTAATATATAATAATTATGTAGGAATTGAAATTTTAAATGTAAAATACATAATTGCATAGCTAAAGAGTATCTTCTATTTTGTTCATATAATGGTAAAATTCATTACAAACAGTTAATAAATATGACATTAAACTGTAATAAATACTATATATAATTATAGGTGTCCTAAGGAAATAATCTTAGAGAAAAGAAAAACAACTATTTGAAAGGGTGAGTATAATGTATGATTTTCCAAATGCTACTATAGTTTATAGTACAAATAGATTAGAAGATTTAGAAAGCAAAATAAAAGAAATTAAATTTGAACATAAAAGACTAAATAGAAACTGTGAAGTTGAAGTGATACCAAAACCTGATCCAGGATTAATTACATTTGACGGATATACTAATATTCAATTTCAACTTTCTATATACATTAGACATTTAAGCGTTAATTAAAAATAAATTTAAAAAACATTTAAGTAATGGTAATTACCAAACTAGTGTCTGTAGTTGCAGGACACTTAAAACTCAAATGCAACTGCCACAGGATAGTATATAGTTTAGACTCCTTTAAAAATAATATTGCATAAAAATAAGCACTCGTTATTTAGGGTGCTTATTTTTAGATCTTTTAACATATGCATAATGATGTCATAACAATTAATCGATATAATACATAACATAGTATTATATTCCAAGGCATTGAAAATATTTAGACCAGTGTCTGTGGTTGCAGGGCACTATAAATTTAAATGCAACTATCACTGTCTAACTCTAAATCCAATATAAAAAATAAACTTTTTAGCACAAAGCAGGCATCCGTTATTTAGGATGTCTATTTTTTTTAAAAGTGAAGATAAGATAAATACTGAAAGAAAATCTTATAAAGGTAGTTGGGAAAATGCAAATGCTCATACTTGAAGTGTGGGAAACATGGAAGCTTTGAAGCCTATTGAAGCGACAGTATAATGATAGTTCAAGAAATATTCAATATCTCTTAATATTTCACACAGAAAAACATTAATATACCACTGGAATAACATGGGTGCTGCATTAAATCGTCATAAAGGATAACTAGAATATTAAGTATAGCAGCTGCAATAAATATTTTAAATTCAGGAGGTAATGAAAATGTTAAAAATGAAGTATAAAATAATTTCAGCTGTAATGCTTGCAGCACCATTGTTAATCAATACAGGAATTGGAACAACCGTTAGTGCACATTCTGCCAGCAATAAACCTGCGGTGGTTTGTAAGTCCAAATATAAAACACCTGCAAAACCAGTAAAGAAGGTAGTAAACAAGCATAAAGTTAAGGCATCAAATACTAAACCAGCATCAAAAGTAGTGCATTCAGCATCAAATGCTAGAAGATAGCAGTATTGTAATATGAATAAGCCTATTGGGATTTTCTCGGTAGGCTTATTTTATAAAATTAACAGGTATATAGAATTCTGTGGAGAAATCTTATTATAAGAGTTACTAGCACAATTTATTAAAGAAAAGAGGAGGATAACAATTGCATAATAGAACAATATTTAATATGATGAAAAAATACGTGTTAATCATTTTATTAGTTGTTGGATTTGCATTTTTATTTCATAACTATGTTTTTGCCAGAGTAACTGTGACAGGGCCATCTATGCAACCCACGTTTAATAATAAAGATGTGATATTCGTAGAGAAGATTAGCACGAAAATAGGAAATATAAATAGAGGGGAAATTATTATTTTTGATTCTAATAATGAAAATAATGATATCTATATAAAACGGGTAATAGGCATAGCTGGTGATAAAATTAATATAAAAGATGGAAAAGTCTATTTAAACGGGCAAATACTTACGGAAAGTTATCTTCCACAGGGTACTATTACTAAAGCCAATTCTTCTACTACAGAATATGTTGTGCCTAAAGGATATATTTTTGTGCTAGGAGATAATAGAGGGAATAGTACTGATAGCAGGATGCTTGGTTTGATAAATATAAAAGATGTAAAGGGGCATGTAATTTTAAGGGTATATCCTTTTGAAAATATTAGCACATTTTAGCTTAAATGATAAATCATAAAAAAAGAGAGCTTAATGCTCTCAAATTCTTTCCCACATATCCAAAGACCAGTCTGCTTTTTCTTTACCAAAGGTGTTTAATAATGACATGTACACTCCAGGTTCTCTAAAATTTTTCTCCATTTCTTGAAATGCTATATCATATATCCTGCTAGATAACTCCTCTTCAAACATAGGACTATCATCCATGCAACCATCCCCTTTTTATTTTAATTATATCCGATCCAAAGAACTTAAAGACTATGGTTTTTCCGTTTTTGTATCTTTGATTCTAAAAGAAATAAGAAATCCAATTATAGAAAGCACCAGAGCAAAATAAAATCCGTAATGAGAACCATTCACAAATGCTTCTGATTCGTTTTTACCACCATTGGAGAAATACGAAGTTTGCCCTATACCAAGCAAGCACGTGGCAATTGCAGTACTGATAGCACCGACTATCTGCTGTATTGTATTTATAATGGTACTTCCATCCCTTGACAAATTCTCCGGAAGTGCATTCAGTCCGCTGGTCTGGGACGGCGCCATTGCCAGTGGAATACCAATCATTAAAATAATATGGCAAAAAATTATGTAAGAAGCAGAACTGTTGGATGATGTAAAGAGCAACAGAATTGTGCCTACAATGGAAACAAAAAATCCAATTTTGACAAGATATTTCGCTCCGAATTTGTCATAAAGTTGCCCGGAAAGATAGGAAACAAAAGCATTGATCAGCCCTCCTGGAAGCAAAGCCAAACCGGCCGCAGCTACTGGAATCGACAGCCCTTTCTGAATATACTGCGGCAGCAAATACATAGCCGATAATACAATACTGAAATTTACCATTACCAGCATTGATCCAGTTCGGAAGCTTGGAACCATCAACGCTTTTAAATCAAGAACTGGAGTTTCCATCTGAATTTGCCTTTTTGAGTAAAGTATAATGGCAATGATACCGATTATTAGTGCCAGAATGACTGGAGCAGAGAATCCAAATTCACTGACTAGACTAACGCCAAGCACTATACCCCCAAAACCAATAACAGAAGTCAAGCAGGATATTCCGTCAATTTTCGGTTTGGTTAGCTTATAAGGATTCACCATATAGATTACTGCAAAAATCATAGCAACTGCTAATATAATAACAAAGGAAAAGAAAATCCAGCGCCAAGAAAACATTCCTAATAAGATTCCGGAAAGAGTTGGTCCAATTGCTGGTGCAAACATACACACCAAAGAGGCTACTCCCATAGCAGAACCAATTTTATTTGGAGGAAAAACCTCCAAAATCACTGAAAACATCATTGGAAGAACCATTCCCGTACCAATTCCCTGAATCATACGGCCGGCCAGAAGAAGTCTAAAATCAGGTGCAAAACCGCTGATGAGGGAACCAACTATAAATGCTCCTAAAGCAAAAACTGTTAGTTTTCTTATAGGAAAACATTTCATCAGTAAACTGGTAAAGGGCAGAACGATTCCAATTACAAGCATATAACCAACCACCAGCCATTGGGCAATTCCCGCGCTGATATGAAAAGTATCCATCAATTGTGGAAGTGCAATATTTAGGGATGTTTCACTGAACAAACCACTAAATGTACCTAAATATAATCCTAACATAACCAGATAGGGATGTTTTACATCTACTCTGGCCTTCGAAAATATCTGTTTTTGTATCATAATATTAAATTACCTCCTTAATATTTTAGTACATTGTTATATTTAGACCAGTCTATATATTAAAATCAGAAATTAATTGGAAATATATTAATTTTGATTCAACAAAACATCTATAATATTACTAATTGTTAAAAGTGGAATAGTATCTTTTCTTGTAACAGAGATAGTAATAGCTCCTTCAATCATTATCTCAATAGCCATACTTAATTCTTCAGCTTTTTGTTTTGAAAATCCATTTTGAACCAATTTCTTAGTATACACATAACTTAGTGATGTAAACACACTTTTACAAGCTTCTCTCAAATGTTCATTTGAGGAATATGTCTCTAAAGCTATTAAACTTACAGAAATATCTTGAAGCTTATTTTTTTCTTCTAAATCATTTATTATATTATTTATTATATATTTTATGGCTTTAATGGGATCTGAATATTTATTCAGAGTAGTTTCCACTCTTTCTGTTATAGATTTGCTTGCCAGGTTAATTGCTTCTAATGCTAATTGTTCTTTACCATCTGGAAAATAGTAATAAAGAGAGCCTTTAGGCGATTTGCTTTCTTTTAATATTTCATTTAAGCCTGTAGCATTAAATCCTTTAATTTGAAAAAGTTTTGAAGCTGCTTTAATTATTTTTTCTCGTGAATCGGTTTTATTATTCATTAAGTAAGCTTCCTTTCCTATTTATTATATTAACCAGTCTACATATATTCAAGTATTAAGTCAAGTAAATATTTATCATGCTTTATAGTAAAATAGATGTAAATATTTTTGATGTATATAAATTAAATAAATATTTTCGATGAATGCTGGAAATTATAAGTATTAGTATAAATAGGAGTGAATAGAAATGTCGTGTAAAAGATATGATATGGATAATACCATCGAGAACATAAAAAATATGATGGGAAAACAAACTGAATTAGTAATAAGAGAAGTACTTATTGGAAATAAAAATTTTTTAGAGGCTGCAATTGTTTATGTGAATGGATTGACTGATAAAAATATAATAGACAGAGATATACTGAAGTCATTGATGCTAAATGTTAATGAGGACTTTGGGAACATGGAAAATATAGAAGACTACATACACAAAAAGTATATTGCAGTTAGCGATACTTATGTTGAAACAGATGTAAATAAAGCTGTAGATGACATTAAAAGAGGGAAAACTATATTATTAATTCAAGGTTCTTGTAATTTTATCGTAATAAATACTGCCGGTGGAACCTATAGGTCTATAGATGAACCAGAAAATGATACTTCCTTGAGGGGACCAAGGGAAGGTTTTGTAGAAAATTTAGATACAAATATAAGTATATTGCGGAGAAGAATAAAGGATAGAAGTTTAGCAACCCAGAAATTTGTATTGGGAAGAAGGTCACAGGCAGATCTTGTAATTATGTATATAGATGATATAGTTGATAAACAGTTTTTACAAATAATAAAGGATAAAATAAAGACTATAGATATAGATTCTATTCAGGCAAATAGTTCTATTGAGCAGTATATAGAAGAACACCCTTATAGTATTTTTCCACAGACTATTGGATCGGAGAGGCCAGATGTAATAGAGGCAGCTTTAATGGAAGGTAAAATAGCTTTTTTGCTATCAGGTACACCTTATGTTACAACCTATCCTTCTATATTCATAGAGTTTTTTCAAACTGTAGAAGATTATTATGGCAGAACTCTGCAGGCATGGTTTACAAGAGTGTTAAGATTTATAGCTGTTTTTATAGTAATAAGTTTTCCTGCAACTTATATAACCTTCGTTAAATTTAATCCTGAACTCATACCCGGTGAATATATTCAATCTCTTATATTATCTGCACAGGGTATAGTATTAACTCCATTTATGTCTTTATTAATTATGCAATTAACAATAGAATTTTTACGGGAAGGAGGACAGAGATTGCCAGGTAAAATAGGGCAGACTGTTAGTATGGTAGGAGGTATTATAATTGGTGATGCTGCTCTTGAGGCAAAAATCGTAAGTCCAACTACTTTGCTCATTGCAGGAATTACTACTGTTGCTTCTTTTGTAATATCTAATTACCAGATGTCTGTTGCAATAAGGGCTTTATCTTACCCTATGTTAATACTTGCAAATTGGCTTGGAGTTCTTGGAATAGTCATAGGATGGTTTTCTATATTAGCTTATCTATGTTCTATGGAAAATTTCGGAGTTCCCTATTTTGCTTTTCATAAAAGTGATATGAAAGATATATTTATAAGGTCACCTATATGGAAGATGAATAAAAGACCTGAAGCTATCCCACATAATGATCCCACACGACAAAGTGATTTTAGGGGGTAGAAAAATGAATAAAACTCAGAATACTTTCTTAACCCCAAGTCAATTTATATTTGTACTAAAATCAGCCATTATAGGTATTGAACTTATGCATTTACCTAGCAATGTTATAAAAATTGCAAAACAGGACAGCTGGATTAGCTGCATACTAGGAATAATATATCCTTTATATGTAGTTATTATAGCAAATTATTCGTGTAAAAAGTTTCCCAAAGATAATATACTGACATTGAGTAAAAAATGTTTTGGAAACTTCTTGGGAACTATTTTAAATATTGTTTTTATATCTTTCTTTTTATTTGTGTTGACATCATCGTTTTCCGGATACGTCAATCTATTTAAGGTATATTCAACTCCTTTCCTTAAATCCTATCAGATTATTTTGACTACTTTAATTCCTATAGCCTACATTGCCTATAAGGGTATAAAGCCTTTGGGAAGATTAGCTGAAGTAGGTTTTCATTTGACTGTGGGATTAATTATTCTTCCTGTAGCTGTTTTTGCATATGGAAGTTTTTCGAATCTGATGCCTGTATTTGGTTCAGGATTAACTAATATACTAAAAGGTTCAAAAGAAACTATTTTTTCGATGTCTGGTATGGAAATTATATTTCTTATTTGTCCTTTTTTACAGGATAACAAAAAATTATTAAAATGTGGTATATGGGCTACTGCTATTATAGGATTTATTTATACATGGGCTATTTTTGCAACTGTTTATTACTTAGGCATTGAAACTCCTCCAAAGTATTTATGGCCTATCTTGACATTAGTCGATAGTGTACATATCCCTATTATAAATAGTTTTAGGTTTGTATTTATATCTTTATGGTCCCTGGTAGAATTTAAATGCCTAGCTACCTACTATTTTGCAGTTTCTTACGGTTTAAATCAATTAGTGAAAAAGGTACCTGCCGAGGCATTTGTTTTGATTCTATATCCTGTAATTATTGCTATAACTATGTTATATGAAAGCCCAACAAAAAGAATAGAGTATACGTATAAACTAACTGTTATTTATGTAATATTTACATTAACATATATTTCTGCGGTAGCAATTTTAATTCATTTTAAAAAGGGTGATTCTTTATAAAAAGGCCTAAGATTTTCTTAATTCATATTTTGGGGGAAAGAATGACTGAAATCACCTTCTATCCTCTAGGATAATACATGATTACTAAAACACCAATAAGTGCAATAGCTCCTCCTATTAGGTCAAACTTATCTGGAATAACGTTATCTATTTGCCATCCCCATAGGATTGAAAGAACAATAAATATTCCTCCGTATGCTGCATATACTCGTCCAAAACTAGCACTTGGGGGTTGTAACGTTGGTATTACTCCATAAACCACTAAGAATATGGCTCCAGCTAAACCATACCATATACTTTTACCATTTCTTAACCATAACCATATAAAATATCCTCCCCCTATTTCAAATACACCTGTTAATACAAAATAAAATATTGATTTAAATATTTCTATAAATAATTCCTCCTTTATTTTTCAATAAGGACGTGTTAAATTCATCATTCATGAAAAAAGCTGCATTCTTTAATTAAAAGGTGACATAAAACATTTCTTTAAAATTATAATAGCATTTAATTGTCAAAAATAAAATATTTTTTATTAAGCACAGTAAAAAGAATTTGACAAGGTATTCTAGTTTCAAATAAGGATACGAAAATTCAGCAGGAGTGTTATTAAGAAATGTGAAAATTAAATGGCAAAGTATGAAGAATAAGATATCAAAGTTGAAAATCACACAAGAACCAGTCTTGTGTGATACAAATAGTCTATTTTAATTTTTTCTCATAGCTTTCAACCATTTTTTTAACCATCTGACCACCTATAGAAAAAACTTGTTCTTTAGAATCATGATTTTTATTATATTTGGCTAATTCTTCTGCAGATTCAATTTTTAATTTTTCAAGGCCTTGTCGGGCTTCTGGTACTAATATTCTATTTCTTCTGGACAAAAAAAATCATCTCCTTTTTAATTATTTTGTGTATTTAAAATAATTATATACAAGGTATATGAAGGGGTATGGATTTGTTTTTCATATAAAACTTACTCAGGATATTTTTTATAGAAATGCACAAACTTTAAATATAGCATTAAATATTGCTATGTGAGAGAGGTGTTATTATGGCACGTAACAATAATAATTTAGTAGTATCAGAGGCTAGAGCAGCTCTATATAAGTTTAAGATGGAGTCGGCTAGAGAGGCTGGAGTAAACTTAAAGGATAGCTACAATGGAGATTTAACTGCCGGAGAAGCTGGAACAGTGGGCGGAAATATGGTTAAAGCTTACGAGCAAAGCCTGAAATAGCGATATTATAGAAGTCTGCACTTTGATTAGGGTGCAGGCTTTATGTTGTTATTGTATAGAATTACATTAAATAATTATTAAATCTTTTGTTTTAAAGAAAAGGGATTTTTTCTTTTTTGGAGAAATATTAATTTAGATATGTTCTTAAAACATAGGAATATTATCCATACAACCATACTCTTTTTATCCGAAGGCTACCATTGCTAACACCCCCATCTTTTTTAAAGGGATAAACACTGCTAAGCCCCTGGATAAGTTCTTCTAAAGTTCAGATGGAGAAAGGCATTCCTTACAAGCAAACTCCACCTGAACCTAAGAATCACTTGATAATTATATGTAATTCAATAATCTTGTAAAGACTATTTAATACAAAACATCTATATTAATACATAACGTGTAAATCAATGTAATTCACTGAAACCCCTATATCCATGCAGCTTTTATGCTAAAATTTACCCTATAGCATAACTTTAATGGGGGTGACTATATGAGTACAAGGTGTAGAAAATGTATATTTAAAGATTTAGACGGAGGAAAATATCCTTGTAATGATTGCACTGAAATTATGGATATGAACAGTACGAAATGTACTGTAAATCATTTTAAACCAATAGTTGAATATAATAAGAACATTAGGCCTAAAGAAAGGTTGGAGCAAAAATTAAACGAGATATTGACTCTTACAAATAAGAAAATGATTTATGTGGAATATGAGAACATGGAAGACGGAAACATGATGATAACAGCTTTTTTTAAGTCTGGCAAGTATATAGAAGTATACCAAATAGTAGATATAGGAGAGGAATTAGTTCAAAATGTAGTTTTGATAAGTAAGGAGCTGTTTCATAAAATAAATAAGATGTAGCAAAGAGTCGAAATGGACATGGAGGATGGTTTCTTGGTTTATGAGATTCACATTAGAACTACTAATGGAATGACATATGAAGTTACAGTAGATGCTAATACTGGAGAAATACTTGAAGTAGATAGACAGGATGATTAAATTTCAGAGCTCTATGCAGAGCTCTTTTTTCATCTATAAAACAAGCGTATAAGACAGGTAATGATAATATATACATGTGGAGACAGAGAAGAGCAAACGAGAAATAAAGATAGGAGGTGTAAAGATTGGATAAAATAGTTTGTTTAGTTGGGGAAAGTGGAAGTGGTAAATCTACTATAGCAGAGCTGCTTGAAAAGGAAGAATATAACTATATACAATCTTATACAACCAGAAAGCCGCGTTTTGAAGGTGAAAAAGGGCATATATTTATTGGAGATGCCAATATATCATATATCAATGAGGCTATTTCCAAAAATGAATTGATAAGTGATGTAATAGCTTATACTTTTTTTAACGGAAATCATTATTGGGCTACTAAAGAACAATATCAGGGGAAAGGAATAAGCGTTTATGTAATAGACCCATCTGGAGTCAAATATTTAAAAGAAAAGGTAACGGATGCTGAAACTGTAGTTATATATTTAAAATGTGACAGAGAAGTAAGGTTGTTAAGAATGTTAAAAGAAAGAGATCCTGAAACTGTAAGGGATAGATTGAAAAATGATAAAGAAGTTTTTAAAATAATTCAATGTGATTATGTAGTAGATTCTAATAGGAAAGTTGAAGAAATTTTAGAAGATGTAAAAAGTATTATTGGGGGAGAGATATTTAGTATTGAATAAGAATATTTGGGAATATTAACTTTGACAGTTATTTTTATATTTGGAGGTCATATGAATGGGAAGCACCGCAAAAACGCCATTAGTTTCATCAGAAATATCAGCTATTTGGAACTCTTATATAGGTGAGAGTCTAGTTGCACATATAATTGAATATTTTTCTAGCAGAGTAGATGACAATGAAATCGGTTATATTTTACAACATATCTTGAGCTTATCTAATAGGCGTATCAAAATATTAACTAATTTATTTAACCAAGAAAAACTCCCTTTACCAGAAGCTTTTACAGATAGCGATGTTGATGTAAATGCTCCACGGTTATTTACTGACATTCTCTATCTGCAGTATGCAGCATATGAGGCAAGAGCATCAGTACGTAGTTATAGTGTAATTTTAAGTCGTGTAACACGTTCTGATATTAGAGAGTACTTTTCAAAATGCATTGAAGAAAGTACCGATGTTTATAACAGAACGGCAGAACTGGGCTTGTCAAAGGGTATTTTTATTAAAGCACCTCAGGTAGAAGTATCTAAAAAAGTTCAATATATAAAAAGTAAAAGTTTTATTTTAGATATGCTTGGGAAAAAGAGAGATTTACTTACAGATGAAATAACAGACATTGTTTCTATTACGAATGATACGGTGATAAGAAAGGCTTTAATAATTGGTTTTGGTCAAGTATGTAAAAATAAAGAGGTCTTTGATTATATATCAAGAGTTATAACTCTTGCAAATAAACAAAATGATGGACTTAATTCATTCTTAATAGATGAAGGTATTCCAATTGGAAGTTCTTCAGATTCATATGTAACTGATTCAACAATTTCACCATTTTCAGATAAACTTATGTTAAATAAAATTCTTATAATGTATAGGTTAAAGATAAGTAGCATAGGTATAGCACTAGCAAACATAATGAGAAGTGATTTGAAGGCTACTTACAGGAAATATCTAGACGAGTCTATGGAACATTCTAAGGATGGTATGGATATAATGATTAATAATGGGTGGCTTGAACAGCCTCCACAAGCAATAAATCATGAAAATTTGGCGAAACTTTGATATGAAAAAATATAGTAGATTTTAGTATGGTATATTAAAATTGTAACAAATACTACATATAATGATTATTCTAATAAGTAACAATATAGGTATAAAATCGAGGTGAATCAAAGTGTTAATAATTTTGCCTATAATCCTTATACCTATAATATTTATTTATGTAGTAATATTTGTACTTTGTAGGATTGCTAGTAAGGAAGAAGATTCAGAGTAAGAATTATAAATATAAAGAGTTTTGGATTTTTTATCCAGAGCTCTTTTTAATAGAAATAATTTTTCTTTTTTAAAACATAGTATATAAGAATAACTTACAGCTTAACAGGCATAATAGAAGAGAAGAATGTATCCTTAATAAATGAAGGGAGTTATACATTATTTATGGGTATGAGCTGGCAGAATAACATAGTATTTGAACTTATTTTAATATTAATACTTACAGTGATTAATGCATTTTTTTCAGCGGTGGAAATGGCAGTAGTTGCTTTAAATAAAAGAAGAGTCTCCTACCTGGCGGAGGAAGGAAATAAGAAAGCACATATAATATTGAATCTATTGGATGATCCTAGTAATTTTTTAGCAACGATACAAGTGGGTATAACTCTTGCAGGATTTTTTGCCAGTGCATATGCAGCTACTACTTTGTCAACAAGATTTGCAGTTTATTTAGATAAGATAAGTATTCCATACAGCAGTAAAGTTGCTGTAATTGTCATAACTATATTGTTATCCTATATTACCCTTGTGCTTGGAGAATTATTTCCAAAAAGAATTGCCCTGCAGCATTCAGAAATAATAGCAATGGCATTTATAAGACCTATTCTATTCATAAGCAAGATTATGATTCCTTTTGTAAAATTGCTTTCAGGTTCTACCAATTTAATTATGAAATTATTTAATTTAAGTACAGAAAATGTAGAAAATAAGATATCTGAAGAGGAAATAAGATCCATTATAGAACTTGGACAGGAAAATGGAATCTTTAATCAGTCGGAATTACAGATGATAGAAAGAATATTTGAATTTGATGATAAAGTGGCTAAGGAAGTGATGACTCCAAGAACAGAGGTATTTGGCATAGATATAGACAATGTGTTTTCTCGTAGTGTTAAAGATATAATGGAAGAAAAATATTCTAGAATACCCGTCTATAAAGATGATACAGATAATATAATAGGTATACTATATATTAAAGACCTATTTGTGGAAATTATGAAGATTTCTATAGATAATATAGATATAAAACCTCTGCTTAGAACACCTTATTTTGTGCCAGAAAATAAAAATATAGGTGTGCTTTTTAAGGAACTTCAAAGTACTAAAAATCATATGGCAATCTTAATTGATGAATATGGTGGCTTTTCAGGTATTGTAACTATAGAGGATTTAATCGAGGAGGTAATGGGTAATATATTTGATGAATATGATGATAATGAACAATATGTAAGTAAGCTGGATGAAAATACCTATCTGGTTAGTGGACTTCTATCTATATATGAGGTAAATGAGTTTTTAGATTTAGAATTAAAATCAGATAATTCAGATACCATAGGTGGTTTTGTAATGGAGCTTCTGGGAAGCATTCCAAAGGAAGGTGAAGAGAATACCGTAGAGTATGAAAATATAATTTTCAAAGTAGAAAAGATAGATGAAAAAAGAATAGAAGTCTTGAAGATATACATATCTGATAAGAAAAAAAATCAGGCATTAGATGAATAAAATTAAATTTTTATGGCTGTGTAAGATAGAAGTTGTATATAGGTGTATTTTTACAATATAATTTAATTTTTCTTCAAATTCAAGAGTTTTTGTAAATTGATATAAATTTTCAGATAACTTATCATAAATATATGAGATTTATCCAAATGACGAAATTAGATACTGTTCCCATATTCCTCAAAGCGGGAAATAAGCGGGTCTAACGCGCCTGGATAAGTTCTTTTAAGGTTCAGATGGAGATAAGAATAACTCACCTGAACCTTAGAATCACTTGATTTTCACGTTCATATTTAGAATAGGAGGGGTAATATGGAATTAGACAAAGTATTTTTCAAGAAGTTTTTGCAAAGTGCTTTTTCAGATACGGTAGAAGTAAAGTACTGGGATGGTATGGAAGATAAATATGGAGATGGAAAAGCAAAATTTAAAATATATATAAATGGACATATTTCTAAAAAAAATATTTTAACGGATCCTTTCCTTGCAATAGGAGAAGCCTATATGAATAATCTAATTGATTTTGAGGGAAATATTAGAGAAATAATAGAATCGGTATATAGGAATAAGGATAGTTTTTTACATAAAGCTGAAATATTTTCAAAACTTTATAAAGTGATTCCAAATAATATTAAAAGAAGTAAAAAAGATGTACAATATCATTATGATTTAGGTGATGACTTTTATAGTCTCTGGCTTGATGAAACCATGACTTATTCCTGTGGATATTTTATGAAAGAAGAGGATTCACTTTACCAGGCTCAAATAAATAAGGTAAATTATATATTAAAAAAACTTCAATTGAAACCAGGTCAAAAGCTTTTAGATATAGGCTGTGGTTGGGGAAATTTAATTATTACAGCTGCACAAAAATATGGAGTAAATGCATTAGGCATAACTTTAAGTAAAAAACAATTTGAAAAGACAAATAAGAAAATACTAGAAAATAATTTGCAGGAAAAAGTTCAAGTGAAATTAGTGGATTATAGAGAATTAGTTAAAGAAAAATATAGCTTTGACAGAATAGTTAGTGTAGGAATGATTGAACATGTGGGGAGACAGAATTTATCTTCTTATATGGAAGATGTAAAGGCTATGTTAAAAGAAGGAGGAATATCACTTCTTCACTGTATTACAGCACAAACAGAAGGAGAAGTAAATCAGTGGATTAAAAAATACATATTTCCAGGAGGTTATATACCATCTATAAGACAATTAGTAAGTTTAATGGCAGATAACAATTTACACCTCATAGATGCAGAGAGTTTAAGATTGCATTACTTTAAGACATTGAAATGTTGGGCTGAAAATTTTGAAAATAAGTTAGAGGAAGTTAAGAAAATTAAAGATGATGTTTTCATAAGGATGTGGAGACTTTATTTAAATGCTTGTTCTGCTTCTTTTCATTATGGTGTAATGGATATACACCAGTTCTTATTCACAAAGGGACTTAATAATGATATATATATGACCAGAGATTATTTATATGAAGATTAATTATATTGAAAAATCAAGGCATAATACCTTGATTTTTTAAATTGGAATGTAAAATTAAGTTTAATAAGTGATTAAGGAATTGATAGAGAAGAACCAGTAGAATTTACAAAAAAGTTATCACAGGAGTTTTTTAATTGTGAATATGCAGAAGTACCTGTACAATGAGAAGGTCCTAGTATTTTTATATTCATTTTTTTAAATTCCACTATAGTTTTTTCTATTCTATTCTCAGAGGCTTCCATTAAATGGGTTCCTCCAAGTATTCCAAATATATTTTTATTTGATTTAAATTCAATAGATTTTATCATATTTAATATTCCAGGATGGGAACAGCCTAAAAGTATTAAAAGTCCTTTGGGTGTATCTATTCCTATACATATCTCATCTTTAAAAGTGTCAGTTTCAAAACTTTTATTTGTTTTTACTTTCATATTAGGATTTGATTTTTCAAAATCATAGTAGGATTTAAAATTTGTAAACACATAAATACCTTTTTCTATTTCCGTTTTATCTAAAGTTATATACTGTACTTTAAAGGAATTTTCTTTTAAAAATTTTTCATCAAAATTTACGCCTATGTATTGAAGTTTTTCATCATTTTTAGCACTATTTTCACTATAATAATATTTTTTTCCGTTCGAGAAAAAATATTTGCTTAGTATTATTTTAGGTCTTATAGTAAAACTTTTGGTAAAGCTTTTTAATCCATTACCATGATCGTAATGGGCATGACTTATTATAATATAATTTGTTTTATTCAGATCGATATTCATACTGTGGGCATTTTTTATAAAATTTTCACTTTTACCTGTATCAAATAGTATATTAAATGCTGAAGATTGTATAAAAAATGAAAGTCCATGTTCACATATTAAGTTTTTATTGTCCCCTAGAGAATTTTCTATTAAAGTAATTATTCTCAAGATACCACCTTCTTCTTATATTTAAAATATTATTAACTTAAAGTTTACAAGTAAATTATATAATATAAAAGCACATAAAATAAGCACATGAGTAAAATATTATAGTTTTAATGGAGTATTTTTTAAACTTTTTTAATATTGTGCATAATCGCAAAAAATGACTTATTTCGTTTATAATAGAAAAGTATGATTTTAAACATATATATTACTTAAAAAGGGGATAAATTTATGGATATAAGCGATTTTATTGTTTCTAATACAAAGGAACATGATGGATTTAAGTATGGAATAAAACTGGTTCCTAAAAGAGCCATGGATAAATTTGTAGACAGTATATTAATTTTAGCTAGAAGAAACATAAATGGACATAGTAAATATAAAATTTCTTTTAAAAAGAGATGTGGCTTTAAAACCATATTGAATGATTTCGAACTTGAGGAGAGAGACTTTTTAAATTATATAAAGTTTTTAACAGACTTTAAAACTTCAAATAACAAAAGTGAAAAATTTCAAGCAGAAAACTTTAATACTATAGAATTAACTTTTCTTAATAAAGAAATGATAAAAATATCTGTAGAAAAAGATTCAACTAGATTGTTTTTCAGTATATCAATATCGGAATTGGAATTTTATGTAACTATGTTAAAGAATATGTATTTAGATAATGTGAGAAATCCATCTATTTATTATATGAATTATGTAATAAATCCTTTAATGAAGAAGGAAAGAGAAAAACTTTATACTGAAATTTTATATACTCTTATAGATGGGGCTTTAGATAATAAAAATAAAGAGTTATTTAGTTCACTTTGTAAAGAATTGAAAAGTGTTAGATTGAAGTAAAATCTAACACTTTTTAATTTTGAACTATTTGATAATATAATTGTAAATAGACTTTATATCTGATAATATTTTAGTAAAATGCAATACTTAGGGGAAGATGATATTTTTGAGTAAAAAGTATATGAAAATATGGATAATTGTTTTATTTATTTTGTTGTGTTCTATAGGTTATGGAGGTTATAGATATTATCATAATGGGATGTATAATAAGCTTTTAGATAAAGCTGACAGCTACATGAAAAATGGTGAATATAAAAAAGCTGTGGATACTTATGAGGAAGCTCTTAAGTATAAAAATAATGATAAGATAAAAAAGAATATAAAACAGGCTAGGGAAAAATTAGATGAAACCCTAAAGGCCCAGCTTAAGGATAAAAAAGAAGATAATGTAGATAAGAAAAATACTGAAAATAAAGACAGTAGTTATTTAAATAGTGAGATAGATACTATTACTAAAGAAAAAGCAGTGGAGTTAACAGCTAAATATTATAAAAGTAAAAATGAAAATACTAAATTTGCATTCGATCATGAAGATATACGGAATAACGAAACTTATTATGTTATACAAGTATTTGACAGTATGGAAGATCATTCTGCTACAGCAGGATGGTATTATGTTAATAAGAAAAGTGGTAAAGTATATGAGTGGGATTTAGGAGATAATAAACTTATTCCAATAAATTAATAAATTGCAATTACATAACTTAATGATAAATATGAGAAATTTAACTATAATGGTGGAAACTATGGATGTGTTTATAGAAAAAGAGAATGTGACTTGATTTTTCAGGTTGTGAAACCAATATATGTATATAATGAAAATAAGCACTGATAAAATAGGTGCTTATTTTCTATAATGATTAAGCTAGCTATGTTTATAAAATGTAAAATACTATTTACTACCAATACCAATCGTCGTAGAAAAATATTAGTGGCCAAAGAGGGAACCCACGTCTATGTCTTCTACGCCTACGTCTTCTTCTACGACCTCTTTGCCTATATAAGGGGTAAAAGTTATCATTAAAGTCTTCGTCATAAGGATCTAGGGTTGCATATTCTTCTTGATTTGATCTAATATAAGGCATTGAGCAGTATGGACAATAAATGGGAGTTTCGAAGTCATAGGAATCTTCAATTTCTTCATTGATACTTTTGTCAGAATCACTATTGCTCATAAGGTACCTCCACAAATTCATTTACAATGCTATACTATGAGTAAGGTATCAAATTTGTGAATAAAAATAAAAATATATTGTGAAGAATTTAAATTATTATGCTGTGAATAATAAAGATATCTTATGAGATGACTTGTAATAAAATTAATATTACATATTTATATAGAAAATAGATGCTGCTCCATGAATTAAGATGTCAAAAATTGATATAACTAATATATTAGAGATAAGGAGGGAAGTTCTCATGATTAATGGGGTAGATATCAGTAATTTAAATGGCTTAGTCAATATAAATTTAATAAAGAATCAGGGTAATTCTTTTATAATTGCAAAAGCTACTGAAGGAAGTACCTTTATAGATAAATATTACAATTATAATATAGAACAGGCTAAAGACCTGGAACTTGTAGCTGGAGCATATCATTTTGCTAGATTTCAGAACAAATCAAAAGCAATTGAGGAGGCAAATTTTTTTAAGTCTATTGTTTTGGGAGCCAAACCTGATTTTGTAGTTTTGGATATTGAACAGCAGGTCAGTGGGGATATAACAGAAGTATGTCTGGCCTTTTTAGATATAATATCAACTGTTGCACCTACACTTATTTATTGTAACCCAAGCTATATAAAAGCACATTTAAATAGTAATATAACAAAATATCCTTTATGGATAGCTCATTATGAAGTAAACAGTCCAAGTATTGTATTATGGAAAGAGTATGCTATATGGCAGTATACAGAAAAAGGAGAAATATCGGGAATAAATGGATACCTTGATTTAAACTATATGTCTGAAGCATTCTATAATAGCTTTGATACAAATCAATCAGTAAAATCAAGTACACTTATAGAACAAATTAAAGCACTTCAATATAACTTGAATATTGACTATAATGCAAAGCTGACTATAGATGGAATAGTGGGTCCGGCTACTATGGCAGCATTGGAAGGGATTCAGGATATCATTATTAAAGGCCATAAGTCTCATGCAGTTTTATGGATTCAACAGAAATTAGAACAATATGGCTATCTAAAGGAAAATTCCTATACCCAAATGTTGTATGATGAAGCAACTTTTCAAGCTGTAACTGAACTTCAGAAAAACTGGGGCAGGAGTACAGATGGGATTTTAAAATTGCAGACCTGGGATATATTTTTAAGTAACTAAGTAAAAATAGACTCTTAACCAGCTAATTATACTTTAAGGCAAATTATTCTAAGATTTAGGTGTGTAGGACTATGATGGTTTTCGTTAATATTATATATTTTAATTATTATTAAATAAATCAATATATTTTTATAAATTTATTAAAAAATATATTGATTTATTAACCAAATGGTAGTAATATATAAAATATAATTCATATAAATAAGCTCATTAAAATTCCAATCTCTCATAAACAATATGTATTTTTAGCATTAACTGTTTAATAAGGAGAAAAGGCACTTATAATTTTATAGTGCCTCATTTTTTTATGCAATTTTTCAGTTAAAGTATAAAAACTTATGTTAAAGTTTGAAAATAAATAGGGGGATCTACTGCCCCCACATTTAATTAATTATTCAAATCGAAAGATAAAAATATTAATACAAAGACTTTTAATACGAGGAAAGTTTTACATAAGTAGGATATGCAAAATTATTTTTATTATACATGGAAATTTAAACAATTTGCAGTGGCAAGTAGAACAAAAAATTATTTTTCAATAAGAATTTTTTCTATTTCAGAGATATATAAAGTATGATAATCTTTATTAGGATAGAGTTTTTCATCTAATTCAGTATGGATAAAATATTCAGAACTGAAATCTTGAGCATATAATTTTCTACATATAATTACAAGGTTTGCTTCTTTGATATAAGGTGTATCATTATCATGGTCAATGCTTAAATTAGAATTTGAAATTTTATCTTCATCTCTACCAGAGGTAGTACCCAAATAATTTAATTGTTTTCTGAAGCTATTATCTAAAAAGGATAGGGAAAAGGTACTTGAGTTATCTACAAACTCCTTAGTATAACGTTGGGGTCTTATAACAATATAGGTTACATTTTTACCAAACATAACGCCGAAACCTCCCCAAGCAGCAGTCATAGTATTTACTTTATCATCTTTTCCGGCAGTAATAAGCATCCAATCTTTGCCTATGAGTTGAAATGCATTTTTATTTAGTTCTTCAGGTTTGATTTCATTAAATTTAGACATAAATTATACTCCTTTGAAATAATTTTTTTAATTTGTAAATTATGTGTTTTATATTATAACTTAAAAACTTAATAAAATAAAGCGGGGCAGTTTGTTGTTAAAATATTAATAAGAAGGATTTTTTTGTTCTATATAGAAATTAAATATTAATACAGTAAGGAGACTAACTATATGAAGTCAAGTTAAAAATCAAAAGATTTTTATAGTTATTTAATTGAAAAAAGAAAGCATGACAAAAAGAGCAATGGAAAATTGCTTTTTGAAAAATATTAATTTTTATGGATAAGTTTATATTTGTGGAGCAAAAGTTGCATTGGTCTTTAGAAGATGAAATATTATACGTATCAATTTTTTAGCAACATGGCTCATGGCAACATAATAGTGCTTGCCTTCAGAGCGTTTCTTCGACAAATATGCAGAGAAAGTGGCATCTCTCATTGAAACAGTTCTCCCAGCCATAAGTATGGCCCATCTAAGGTAGGCAGAACCCCGTTTGACCATGGGTGTATGGGATGCAGTGTACTTTCCAGATTGATAGGTGGAGGGATCTAATCCGGCAAAGGCCAGGAGTTTACAGGGAGTGGTGAATCTTTTAATATCGCCGATTTCTGCCAATATTATAGCTGCCAGGGTATATGAAATTCCTGGAATACTAATAAGTGGGGAATTGATCTCAACAACGATTTCTTTTATGAGAAGCTCTAAGGAATCAATCTCGTGTTGTACTGACTGTATTAACCTAATGGTTTGCTTGAGTTCAAAACTTAGAGACCTTGAGTTAGTGCCAATAGAATTTGCAGCAGACTCCTTTAGAGAAATAGCTTTATCTTTTCCATACTTGCCCTTGGAAGCTGTATTTAGTATGTTTGTTAGCTTGGTCAGGTGGCAGGCAGCTATATCTTTTGGGCTTGGAAGTATGGATAAAAGGGCATAGGAAGAAGATTGATGAATTGACCAAAAAAGATCGGGCAGCTCGGGGAACATAATATCTACCAATCTATTGACAGATGTTTTCAACTTAGACCTATATCCAATTAAGCGATATCTATGCCTGGTTAATGACTTTAGCTCTTGAATCTGGTATGATACAGGAGAATAGGATTTTGTATCATCAGAAAAGAGCATTTTAGCAATAACCAATGCATCCGTTTTATCAGTCTTAGTTTTTCTAAGAGACTGGGCTTTACGGAAGAGATTTGTAGCTAAAGGGTTGAGAATGGAGAGCTTGAAGCCTTTAGCATACAAAAAGTTTTGGAGATTGGTGCTGTAATGACCTGTTGATTCAAGTCCTATTTTTACGTTGGAAATATCCTTGTCAGGCAGAATGGAAAGTATTGAAGAATAAAGTAATTCAAACCCTTGACGGGAATTGGATATACGTAAAGAATCATTATAAACAACACCATCTGAATCTATAATACAGCAATCATGTTTGTTTTTTGCTATATCTATACCAATATAAATCATAAGAACAACTCCTTTATAGTATTATACGCCATGTTCCACAAATCTCATGCAAATGTATCCTTGCTATATATAAAACGTCATGCGTTATCTAACTAATTAACAGATAAGCATAAGACAGTGGTTAGATCCTCAATTAAAATAGTCCAGCTATAGGTGATAAAACTAATCCACAGCGTCTTATGATAATTATAGTAAAAATCTCTAAGAAAGGAAAAGTATAATGAATTTTTACTATATGTTCATTATACAAGGTTATAAATTTGAAAACTTTAATAATATATGAATCCATACATCATGGTAATACTGAAAAAATAGGTAAAGTAATAGGGGAAGTATTAAATGGAGAGATAAGAAAAATAAATGATGTAAATTTAAATGTTTTAAATGAATATGACTTGATAGGGTTTGGCTCAGGTATATATTATGGCAAATTACATAAAAATATTCTTAATTTTATTGATAACTTAAAAATTGTGTCTCATAAAAAAGCATTTGTATTTTCTACAAGTGGACAAGGAAGAATTAAATATAATGAATTGGCAGAACAAAAACTAAAAGAAAAAAACTTTGTAGTTATTGGCAGTTTTACATGTAAAGGCTATGATACTTTTGGCCCATTTAAATTACTTGGGGGAATTGCAAAAGGCAGACCTAATGATAATGACTTTGAAAAAGCTAAAGAGTTTGCACAAAGTCTTTTAAGGCTTTAATAGTATGTTTCAGCAGCTAAACAATAGGAGAGATAATTACTCTCCTATTTTATCCGAACGCTAGAATTAGCTAACACTTCCATCTTCTTTAAAATGTGAGATAGGCGGGTTCACGCGCCTTGGTAAGTTCTTCTAAAGTTCAGAAGGTTCAGATGGAGATAAGCATTTCCCCATAGCAAACTCCAGCTGAACCTCTGAATTATTTGATATTACTATTGTTTTGGGGCTATAGAGTAAAAATAGTTTTTATGTGTCAAATTAGCTGCAGGAGGACTATAAAATTGCGGTGAAGTGGATTTGAGGGAAAATAATATTTCCTCCTGTTCTTTCTGTTGTATTTTAATTAAATTAATATCTTCTTGGATTTTTTCCTGTATTTTTTGAAAGTTTTCCTGATTATTTAAAATCTGTTTTACCATTTTACTAGTATCAGACATTTTATCGCCTCCGTTAATTTTAATTGTTATAATATAAGCTTAGTATATGTAATTATAATAAATAATATAGTTATAAGCTAATATATGGAGAAGGATTGACTATCATCTAATTAAATATATAATATTTGAAACAAAATGAATAATTATCAGAACATTTAATTAACTCCATAATATAAAAGCATATATGCTCTCAATGGTAATTCACCTTCATTTTTATAGCGATGATATATATTTCCTTTAAAATTAATTGAATCTCCTTTAGATAAAATATAGCTTTTATCGCCAATTTGTAAATTCATTATTCCATCGCAAATCATTATATATTCTTCTATTCCAACAGTATGACCTTTGGATTCATAAGACGAACCAACTTCTAAAATTTTATAGTATAGTTCTATTTTTTTTATAGGGTCAAAATTAAATAATGAAAACAATTTGAATCCTGATTCATTAATAATAGTTTTAGCATCACTATTATAAACTACAGAAATTGGGGGTTTTTCTTCGTTTATTAAATCTGTGAAGGGGATTTTAAGACCATCGGCTATTTTCCACAGTACTGTAATAGTAGGATTTGTAATTCCCCGTTCTATTTCTCCTAACATACTTATGCTCACATTAGTAAGTTTTGAAAGCATTTCCAAAGTAAGCTGCCTTTTTTTTCTTATATTTTTTAAATTTATACCAATTATTGATTTTATATCTTCCATAAATATCTCCTTAAATAAAATTATGCTATATTGTAAAAAAATATTATTTATAATATAATTATATAATAGCATATTTTATTATATTATAACATAATAAATGGTGATAAAAGGAGATGCTTATATGAAAAAAGTAATTAAAGCCGCATTTTTAGCCACAATACCAGTTATGTTAGGATATCTTTCAGTGGGTATAGCATTTGGATTGTTGTTTGAAAAATCTGGATATAATTTCTGGTGGGCAATTTTTATGAGTATAGCAGTATATGCAGGTTCTATGCAATTTATAGCTATTAATTTGTTAACAAGTGGAGTAGGTTTTATACAAATAGCGTTGATGACTTTATTTGTAAATATTAGACATGTTTTTTATGGATTATCATTTATAGATAAGTTTAAAGATATGGGAAAGAAAAAAATGTATATGATTTTTTCGCTTACGGATGAAACATATTCTTTATTGTGTTCCACAAAATCCCCTGAGGGCATTAATAGTAATAGTTTTTTATTTTGTATTGCTTTCTTTAATCAAATATACTGGATAATAGGTACAATTGTTGGCTCACTTGCAGGTTCATTGATAAAATTTAATACCAAGGGAATTGATTTTGCAATGACAGCCTTATTTGTGGTAATCTTTATAGAACAATGGCGTACTTATAAAACTCATGCTCCAGCATTAATTGGAATTTGTTCTGCTATTTTTTCAATTTTAATATTCGGCAATAATAATTTAATTCTTCCTTCCATGTTAATTATACTTTTAACCCTCACTATATTTCACAAACAAATAGATGGGAAAAATTTTGAACAGAATGAAGGTGGTTTAAATGAATATTAACAATGAATATACTGTAGTGGCAATATTGCTTATGGCAGTTATTACGTTTGGGACAAGATTGATGCCATTTATTTTTTGGGGAAAAGATAAGGTAACACCTAAATATATATTATATATAGGAAATTATTTACCCCCCGCTATTATGGCTATGCTTATAATTTACTGTTTGAGAAATGTTAGTTTACATACATTCCCTTTTGGGATTCCAGAAGCCATTGGAATTATTACAGTGGCAATCTTACATATATGGAAGCGTAATAATTTAATCAGTATATTGAGTGGAACAATTGTATATATGATTGCTGTACAAATGATATTCATATGATTTTAAATAATAGAGGTTTATAAGACTAACTTCTAAATCAAGTGATTCCAAGGTTCAGGTGAAGTTTATTCCATTTTGAAGAAGATGAGTGAATTTACCATTTTTAGTTTTCGGATAAAAATAAATTTATTTTAAGAATTTGTAGTAAAATTGTAACTATTTATAAAAGTACAGTATATAATATAGTATACAAGATGAAATTAAAGTATGATTTATACTAGTGAGAAACTTTTAGATAAAAGGCTCTGGTTGATTCCAGAGCTTTCGTTTTTATTATGATAATTTTTAGCATGTTAATTGAATTTTACAAGCCTAGATATAGGATTTAATCAGTATGTTTTAATGACTTTAAATAATATAACTAATAGTGTTTTTATAAAAAAAGTATATTTATACCATAACAATAATACAAAATAAATATTATGTATAATTTAATTATAATACATTTTGTAAAAAAATGCAAACATTGTATAATAATTTGTCATTTTGAACTAAAAAATAAATTATTTTGATAATATATTTTATGTTTTTTATAAAAATGTAATATTATAACTAGTAAAATTATGCATATATATTCTAAATAGTACATAATATTTATTTTGTGTCAATTGATATTTTAATAAATGATGGAAATGTAGAATATAGGAAATTTAAGTTGCCTTATATAAGCATAATTTAATATTTTAATATTAAGAAAGATAAAAGGATGTCAATATGGATAAACTTAAGAAATATTATCCCCCAAAAATAGAATGTGATAAAATTTGTAGACGTGCATTAAATGGCGCAGATTATGGTATATGGGAATGGAATATAGATACCGGTAAAATATTCATATCTGAAAAGATCAAGAAAATTGTGGGAAATGATTTATTGGGCATAACAACTATGTATGAATTTATTGATAATATAGCTTATGGGAAAGATAAAGCATTAGTAATGAAAGAACTATATGAGTACATTAATGGGAATGAACCACTTTATCAAAGTGCTTTCAGATTGAAAAATAAAAATTTAGCTTGGGTTCTAATTAAAGGCAAAATATCAAAAAGTGAATCTGAATGTTGTAGATTATTTTCCGGCATAATGTCAGAAATTAGTGAAAACAAATTAATCAAAAATTGGGATGAGAGCACTAAGATACCTAATAGAGCATTTTTTCTAAAAAGAATAGAGTATTCCTTAAATATAGCCAAACTACATAATAGCAGGGCAGCGATTATCTATATTAATATTGATAATTTTAAAAGCTTAAATGCTATTTTTGGTTACAATATAGGGAATATAATTTTAATGTTATTTTCTCAATCAATCATTAGAATCCTTGATAAATATAGTGAATTAGGGAAAATGGGAGAAGATGAATTTGCAGTATTAGTTTCTAAATTCAATACCATAAAGGATGTTAAGAAAATATGTAATAAAATACATAGATGTTTTCAAGAACCTTTCAAAATAATGGATCACAAAGTTTATATAGAAGTCAATATAGGAATATCAATTTTCCCTGAGCATGGTTCAGAAGGTCATGAATTATTAAGATATTGTTATTTTGCAATGAACAGTTCTAAAGAAAAGGGGAAAAATCCATATGCTTTTTTTGATAAACAAGTATTTGATATTTATTGCAGAAAAATTTCAATAGAAAATGAATTAAGAAATTCCATTCTCGGTAACGAGTTAGAAGTTTATTATCAACCACAAGTTGATATCTTAAACAATAAAATTGTAGGGGTCGAGGCTCTGTTAAGATGGAATAATAAAAAACTAGGAAGGGTTTCTCCAGAAGAATTCATACCTATTGCGGAAAAAAATGGATATATAATTGAAATAGGAAATTGGATTTTAGATAAAGTAATATGTACAATACATAAATGGGAAAAAAGGGGAATTCGATTAGATAGAGTTGCTGTAAATATATCTCCTATTCAATTAAAGAAGAGTGACTTTAAGAATAAGGTATTAGTCTTTTGTACAAAATATGATGTTCCTCCTTCTTTACTCGAATTAGAAATAACAGAGGGGACTTTATTAGAAATGTCTGATAATAGTATAAAAGTATTTAATCAGCTTGTTGAAAGCAATATAAATATTGCCCTTGACGATTTTGGGACAAGGTATTCCTCCTTAAGTTATTTAGTTTCACTGCCTGTAAGTACATTAAAAATAGATAAATTATTTGTAGATAATATACAGTATGAAAAAAATAAGATTTTAATTAGAAGTATAGTTGATTTATCGAAATCTTTAAATTGCAAAATAATCGTGGAAGGCGTAGAGACTAAGGAACAAGTAGATATTCTTAATAATTTAGGCTGTAATATAATTCAAGGTTATTATTTCAGCAAACCTCTTTCACAAAAAGAATTAGAAGATTTACTGATAACTACAAAATTTTGTAGAAATAAATTATAGTTTTGGACGAAATAACTATCATATATAAAATTTGAAACAAATCATAACAAATTTTAAAAGGGGGATTATATTAATGTCAAGGCTAGAAATGTGATTATAGGGGTAAGTATATGAAATGTTCTTATAAAATTTAAACATGTAAATTGGGGAGGAAATATAATGAACTTTTTAAGAAATCTTAAAATAAAAGTAAAAGTAATCGTATCATTTATTATTGTAGCTGTGTTAATAGGGGTAGTTGGTATTATAGGAACGCTTTCTTTAAAAACAATGAATATGAATTCTAAGAGTATGTATAACAACGAGCTGATTGGTACATATATATTAACAGATATGAATAAAAATTTAATTGCATCTAAAAGTGATATTATAGAACTTATCTATGTAAAAGATGAATCTAGAAAAAGTTATTTGAAAAATGATATTGAGACTAATGATAATGAAACTGAAAAATATGTAGTATCTTATGAAAAGCTTTCAATGAATGAAACGCAAAAACAGATATGGAATACATATAAATCACAGTTTAAAACTTATAAATCCTTAAAGGAAAATATTATAGGATTTGTGGATGAAGGAAATTTGGAAAAAGCAGGTGAACAATATAAGCAGTTTCTTCTTACAACAGATTTGATGATTTCCAATCTAGATAAACTTATAACTAAGAATCTTAATCAGGCGAAGGAATTTAATTTAGATACTAATTCAACATATGCAAGGACAAATAAAATTATGATAGTATTAATTATCATAGGATTATTGATTGCTGTGGGCCTCGGCACAGCTATGTCAATTGATGTCATAGGCTCTTTGATGAAAATAAAATTTCTTGCCCAGAGATTGGCTGTATATGATTTTTCTACACCTATAGTTATAAAAAAAGGTGGTGAGTTTGCTGATATAGGAGTTGCATTAAATACAGCACAGGACAATGTGAATCATCTCCTTAGGACTATTATAGAAAATACTCAGGATATGAGCGCGTCTAGCGAACAACTTTATGCAACTATAGAAGAGGTATCCACAAAAATTAGGGATATAGATAATGAAGTAAATAATATATACGGTGGAATTCAGGAGACAAGTGCTTCTTCAGAAGAGATAACTGCTTCTGTAGAAGAAGTGGATTCTAGTATAAATGAATTATCTGAAAAAGCTACAGAGGGGAGTAATAATGCCAATCAATCTAAACAAAGAGCTGTGGAAGTGCAAGAAAATGGTAAGGCATCTCTTGAAGAAGTGAGAAATCTATATAAAGAAAATAGGGAAAATATGGTACAATCAATTAAAGATGGAAAAGTAGTAGATGACATAAGGGTTATGGCAGACACTATTTTGGGTATAGCAGAACAGACAAATTTACTTGCTTTAAATGCAGCTATAGAAGCAGCCAGGGCAGGAGAACAGGGAAGAGGTTTTGCGGTGGTTGCAGAAGAAGTACGAAAGCTTGCAGAACAATCTTCCCAGGCAGTAACAGGTATTCAAAATACCATTGTAAAAGTTCAGGAGGCCTTTAAAAATCTATCTAAAAACGGGAATCAAGTATTGAAATTTATAAATGAAAATGTAAATTCTCAGTTTATAGAACTAGAAAATATAGGGAATAAATATTACAATGATTCTGATTTTGTAAATAAGATGTCTGAAGATATAGCATCTATGTCCGAGGAACTTGCAGCTACAATAAATCAAGTAAGTGATGCAGTACAAAATATGGCATCAACCGCCCAAAAATCTAGTGAAAGTATAGAAATGATAAGGGATAGAATAAATGGAACCACAAGAGAAATAGAGCAGGTAGCATTAACAGCCCAGAGTCAGTCAGAAGTTACACAAAATCTCAACCAGATAGTACAAAAGTTTAAAATATGATATGGTGTTACTTGAAAGAGGTAAGCTTTAGGCTTGTCTCTTTTTATTTTGTAAAAATATATCTAAAATATGGAGTGTATGATATAATTTTCAGGATTGATTTATTTAATAAATTCAGAGAGGGGGATATTGGGTGTTAATCGGAACCATTGTAAATTTTATAGCTATTGTTGGAGGTAGTTTAGTTGGACTCTTATTTAAAGGAGGTGTATCTGAAAAAGTAAGTAATACGATTATTCAGGGGGTATCACTTTGTGTAATTTACATAGGAATATTAGGAGTTGCTAAAAGTTCTAATGTTGTATTAATTATAACTTCTATGGTTATAGGAGGATTTATAGGAGAAATTATAGATATTGATAATAGTATTGAAAGGCTTGGAAATAAAATTGAAGATAAATTTAAGAACAAGAATGTAAAAATTTCAGAGGGTTTTGTTACTGCAAGTCTCTTATTCTGTGTGGGCTCAATGGCCATAGTGGGATCACTTGAAAGTGGACTTGAAGGGAATAATAAAATACTTTTTGCAAAATCCATGTTAGATGGTATAACATCAATAATTTTTTCTTCTTCTCTAGGTATTGGTGTGATGATCTCTTCTATTTCTGTTTTGATTTATCAGGGAATTATAACTATTGCTGCCTTTGGATTAAAAACAATTTTAATTCAATCTGTGATTACGGATATGACTGCAGTGGGAAGTCTTTTAATAATAGGACTTGGATTTAATTTGTTAGGCATAGTAAAAATAAAAGTTGCTAATTTGCTTCCCGCCATATTTATTCCAATTTTTTATCAAGCAATTTTAAATTTAGTGCAGTAATTAAATTTTACCTTTATAAAATATTAATTAATATGACACTATATTGTCATAAATAGTTTATAAAATGTAATCATGTAAGAATAAAGCTTACAGTAAAAATAGAATAATGTTATACCCCTTAAAAACGCATTATTGCCTTATAGGCACTGGTATTACCAGTGCCTGTTTTTCATTCAATATTTTTATAAAGAGCAACTCCTTTTGTAGTTATTATTTTATATAATACAATATCTGTAATTGAAAATATTATAATAATTAAAGGTAATATTATATGAAAAGGTATATGGAGCTGTATGGTGGAAAATATTAATATTCCAGTGATAAGTGAACCTAAAATCATACTTATTAGGACATTAAAATTTTGTTTTACTGCCCTTTGTTCATTATCCCAGTTAAGTTTTGGATAATTAAGATCTATAATTATACCTAAAAAAATTGAAAATATAGTTCCTATAACTGACAGTAAAATTATTATAATAAAAATATATAAGGGAGGTCTTATGATAATGGTGATTAAAAAAATTATAAGCATGATGCCTGAAAAGTTTATTATAAAAGCTGCCAGTGCTTTAGATAGTAATTGATTCTTATAGTCCATAGGGATGTATTTATTTACAAAAATATTTTTCCCTTCCCTTGAAATTGCAGTGCATCCAATAGGATTTATTACTGAAAGCATTAAAGATACACCAAAAACTATGGATATAGAAATGCCTAATGTTATACTATTTGACATTATAGCATTAAAATAGCTGTGCATATATGTGAAATTTTTGATGAAATTTTTTTGACTTACTAAAGGTATAATAAAAAATAAAGGCCATATGAAATTCATAATTACACAGTTCATAAAATATACAGGTGTTCTAAATAAAATATTCAGTTCCTTAATTGTATAGGTTAATACTTTAGATTTTTTAGCAGATTTCTTAGTTATTTCAGAGGAAGTTAGTACTTTATGTTTTGCTTGAATTTGATTCATTCCTATAACACCTTTTATATAAAAAGCTTCTGAAAAAATTATAAATATTGTTAGAAGTATTGCTGTAGTCAATAAATATAAAAGCATATTTGATATTCCAGCCAAACTGCTGCTATTTATAAGTGATTCCACAGCATATCTTATATTAATAAATAGTTTAGAGGAGGATTTTAATAGTGAATTATTTCCTTGAGCAAGAAGTCTAGCCATATCTGCACCACTGGAAAATCCTTTTCCTACTTTCTGTAATATCAAATTTATACCCAGTACAAAGATTAAAATGCCTATTTGAGCTATGGTTTTGAAACGATCTTTATTCTTAGTAAAGCCTGAGAACCTCATAATCAATATGGTAATTAATCCTGCAATTATCAGAGGTACAATAGGTAGAGTTGAAAATACTATTATACTATATATGTAATAAATCAATCCTGCACTGCTTTTTACTCCAAAGGCCACCATGACGGGCATAAGTACTACGGCTTCAGTAATATATTCATATATTAAAACTATAGTAAATTTTGACATCAGGATTATCCAGGGTTTAACTGGCAATACTAAAATAGTATCTACATCAGAAGAAAAATAAAATACAGACATTATAAAAAATATACCAAAGGTAAATATAACAGCACTTGAAATTGACATGGCAGCAGATAGAATTATACCTTCTTGATTTAATGGCTTTAAAATATCATAAGAGGATGTAGTTGCTACTCCAAACATACTAATAAGGGGGAGTAGAGAAAGTATTATTACAGCGTAAAGCAGCAGTTGTTTTATAGTTTTTGAGAGAGAACCCCTTTTATCTTTTAAAAAGTTTGAGGAACTATTTTTTAAAAATACTTTTGTAAGAGAAATATATTTATTCATTTTCTGTAAGCTCCAAAAACATACTTTCAAGAGATTGGTTAACCTTGAAATGCTCTCTCATTTCATTCAGGGTACCGCTGAATAAGATTCTGCCTTTATTTATAATAGCCACTTTATCACAAATTTTTTCTGCTACTTCTAAAACATGTGTGGAGAAAAATACTGTTTTTCCTGCGTTTGTATGTTCTCTCATCATTTCTTTAAGTATAAAGGATGCTTTTGGATCAAGTCCCGTCATTGGTTCATCTAATACCCAAATAGGAGGTTCATGAATCAAGGCTCCTATTAAAACGATTTTTTGTCTCATTCCATGGGAATAACTTTGAATTTTGTCATCTAGTTCGTCATATAAGTTAAGTCTTTTGGATAAATCTTCAATTCTTTTATTTCTTATACTTGAAGGAACTTCATACATATCTGACATGAAATTTAAATATTCAATGCCTTTAAGCCTTAAAAACATATCAGGATTGTCAGGTACATATCCTATCTCCATTTTAGCTTTTATAGGATGGTTTTTTATGCTTATGCCATTAAGTCTTATATCCCCTTCATCAGGATGTAATATACCTGTTATCATTTTTAGTGTAGTTGTCTTTCCAGCTCCATTATGTCCTAAAAAGCCAAATATCTCTCCGTCATTTATAGTAAGATTTATACTATCCACAGCTTTTATTTTTTTACTATAACTTTTAGTTACATTAATTAATTCAATCATATTAAAATATCCTTTCATCGAAAAGTCAATTATATTTATTTTTATAGGATTACTTATATTATAGCAACTATTTCAAGAAAATATATATATAAAGAGGGAAAAACTATTGACAATTAAAAGGAAAAAATTTACAATAAAGTAAACAAAGGGGGTAGGGTAAGTTATGGATGATAAATTGAAAGAAAAGGTAAACCAATTTTTAATGGGCAAGGAAACGGAGAACATTAATGTTTTAAGTATTCCAGAGGAACTTCAGAAATATAATGTAGATGAATTCAATTTTGATGAGGAGGACGGAACTGTTTTAGTTTTATCTCCTGAATGGCTTGTAGAGTTAAAGGCAGAAGTTAAAAATGGAGTCATAGCGGGGCTTACGGAAGTTTTTTCAAGAGCATAGAAGTTATTCTATGCTTTTTCTTTATATCATGAGCATTTTTAGCTTCTTCACTAGCCTGATATAACTTTTTTTGTAAAAATAAATACATTTATATATTTAAATGAATATATTATAATATTAGAAGAGGGGAGGAATGGATTTGAAGAAGACATATGTTTTAGATACAAATGTTATTCTATATTCACCTGGGGCGATCCTATCTTTTGGAGATAATGATGTGGTCATACCTGAAGTTGTATTAGAAGAATTAGATGACTTTAAAAAGGATAAAAGCGATCTGGGAGTTAGTGCAAGACATGCAGCTAGATTAATAGACTACTTTAGAAAAAAAGGAAAACTCAATAAAGGGGTGGAGCTGCCAGGTGGTGGAAAGCTTAGGGTTGAGATGAACCATTATGATACTCAAATACCACCAGCTTGGGACAGAAGCAAACCAGATAATAGAATAATACAAGTATGTAAAGGTCTTAATGAGCGAGGAGAAAATACTTGCTTGATAACCAAAGATATTTTTGAAAGAATTAAAGCAGATATTATAAATATAAATGTGGAAGATTTTTATGAAAAAGGTGTACCAGAAGATGACAGTCAATATACAGGCAGAATAGACGTGTATACTTCTAAAGACAATATAACAAATTTTTATAAAGACAAATGTATAGAAATAGACAAAGTTACTTGTTATGATGAGAATACTGAAAAATATTTTTTTCCAACCTTTTATATGAATGAATTTGTTATAATACATTGTCTTGAAAATCCTAAACAAACCGCTCTTGGAAGATTTGATGGTAAAAAGATAGTACAGCTTTATTTTAAAGATAGTACACCTTTGGGTATAACTCCTAGAAATGTAGGGCAAAAATTTATGCTGGAGGCACTGCTTACAGACGCCAGTAAAGCACCTCTTGTAATAATAAAGGGACCTGCAGGAACAGCAAAAACTTTGTTTTCATTAGCGGTAGGACTTCACAATATAATAGAAGAAAATAAGGGAAGTTATAGAAAAATGCTGATTTGCAGGCCTAATGTTACCATGGACGAAGATATAGGCTTTCTTCCAGGTACAGAGCAGGAGAAGATATCCCCTTTCATGAGGCCTATTTTAGATAATTTAGAAATATTGGTAGATTCAGATGAAAAGGAAAGGTATAAAAATGAAAAGGAATTAGAGGACAAGATTCATGAACTATTTGATAGAAGAATTATAACCACAGAAGCTGTAGGTTATTTAAGAGGACGTTCTATTGTTAGAAATTGGCTTATAATTGATGAAGCGCAAAATTTGACACCTAAACAAGTGAAAGCCATTATAACTAGAGTAGGGGTCGGCACTAAACTATTATTAGTAGGGGATCCTGAACAAATAGATCAAGCTTTTTTAGATTCTAGATCCAATGGATTATGTTATGCATCAGAAAAAATGAAAGGAAGCAGTCTTTGTTATCAGATTACTTTAAAGCATGATGAATGTGAAAGATCTCCTCTGGCCTATGAGGCTTCTAAAAAATTGTAATTTGTATATTTAAAAGATACTAAATTATGTGTTTGTCTAAAAAAGTAAAGGACATGCAAATTTAGTATCTTTTTTGAGTGCCTTTTACAAAATATTCATTGATGTATGAAATTATTTCTATTTAAAACTTTTATCATTTATTGTACAATATTGAAGAGTGTATTTTTAATTTAGTTGTAGAATTTTAGAAAGGAAGAGTTTTAATATATGAAAAAAAGGGAAACTGGAGGTAAAAAAAAGAAGTCATTTTGGAAACTTGTAATTTGTTTTTTTGTGTTTGAATTTATATTTACAGGTATGACAGCTCCTTTTTTGGTATTTTACGGTCCTTTTGAGAATGTAAAAAGGACTATAGTAGGTGCTGCCATGACAACTTTAAGCCATCAGTATATTGCAAAACTATTTTTGTCAGATAATGAAATAAAGAAAATATTGAGTGGAAATACAGCAGAACAAATACAACAAGATGATTCAGGAACTCTGGAATTTAAAAATGAACATGACAGCAGTATAGAGATGGAAGAAGTAAGTGATGGTAAAAAATTCAAGGGATATATGCTTATAGTACATGATCCTACTAGGGTTAAGGTAGGCTATAGCAAGAAGCTAGGAGTAGCAGGAGAACTTACGAGTAAGATTGCAAAGGATAATAATGCTGTAGCGGCCATAAATGGAGGAGGATTTACAGACAGATCTTCTGAAGATAGTGAATGGACCGGTACTGGTGGAAAACCTACAGGTATACTTATGAGTGAGGGAAATGTCATATCTAATGATATAAATGATGATGACCAAAAAACTCAGGCAATGGCAATTACAAATAAAGGACAGCTTCTTGTGGGAAGTTACAGTTTAAATGAAATGAAAGAAAAGGGTGTTACAGAAGCTATATCTTTTGAACCTGCACTAGTGGTAAATGGAAAAGGAACTATAAAATCTGGGGATGGCGGCTGGGGAATTGCTCCTAGAACTGCCATAGGTCAAAGAGAAGATGGTGCTATGCTGTTTCTTGTTATAGATGGAAGACAGACTAAAAGTATAGGGGCCTCTTTGAAGGATGTCCAAAATATAATGCTTGAATATGGTGCTGTAAATGCTATAAACTTAGATGGAGGTTCTTCTTCTACCATGTACTATGAAGGAGAAATAATAAATAATCCCTGCGATCCTTTAGGTGAAAGATCAATACCTTCTATTGTCTATGTAGAGAAATGAAGGTATTAATATGACTATTAAAAGGGGAGTACAAGATGAAAATTTTTAAAAGAACTGCTATTTGGATCGCTATATCCTTGATAATACAATTTGCAGGACTGCTTTATATAAATAATTATTTTTTATCTTCTGAAATAAAATTAAAGACTAAAAAAATTGTAAAAAGTGAGCCTAAAAAATCAGAAGTTGAAATAAAAATTCCAGAAGATGCCGAAAATATTACTGTATCCTTTGATGGGAGATATCTGGCATATTGTCAGGAAAACACGTTGAAAGTAGTGGATTCAAAAACCGGTGATGAGAAAAGCTTGGAATTTGAGGATGGAGTTCAGGTATCTTTTTATAAGTGGCTCCAGGATAGAAATAGGCTACTTATTGCTGAAAAAGAAGATTCACAGGAAGGTTCAAAATTTGAATTGTCTTATTATGAAGTGGATAAGGATATAAAGGAAAATATAAAAGAATTAGACTGGTCAGACACGGAAGCTAAAATTGATAATATACAGGAATCGCATCTTACTAATGTAATATATGTTAAAATGGAAAGCAGAGGTATGAGAACCACTATATACAGAGTGGATATAATGAAAAAAGTAGAAAAAATACCTGTAAATTCTTATATAGTGGGTGAAATAGGAATTTTATATCTTCAAGACAAATTGATATATGAAGATAGTGTACATAATGATATATATATAACTGATGAAGATGAGCCCCTTACTATTCATGGAATTGAAAATAAACCCGTATGGGTAGGAATAGATGAAAATGATAGAGTATATATAGGAGATGAGAAAGATGGCAAGATATCAAATATATATTGTGGAACCATAAATTCTGGTGAGTATGATTATCAAAATATAAATTTAAACCAACTTGTAGATAAAAAAAATGTGTTTGTAATGCCTTCCGGGAAAATATATATAAACAATGCTCTGGAAGGAATTGTTGAAGAAGTAGGAAGTGGGAAACAATATACGTATAGAGGGAATTTTATAGGAATATATGATGGAGGAATTGCCTCTGTAAGTAATGGAAAATTAGAAAAAACGCTATTGAATTAGTTGAAAAGAAGGGATGAAATCATTTGAATGAAAAAATACTGGAAAAAATACTTATTATACCAGCTATACTTATAGGTCTTACTTTTCATGAATTTGCGCATGCATTTGTAGCAGATAGATTGGGAGATAAAACCCCTAAATTTCAGGGAAGACTTACTTTAAATCCATTTGCACATGTAGATATTATAGGATTTATAATGATACTGCTGGTAGGATTTGGCTGGGCTAAACCTGTTGAAATAAATCCAGGTGCTTTTAAAAATAAAAATAAGGATGATTTAAAAGTTTCCGTGGCAGGACCTTTGGCCAATCTAATAATAGCCTTTTTAGCGGCTATTTTAACAGTAGTTATATATAGATTTGGACTATTATCTATGGAGTCTACTTCAATTTCCAATATAATAATCAAAATTATTTTGTATGTTATAAATATAAATTGCATGTTGGCTGTATTTAATTTAATACCTCTGCCTGGCCTGGATGGATTCCATATACTAAAAGATTTATTTCCTTCAGTATTTTATAGAATATCAGGTACTGTATATAGATATCAGCTGATTATACTGGTACTGTTTGTAGCTACACCTTTAGCCAGATATATAGTAGGTGTTCCATCTTATATGTTATATAATATGTTTATCAGTATAGCCAATAGTATATTTTAATTGACAACTGAATAAAACTTCCAATAAATTGAATTGGAAGTTTTATTTTTAGTTATTAGATGAAAAATAGCTGTTGATTTCTTCGAAAATAGATTGAACTCCATTTCCCCAGTTTGTATCTTCCGCATATTTTTTCCCTATCCACATGAAAGGATTGTTTTCCTCTGGTCTGTTTTCAGATAAATTTATAATTGTATTAGCTGCTATTTTTGATGAATCACTTATGTTGGTATTATATTCCTGCCAGCTGTGATATACATTAAAGGGATTATTTGCTATCTTGTATGCATTATCAGTATTTATAGGCACAAAATTTTGTTCTTGTCCAGTTATAGCAAAGAGTAAAATAGGATTTAGATTGAATTCTTTTGCTGTAGTCATTATAGTGGAAAAGTAAGGCTCTTTGTATAAAAGTGAATTACGACTATTTAAAAAGGCTTTTAGTTTACGTGTATCTACTTTTTGGTATTTTAAATACTCGGGAAGATATTTATTGGGGTGGCTCTTGTTATAATCCTCTAGAGTCACTTCTTCAATAATATTTTTTATATATATGCCCTTTGTTTCGGAAGCTGAAATAAGGGAAAAAGAAGCTTTTAGAATATTTTTTCCGTAAAAGGATTGTCCCATTATTTTAAGAATTAATATAGCACTCAGTATGGCAAAAATTAAGGGTTTTTTATTTGATTTGTAATCTTTTGTTATTTTTATTGATTTATCAGGAATAACTATAGGGGCTTTTAAGTTCAAAGATGCAGTGGGATAACCATCATTAACTTTTGACAGGTCTATTTTTATATCCTGTGAAATTGTATTCTGTGGTATACCTACGTATATATTTAAATCATTTTCTTCAATCTTATTTTTTATGTGTGCATTTATCCATTTGAGGATTTCTTTTTTGGAATTTTGTTTTAAATATTCATTTTTCATGCAGCAGTTAAATGCATCATACATGAAAATAGAGGTCTTATTTTGAGAAAATGTACTTTTTAGAATATCTATTTTTATAGTTTGCCTATAATCTTCTGGAAGTTCTTTTAGATTTGAATCTAAAATACGATGTATAGTGTTAGAAAGCATTTTTGCTTTCTCTTTAGTATCAGCTTTGGAGTACTTTTTATTAATATAGTTTTTAAGAATTTTTATGTCATCAGCAGCAATTATTTTTTTATTTTTAAGTTCTTCTACAAAGTATTCCATAATTTTCACAACCTGAATATAAATTAGTATAATATAAGTACTTATAATTATCGTATATTGTAGAAATAGCTTTAATTCTGATAAAAAATTTTAAATAAAAGAAAGGAATTTTCAAATTATGAGGCTGAGAAAAAAGTGGTGGGCTAGACCTGAGATGGAAGCTAGTAACCTGACTATAATAAATCCCTCTCTATTTAAAGGAAAATGGAAGAATGAATTTAAAAATGACGGAGAAATACATTTGGAATTGGGTTGTGGAAGAGGGAAATTTTTATGTACACAGGCATTGAACAATAAATATATAAATTATATTGGAATTGATTTAAAGGATGAAGTTTTAATTTATGCACTGAAAAAGGTTGTAGAAGCTGAAGCTAAAAATATAAGGATAATACCTATGAATATATCAAAGATTGAAGATGTTTTTGATAGAGATGAGGTAGGGAGGATATACATAAACTTCTGTAATCCCTGGCCAAAAAGGAGACAGAAAAAAAGGAGGCTTACCCATATTGGATTTTTGAATATTTATAAAAAGTTTCTAAAGCCTAAAAGTGAAATATGGTTTAAAACAGATGATAGGGGGCTTTTTCAGGAATCACAGGAGTATTTTGTGGAAAGTGGATTTAGTATAGATTATATAACTTATGATTTACATAATAGTGGTTTTCCTAACAATGTAGTCACAGAATATGAAGAGAAATTTACTAGTCTTGGGATGAAAACTATGTTTTTAATAGCTAAGATATTGTAGTTGTAAAAAATAATCCCTATACTGTTTTTATAGAAATAAATGTATTTCTAGGGTATAATTAATTTACTATAAAATTGTTATTTTAGGAGGATGTATTGTGGCAAATTTTTATGCTGTTAAACAGGGACGAAAACCAGGGGTTTATGATACATGGGCCGAGTGTGAAGAACAGATAAAGGGTTTTTCTGGCGCTAAGTATAAGAAATTTACCAGTCGTAAAGAAGCTGAAATATTTGCAGGACTTACGGATAAGAAAGATAATATAGATGAAAATATGCAGCCTGAAGATACTAAAAAAGAACATAATGCACTTTATGCCTACGTAGATGGTTCCTTTAATAACAAAGAAAAAGTGGCAGGCTATGGTTTGGTTCTGGTACAAAATGATCAGGTTATTTTTAAAGATTTGGGTGCGTTTAGAAGCATGGAAATGAATGAAAGCAAAAATGTTTTTGGAGAAATAAGGGGAGCATTAAAAGCTGTTGAATTGGCTATTGCAAATGACTTTAAAGAGATAACCATAGTTTACGATTATATGGGAATTGAATGCTGGGCTAAAGGTGAATGGAAGGCCAACAAGGTATTGACAAAGGATTATAAAGAATTTATGCAAAAATACATGAAAAAAATAGATATAAAGTTTAAAAAAGTTAAAGCTCACTCTGGAGAAGACAAGTATAATGACATGGCTGATCTATTAGCTAAAAAGGCCGTAGGGGTCAAAGATTAATAGAATATGAGGGGATTGATATGGAATATTTATTGAAAACTAAACAAGAACAAGAATTTATAGACATAACAGCGCTTGTTAGGGAAACTATAAGAAAAAATAATGTGAAAGATGGCATGGCTGTAATTTTTATTCCTCATACTACTGCTGGGGTTACAATAAATGAAAATGCCGATCCTGATGTTGTAGAGGATATTTTAGCAGGGCTTAATAAGACTTTTCCAAAGCAGAATGGATACTTACATATAGAAGGCAACTCTCATGCTCACATAAAGGCATCATTAATGGGTTCTTCTTGTAATGTTATTATTGAAAATAGAGAGCTGAAATTGGGAACATGGCAGGGTATCTATTTTTGTGAATTTGATGGACCAAGGAATAGAAAAGTCTATATAAAGGTATTTAGGTATATATAATTTGTATAAAAAGACTTATCTTAAAAATTGATAAGTCTTTTTATTGTTATTCAAAATCTATACCTGCCAGTTTAATAAGGTATTTAGCATTTCTGGTAGTAGATATTCCATTTCGAATTTTATAATCAAATTTTAATTCATTGTCTAAATAGTATTCCCGAAAGTGGTAATTTTTGATTCTAGGATATTCCTTCTCCAAACTACATAATTCCAAATCATGGGTGGAAATCAGTCCTGATGCCCCCTGTCCCCCTAATTGTTTTATTAGTGCTTTTGCTCCAAGATGTCTATCAATAGAATTAGTTCCTTTAAATAATTCATCTAAGAGGAAAAATACTTTTGCAGTTTTCTTTACATTCTGAACAATCATCTTTATCCTTAATATTTCTGCATAAAAGGAGGATATATTATTTTCTAAGTCATCTCTTATTCTCATACAGGTAAATATTTGCATAAGTGAGCACTGAAATTTTTTTGCACATACAGGAGCTCCAATGTAACTTAGTACTAAATTCAAACCTACAGTTCTTAGAAAAGTACTTTTACCAGACATATTTGAACCTGTTATTAATAAAATATTTTTTTTATTATCTATTGTAATGTTATTACATACTCTCGTATCACCTAAAAGAGGGTGGCCTAATTCAGTGGCTTTGATTATATAAGTATTATCTGAAATTAAGGGCATAACCCAATCTGGATTATCGTAGATAATATTTGAAATACTATTTAATGCCTCAAATTCACCTATGGTGTTAAACCATTTTTCCAGATCATTGCCCGATTTAACTCTCCATTTTTCAAATTCTACTATACACTGATAGTCCCATAAAAATAATATATTAAGGACTATAGACAACATATTTTTTCTATCACATACTTTATTATATATAGCAGATAGTTTTTTTATGGATTTTACTGCAGATATATTTTTAGAAGTTAGCAGATTAGCTCTCAATTGTTTTAAATATCTGCTTTTAAAATCTTTTTCCTCGATTAAAGTTAACATTTTTAAATATATAGTTATACTATTTTTGTATTTGTAAAGACTTTTAAATGTGGTATTTCTTTTTTTTACATCTATAAATAAAAGTAATATTTGAATTATAAGCATAATGTAGGGCAATTTGAAACTTATCAAAGAAGTACTATAAGATAAAATCATTAACATTATTGTTAAAAAAGGCAGTAATTTAATTGTGAAAGCAAACCAGGATTTTATATATAACTTATTTCTGGCTTTTCCCCATTTATATAGTTCCTCTGGGTTAATAGGTTCTGAAGGAATAACTATTGCTTCAGATTCAAATAGTTGACGCCATTTTAAATCCACAGCTAGTTCCTGTAATGATTCTTGAACCATACTTATATCAGAAGGTGTTTCAAGGGGATTTAAAAGTCGGTTTTTTAGAGATTCTCTCCCCATAAATGTTTTGCAAGTATTAATCCACTGAAATAGGGAATTCTCACCTAATATATCCAGATCTTCTGAATAAGGATGTTCTTTATGTTTAAATTCACTTCCGTCATCTTTGAAATTTCTCCATTGCCCTTTTAGTCTCTTTAGGGCAGATTCATTTATATCCCTTAAAGCAGTGAAATATTTTCTTTTTCTTACCTCTTTGTTGTGCTGGTTAACTAAATAAATAAAGATAGCCAATGAGAAAATAGAAATTATTATACTTACAAAATAATTATTGGTATTGAAAGTATAAATGGTAATACTAATACCTACTATTAGAGTAAGAAGTCTCAAGTATTCTATAGTTTTTATTGAACTATTTTGTTCTTTAATTGAATCTGTGTAGATTTTTAATCTATTAATGTAATCATTATGTGGATTATTCAAGTGTTTTCCTCCAATCATTTTTCGGGGTTTTTTATAATATTTAAAAAAATGTGTGATAAATATTTGGTAAATAATTTTCAGTTGAAGAATGCCACTTTGACAGCCTCTTTCAGATAACTTTACAAACACATTATACCATAAATTAACTTTCCATGAAGCCGTTCTTGGATTCAGCATAATTTAATGTAAAAAAGCTAAAGATCTGTAACAGATATGAAGGGGCAATAATAGTATATATTAAAGACACAATAGACATTTAAAAGGGATTAATAGATATTAGATTCACAGAAGCTTAAAATTTATAATGGCAGGATCTTTAAAAAATTGGTGATGAATTATTAAATATTGACAAAGTATGTTAAAATAAAACATTAAATAAATTAAAAACTTATGCTAAAGACCTGTTCTGCCTGCATAATATTAATTATATTTACAGCTGAATCGATTTTATCGATTCAGCTTATGATATTAATATCAAGTGATTATAAATACCATTGATGCATATAATAGTTATAGTACATATAAATTCATTTCATGATATTAAAAAATTATAATTACTGAGGGGAATTAAAATTATGAAAAGGAAAGAATGTAATGGGTCAAATAATATTAAATCCTTAATTAGAAATAGTGATGAATTTATGAATATGATTTTGGATATGATTGAAAACGATAATCATAAATCACATACAAGCTCTTTGGTAAATATTTCTGAAAACAGTAAAGAGATAATTGATCCTATAACCCACATATTTGATGAAGGAGATAAAATCATAATTGTAGTGGAACTACCCGGAATAGAAGAAGAAAATGTAAATCTAGAAATGGATGGTAATGATTTGAGTATTACAGCAGAAGGGTCAGAAAAACATTATTATAAAAAAATAACTTTAAGACATATTCCTGCATTGGAAAATATATCTAAGAATTATCATAATTCTATATATAGTATTGAAATAAAGAAGTGATTGTAAATAAGTTGTATCTCTTTAGATAATTTGATTCTATAGTGTTTTTTGTAATTTCTAGGCTATTTTTCATCAATCATAGTGAAATTTATGTAAAAATTCGGTATAATATATAGAAAAGAAAGGAAGTAGGAAGTTATTTATAGTTTTGTCATTATATTTATCCGAACGCTACCAGTGTTAATACTCCCATCTTCTTCAAAGTGAGAGATAAGCACTGTTACGCGCCTGGATAAGTTCTTCCCCTAAAGGATAACGTATTCTATAGTGCTAAGGACACTAAGAATACTGTTTATAAGGTTTAAATGGAGATAAGTAGTTCTTTATAGCAAACTCCACCTGAACCTAAGAATCACTTGATTTAAAAATCAAATCAAAAGTTTAAGAAGGGAGTACTAATGCATAATAAGGATATTGCTAAAATAATTTTAGCTATAATTTTGACTGCTATTTTCCTGATTTATTTGAGATTATTTAATGGTATAAGTTATGAAAAGGATATTAAGGCAAATCTGGGCTATATGGACTTATCTTCTGCTGATTTTGATAATGACATTATAATTTTACAAGGAAAGTGGGAATTTTATCCCTATGAATTTAGAACAAGTAATTTTGAACCAATAAACTACATAGATGTTCCAAATCAATGGAATAATTATACATATAATGGTGGGAAAATGAACACTTATGGTTGTGGAACTTACAGGCTTAGGTTAAAAGTGCCTGAAAAAGGCCTATATTGTCTTAAAATTAACTTTATTTCCAGTGCATATAAATTGATTATAAATAATGAAAAAATTATTGTGAATGGAGCTGTAAATAATTCCCATATAAATGAAATCCCCAGCTGGAAGCTTAGAGTTGTTCCCTTTTATACTCAGTCAAAAGATATTGAAATAATTATACAAGTTTCTAATTACCATCATAATAAAGGGGGAATTATAAACAATATTGTATTTGGCAGGTTTAATGTCGTAGATAATATAGCTTCAATAAATATGATTAAAAGTGCACTGATAATTGGTGTGTTTGCAGGGCTTGGATTTTATCTGCTGCTTTTATACAAATTAGAAAGTAGAAAATATACTTACATGTACTTAGCCCTATTTTGTATTTCTTCCATAATTCTTGAGTCAATTCTTGATGTTAATATTATATATTACGTGTTTAAAAATATATCCTTTAATGTCATATCTAAATTGGAATATTTATCTTATATGGGTATAAATATAGCCCTACAGCTGTTTATAAAATCAATTTACCCTAATGAATCAAATAGATCCAGTTTTATATTGATAAATTTAATAAATTTTATTTATTTAGGCTTGATAATTTTAACACCAATTAAAATCTTTGGTTATAGTGATGTGATTTATATGACCATACTAATAATTAATTGTTTGGCAGCAATGATAACATTAGTAAAATCAATTTTTAAAAAACGCAAATTTGCATGGCTTTTGTTAATAGGAATTGCTGGTATGATCTTTACTACAATTATTGATATTTTATATACTAATAATTATGTAAATATCTATTTTTCCTCAAGTAATTATATATTGGGACTTTTATTCTTTTTATTATGTGAAATATATGTATTGTCTGTGGATGTAATTGATGCCTTTAAAAGTTCAAATAAAGCAAAAGATATGGAAATTGCATTTTTGCAGGCACAAATAGCACCACATTTCTTTTTCAATACTTTAAATAACATATATTGTCTTATGGATGAATCCGTATCTAAATCAAAAGATTTAATTTTGAATTTTTGTGATTTTTTAAGGGTGAAACATAAATTTGATTATCGAAGGAATGTATTTTACTCCCTAAGAGAGGAAATTGATTTGATAAAATCCTATGTAAAAATTGAAAATACAAGATTTAATGATTCCATTCATCTGGCTGTAGATATAAAAGAAGAATATATGTCCACTCCAATTCCTCAGTTATTAATACAGCCTATTGTAGAAAATTCAATTAAGCATGGCTTAAACTCTTATGGAATAACAATAAATATTAAGGTTTCAAAAAAGGATAATAATTTGGAAATAATTGTTTCAGATAATGGAAAAGGTATAGGGAAAGAAGTGATTTCACAATTACTCCATAATAGAGATTCCATATCAGGAGTAGGACTTAAAAATGTAAGTTTTAGATTAATGAAGTGTTATCAGTCAAAATTAAAAATTGTAAGTGAATTATCATATGGGACAAGCATATCCTTTGAGATTCCTGAGAATAAATATAAGATCGGAGGAGAATAAATGGGTAATATTAAAACAATAAAAATAAAGGATTTAAAGCAGGGGGATATACTGTTGTTTTCACCCACTGAAGACTGGGAATCAAGATTAATAGCTTCAATTACTAAATCACCTGTAAGTCATGCCGCTATGTCATATTATGATTATAATGAGATTATTGAGGAAATTCCACCTTATGCACAGATTAATTCAATAAAAGATAGAATAGTTAACCGTAAGATTACAATAATGAGGCTTACCCCTTTTAAAGAGGACATGTCTAAGGTTCTTAATATTGGAAAAAATTATGTTGCCAATAAAGAACCCTATACAAAAATGGATTTGGTATTTGTTGGTTTATTTATATTATTTAAAAAGTCTTTAATAAGTCCTACGCTTCAAAAATTATTGATTCCTTTGATGAAACACATCATTAGTGATCTAATAGTACTTATTAATAAAGGAGTCTATAAAGGTTCACATCCTATGGTATGTTCTCAGTTTGTTTACAATTGTTATGAAAAAGCAGGTAGGGAATATAAACTTATTGTCAGTAATGAAAATTTCATAAATAATTTATTAAATCAGGTTCAGGATTACATAAATAAAAATAAAGATAGAAAAGGTTTAAAATCAAAACTAATTGATAACATGAATAAGATAAATGAGGAAAATGCATATAATTCAATAGATAAAGAAAAGTTACTTGAAAATATTTATTATGAATTACAGAAAGAACAGGATACAAATGTGTTAAATGAATTACAGGAAGAATTTGTAATAACAACTCATGAATTTTGCACTGTTATAAATTATTTATTTAATAATGAACAAACATCATTATTATTAAATTGTGGCGATAACTTAATATCTGCACCTATTAAAACCATTATTGATAGTGAAGAGTTTTTTATAACACCAGGAGATTTGTTGATGAATTGTAAAAATTTAATTAAAGTCGGCATGCTGGATAGTTAAGTGAAAATTTATTAATATAAAAGTTTTTGTAGTGGAATTTATCTACCCTGTAAGCAGTAAAAGTATTTTTTTGGGGATTTCTTTGGAGGAAAAATATGAAAATAGTTATTGTTGATAATGAAATTAACGCACTTAACTATCTAGTAAATATACTTAATATTTATGAAAATATTACTATTGAAAAGACCTTTACTGATTCTGTTGAAGCACTTGTCTACCTATTAAAAAATCAATGTGATGCAATTTTTTTGGATATTGAAATGCCGAGTATTAATGGAATGTATTTAGCAGAGCAGGTAATCAATTTGTATCCAGAGACTAGAATATGCTTTGTAACTGCATACAATGATTTTGCAATAAAAGCATTTGAGATTAATGCTATTGATTACATATTAAAACCCTTCACTGAATCAAGGATAGAAAATAGTATAAAAAGAATGATGAATTTACCAAAAAATAACACATATAATATAAATGAAATAAGTAACAGCTATGAATATGAATTAGAAATGATTTGTGGTTTTAACAATGAAGAAATAGTTTTGATAAGCTATGATGAAATTTTTTATATTGAAATGCTAAATAGAAAAGTTTTTATTCATTTAAAGAATAACATATATACAGGTAATAAAACCCTTAATTTTTATGAAGAAAAGCTTAAAAAACGCTCATTTTTCAGGTCACATAAATGTTATATAGTTAACTTGGCTAAAATAGATAGATTTAAACCAAGAATTAATTATACTTATGATATGTATTTTAAAGAAATAGATGATGTTATTCCCCTCAGTAGAAATAAGGTAAAACAATTGAAGATGTTCTTTAATATTTAAAATTTTTTGGGTTTTTATTTAAAAGGTGCTGTTGCATTAAATAATTTACATGCCATATATTGATTTGTGAATCAAAGATTGTCGCAATATATGGCAGCATTTATTATTGGCGTAACAGCCCTTTCATTATTTAAACATTACAGTCGACTGTATAAACAATAATTTTGCTTGTTATGCGTTAATTAACATATTTTTGTTTGTAGTATTATAATTTAAGTTGCTAAATAACTAAATTCACAGTAAACTAGGGTTTCAGTTGATTAAAGAAAATGGAGCTTTTTATGAAATTCAATTAACAGTAATCAGATGTAGATTATATATGAGTCCGTATTTTTATAATTTTTTAAAAAATTTTTAAGAGGTAGTCTATGAAAAAGTATAAAAAAGAATTAAGGAGGTTAAATTTGTTAACCAATATACAGGTTTTCGAAGAAGAAAAGTTAACATATATGCAGTGCTCTTTAAATTTACCATATAAGGTATTGGATATAGATTGGATAAACAATCCTGTGAAAAGGGTGGGTTTTCAATATAGTATAAGTGAAAACCCTAGTTTTATACATAAAGTAGATGTTTAGTGATGGTTTATGCTGATTGTGTAATAAGCCAGAAAATATTTAGCTGTAATAATATTTTCTGACTTATTTGTTAAAAAACAAAATTGTATTGATTTTTTATCAAGTTCTATTTTAGTTTCTTTGTGGATATATACCTTGAACTGCTATGTAATATTTCATCTGTGGTACTGGTTCAGCGCCTTTCAAATTAGGTAATGCAAAAGTTGTTCTGCCGTCACCGCCATAGGTGGCTCCTATTAAAGAAAATAAAGCTTGATTTTGGGCAATTGTTAAAATTTGACCCTCACAGGACATCCACCCAACTGGGGCAAATGGAAATGCAAATAAAGTAATTTCACCTATAGTATAATCCATATTAATATATTCCTCCTTATATCTATTTATTTTTGGATTAGCTGTTTAAAAATTGAGGGATATTTTATTGCCTTTCTAGATATATACCCTCAGTTACAATGAAATACCTCATAGTTGATAACGGTTCAGCACCTTTCAAATTAGGTAGTGCAAAGGTTGTCTTATTGTCGTCACCATAGTTAGATACTAAGTAAGGAAAATAAGGCTTGATTTTGGGTAATTGTTAAAGTTTAACCCTGACAAGACATAGAGCCTATCATTTTAAATTGAAATGGAAATAAGCAAACTTGTCCTAAAGTATAATCCATAATTAATACCTTCCTCATCCAAAAAAACTATGATATGATATTATTATACATTTTATGACGATATATGTCAATTATGTGAGTGGTATATATTAATTTGATTTAAGTGGAAGAAAGGATGATAAATAAATGGGGACAAAAACGAACTTAGCCTTAAATAGGCCTGCAACAGCAAGCAGCTTTGTAATGCCATATGCAGCGGCAAATGCTGTCAATGGCACATTAGTACCAATTAGCAGATGGTTATGTAATACTTTACCCGGCTGGATGTGTGTAGATTTAGGTGCAAATTATTGGATAAATAGGTGGGTTGTAAGACATATGAGTACTGCAGGCTGGGCCTCATCTGATTATAACATGACTGATTTTAAGCTTCAAGGAAGTACAGATAATAATATATGGAGGGATCTGGATAGTATTGCAGGTAATCTTTCCATTATAACGGATCGAACCATTAATCCTGTCTATTGTAGATATGTAAGAGTATATGTGACTAAGGGTCTTAAGTGTAATCCACAGCTTGCCTCAGTCATGGAGTTTGAGGTTTATCCAGCACCTTCAAGCCCGTATCTTACAGGAATCACTCTCAGCAGCGGAACTCTCAGCCCTACACCATTTGCAGGTAAGACGACTTTTGAATATGCTGCAAGTGTAGGGTATGATGTGGCATATGTTACATTAACTCCAATTGCGGAAGATGTTAATGCAACCATAGAAGTGAATAATACAGTTGTCAAAAACAATACTGCATCAGCTCCAATCTCGTTAGTTGTGGGAAGCAACACCATAATTGTACAGGTAACAGGATCGGATGGAGCGGCTCAACAGATGTATACTGTGACTGTTGTAAGGCAGGCACCAGATGCATACTTAACAGCTCTTATCCTTGCGACCACTGGAAATGTTTCAGTTCCGTATACACCGACTCCTTTTGATAAAAACACTTTAACATATTCTGCTAGTGTGGGGTATGATGTAGATAAAATAGTTGTAACACCTACCACGAACATCAGTGGTGCTGCTATTACTGTGAATGGGGTAGGATTAACAGGAGGATCGGCTACAGTTGATTTGGCAGTAGGAAGTAATGCTATACCTGTAGTTGTAACCAATAGTACAGCTACAAAGACCTACACAATTACTGTGATGAGAACTCCAAATTTATATCTTACTAAAGTAGATTCGAGTTATTCAGGGAGAGGATATACTAGTAGTGGTACTGTTAGTATGGATCATACAAATTTAAGCTATACTACTAATACTTCGACAAAAGCAACTCAAGTTATAATTACACCTTATGCTGAGGATGCTGCGGTTATAATAAATGTGAATGGACAAAATGTAATGAGTGGTAACCAATCAACTGCAATTTCCTTGTCTAATACAAGCAATCAGGTAACCATAAAAGTGTCCTATTCAGGAATGTCTGATAGTAGAGATTATGTGCTTACCATAGTAAAGAGTTAGTTGTTTAGAAGTGAAAAATAGGTTAAAAATCATTATTTTTAAGGCGCTTTAAGATTGTTTTATGAAGCGTATAGGGGGATAGAGGATGAATAAAAGCACCTTCAAGAAGAAAATTTCTATATTAGTTGTAATACTTATGCTGCTGAGCATAATGCCAGGTTTAAACTTTGGAGAGGGGAAGGTATATGCCCTTGTAAATTATGGAGTAAATTTAGTAGTTAATGGAGATGCTGAAACTGGCGATTTAACTGGGTGGGCTGATACTAGTGGGAGTTTTTTTAGTGTAGACCCTTCAAGTTTTCCTAGTACACCTAGTAGCAACGGTGGACAATGTTTTGATTTTTATCCAGGTGGGGATGAGCCGGCTAGTGACACTATGTCTCAAAATATAGATATATCTAGTAGTGCCACAGAAGTTGATGCAGGTAAGGTCAAGTTCAAACTTTCTGGTATTCTAAGGAAGATTTTTACTACCTCAACTGCTGAGATTAAGCTTGAAGCATTAGATACAAGTGATCATGTACTTAATTCTTATGAGTTGGTATATGAGGGTGGTGTGGTGTTTAGTGATTATTATGATGAAGAGCCTGCTTGGCAAACAAAAGTATTAGATACTGAGAAAGTACCAAGTGGTACAAGAAAATTCAGAATTTCACTTATTGCAGATATACCAGAACACGGAAGTATTGATTATGTTGATTTTGATGGTATCTGGCTTTCATTAGAAGATGGAGAGGCACCGGTAGTGGGAAATGGCGGAGCCATTACAGCAGACAATGCAACGGAAAATAGTATAGATTTAAGCTGGAGTGCAGGGAGCGACAATGTAACAACAGCAGAAAACCTGCAATACAAGGTGGTAAAGTCAACAAGTAACAATATAGATACATTAGCTAATGCAGAGGCTGGAACAACAGTACAAGATTGGAGTGCAAATTTAACAAGTGGGCAAGCAACAGGTTTAAGTGCAGGTACAACTTATTATTTCAATGTAATAGTAAAGGATGAAGCAGGAAATAAAAGTGTGTATACAATGATATCACAGGCAACAGCACCAGATACCACAGTACCAGCGGCAGGAAATGGCGGAGCAATCACAGCAGACAATGCGACGGAAAATAGTATAGATTTAAGCTGGAGTGCAGGAAGCGACAATGTAACAACAGCATCAAACCTGCAATACAAGGTAGTAAGGTCAACAAGTAACAATATAGATACAGTAGCTAATGCAGAGACTAATGGAACAACAGTACAAGATTGGAGTGTAAATTTAACAAGTGGGCAAGCAACAGGTTTAAGTGCAGGTACAACTTATTATTTCAATGTAATAGTAAAGGATGAAGCAGGAAATAAAAGTGTGTATACAATGATATCACAGGCAACAGCACCAGATACCACAGTACCAGCGGCAGGAAATGGCGGAGCAATCACAGCAGACAATGCGACGGAAAATAGTATAGATTTAAGCTGGAGTGCAGGAAGCGACAATGTAACAACAGCATCAAACCTGCAATACAAGGTAGTAAGGTCAACAAGTAACAATATAGATACATTAGCTAATGCAGAGGCTAATGGAACAACAGTACAAGATTGGAGTGTAAATTTAACAAGTGGGCAAGCAACAGGTTTAAGTGCAGGTACAACTTATTATTTCAATGTAATAGTAAAGGACGAAGCAGGAAATAAAAGTGTGTATACAATGACATCACAGGCGACAGCGGCACCAGATACCACAGTACCAGCGGCAGGAAATGGCGGAGTAATTACAGCAGACAATGCGACGGAAAATAGTATAGATTTAAGCTGGAGTGCAGGGAGTGACAATGTAACGACACCAGCAAATCTGCAATACAAGGTAGTAAGGTCAACAAGTAACAATATAGATACGTTAGCTAATGCAGAGGCTAATGGAACAACAGTACAAGATTGGAGTGTAAATTTAACAAGTGGGCAAGCAACAGGTTTAAGTGCAGGTACAACTTATTATTTCAATGTAATAGTAAAGGACGAAGCAGGAAATAAAAGTGTGTATACAATGACATCACAGGTGACAGCAGCACCAGATACCACAGTACCAGCGGCAGGAAATGGCGGAGTAATTACAGCAGACAATGCGACGGAAAATAGTATAGATTTAAGCTGGAGTGCAGGAAGCGACAATGTAACGACACCAGCAAATCTGCAATACAAGGTAGTAAGGTCAACAAGTAACAATATAGATACATTAGCTAATGCAGAGGCTAATGGAACAACAGTACAAGATTGGAGTGCAAATTTAACAAGTGGGCAAGCAACAGGTTTAAGTGCAGGTACAACTTATTATTTCAATGTAATAGTAAAGGACGAAGCAGGAAATAAAAGTGTGTATACAATGACATCACAGGCGACAGCAGCACCAGATACCACAGTACCAGCGGCAGGAAATGGCGGAGCAATTACAGCAGACAATGCGACGGAAAATAGTATAGATTTAAGCTGGGGTGCAGGGAGTGACAATGTAACGACACCAGCAAATCTGCAATACAAGGTAGTAAGGTCAACAAGTAACAATATAGATACATTAGCTAATGCAGAGGCCAATGGAACAACAGTACAAGATTGGAGTGCAAATTTAACAAGTGGGCAAGCAACAGGTTTAAGTGCAGGTACAACTTATTATTTCAATGTAATAGTAAAGGACGAAGCAGGAAATAAAAGTGTGTATACAATGACATCACAGGCGACAGCAGCACCAGATACCACAGTACCTACACCACCTACACAAACAACAGGTACTGTGATAGATCCGATAACAGGTGAGGAAGTTCAAGGCATAGAATGCACCGTAACAACAGAAACAGATGGAACTAAAACCGTGTCAGTAAAATCAGAAGAAGCTATAGTATTAAGATCACCAGATGGCACAATAACGCCATTGGCTGATATTTCTAAATTAGGTTTTTCATCTTCAGAAGGTTCTAATGTAACAATTGCAGAAGATGGAACTATTAAAGTTAAAAATTTAGAAAAGGGTACTGAAGAAAAAATTAGTGTGACTTTTGCTCTAGGAAATGGACAAAAGATTGTTATTGGAACTATAGATATTAAGGTCTCAGAAGATGGGAGTATAAGCTTAACCAGTGCATTAGTTGACCCTTATGGAGTAATAACTGATGCAGATACAGGAAAGGCAATTGATGGAGCTGACGTAACACTTTACTATGCAAATACTGATAGGAATAAAGTAAATGGGAAAACACCAGATGCTGTGGTACAGCTGCCAGGCATAGATGGATTTAAGCCAAATAATAATAAAAATCCACAAGTAAGTAATGCTGCTGGAGACTATGGTTTTATGGTATTCCCAACTACAGATTACTATATAGTAGCAACTAAAGAGGGATATGATAAATATACAAGCCCTACTATTTCAGTAGAGCAGGAAATTGTAAAACATGACTTTCAAATGAATAAATCAGTACCGGCATCACAGGATTCAGTGATAAGTCCAGACACAGGAGAGTTTGATAAAAATGTTTCTAAACAGGCAGATGTAAGCACAACAATGACTTTAAACGGAAACACTTTAACTGACATTGTAAATGGAAGCGAAACTCTAGTAAATGGAACAGATTACGAAGTTAACGATAGTGTGATAACAATTAAAAAGAGCTATATAGCACAGCAAAATGTAGGTATAACAACTTTAACCTTTAACTTTAGTGCAGGAGCTAAACAAGCTCTAGTAATAACAGTAAAGGATACAGCATCATCAAATTCAACTATAGATCCAGTTACGGCAGAGTTTGATAAAAATATTTCTAAACAGTCAGATATAAGTACAACAATAACTTTGAGTGGAAATACTTTAACTGGTATTGTAAATGGAAGCGAAACTCTAGTAAATGGAACAGATTACGAAGTCAATGATAATGTGGTAACAATTAAAAAAAGTTATTTAGCACAGCAAATCTTAGGAACAACCACATTAACTTTCAATTTTAGTGCAGGAGATACTCAAGCCTTGGTAATTACAGTTAAAAATACCACTCCATCTTCAAGTGGAGGAAGCAGCGGTGGTTCCAGTGGAGGATATGGCGGGGGCGGTACTGTACCTGTAAATGTAACGATAGAAAGGTTATCAGGACAGGATAGAATAGATACAGCTATTGCAATCGCAAAGGCAACTTATAAAGATAAAGTTTCAAATGTCATTCTTGCATCATCAGATAATTACCCTGATGCATTATCAGGAAGTGTACTGGCATATAAGCTAAAGGCTCCAATACTATTAGTTGGAAGTGATAGCGAAAGTAAAGAAAAAGTAGTAGCTTATATGAAAGAAAATATGGATAGTTTAGGCACCGCATATATTTTAGGAGGTACTGCTTCAGTAGGTACTGATATGGAAACTAGGATGAATGCAGCCGGATTTAAGAATATTAGCAGAATTGGTGGGAAAGATAGATATGAAACAGGTGTGGAAGTTGCTGACATATTATCAATAAAAGAAGGAACACCTATAGTTATAGTATCGGGAGAAAATTATCCGGATGCAATATCTGCAAGCAGTATTGCAGCAGCAAAACAGTACCCTGTACTAATGGTGGGTAAAGATGAAATGGCCGAGAGTGTAAAAAAAGAAATTTTGAGTGTAAAGCCAGAAAAAGTATATATTATAGGAGCACAGGGAGTTATAAGTACAGCAGTAGAAAATCAGATTGCCCAGATAGCAGAAGTAGATGAAACAAATGTAGTGAGAATAGGTGGAGCAGATAGATTCACAACTTCTCTTAATGTAGCAAAATATTTTGCTTCATCAGCAGATAAAATATGTGTGGCATCGGGAAACAATTTCGCAGATGCATTAGCAGGAAGCAGTTACGCAGCAAATAATAATGCACCAATAGTTCTGATTAATAATGATTTAAATGATGAAGAAAAATCATTTTTACAGAACTTAAATTTAAAATCAGCTGCGATTTTCGGTGGAACAGGAGTTATTACTGATGAAGTTCAGAATGAGATTTCTAAATTAATAGATAAGTAATATATGTATTTAAAAGGAATGGATGATATTATTCCATTCAGTAGAAATAAGGTAAAGTGGTTAAAGTTAGTCTTTAATATTTAAAAGGGGCTGTCACATCAGTATATTTTTTATACTAATGCGACGCCCCTTTATTATTTACACATCACAGTCAACTGTATAAACAATAATTTTGCTTGTTATGCGTTATTTAACATATTATTCCTCCCAAGTATTATAATCTGATTAATAATACTTGAGAAATACAAAAAGTATATTTATATATATAAATAAGGAGGATAACTTTATGAAGGAAATAGTTTTAAAAGATGGAAATGTTCTTAAAGTAGATTTGAATCCAAGAGAATTATTACCAGCAGATAATAATCCATTTTTAATGTCAAGAGCGGAATTTTTGGCTGTTCAGGCTTATGTTGAGAATGGAACTTCACTGCCTAAATCAGCGGAAGAGATGACAAGTAAGCTGAAGATAAGTGCTGAAGATGTCAATGAATTTAGTGATTTGATTAATGTATATAAAAGTATTTATGATCACTGCTACAATTTTAAAACAGTAGTTTTTCCTATGACTGTTACTCTTGCGGCTAATATAAGTCACTATAATACTAAAGTACCAGTGTATTATGGAGCACTGAATCCGATTATTGCTGCCTATAATAATGGATCTTTATCAGAGGAAGATGCAACAAAAAAATTGACAGCTATACTGACAAATCTTCAAAATACAGCTCAGGTCTATGCAGATGATTGTAAAACAGCTAAAGAAAATATTATTCAATTTGCAGAAGATACAAAGAGTGATAAAAGTTTATTAGATCCTCTGTCGGATAGATATAGAAAAGCTTACGAAGGTAAGGGTGGTGAAATAGATACTCTCTTGAAGGAGATAGACAATGATAGTAAACAGATTAAGAGATGGCAGGATGAATATGAACACGATGTAACTGTTGCAGCTACAACTCCTACCTATGCATGGATAATACCACTTGGAACTATTGCTGCCGGAATTGTTGCTGGAATATACGGGAAAAAAGCAACAGATGCCCTTGATGATATACACAAATATCAAAAAAGACTGGAATCTGCACAAGGAGATCTCGGAAAAGCTCTTGCATTGAGTAATGATCTAAGACTTGCAAATGGTAGTATGGACGGAATACTTGAAAAACTGCAATTAGCATTACCTGTTATTGAAAAAATGGAAGGAATTTGGGGAGCACTTTCTGATGATCTCAATAATATACTTGGTGCAATTCAAAGGGATATTAAAGAAGCAGAATGGATCATTAAGGATCTTGGTGTCCAGGAGGCTATTGATGCATGGGCGAAAGCAGCTGCTATAGCAGATAATTATAGAGTAAATGCTTATATAACAGTGACAACAGAAGATGATATAAAAGCAGAACCTGAAAAATATATTATTCCTGAAACAGCATAAGATAAGAATTCACTATGTTTTTGTGCCTTCAGTGAAGTGTGAAAGGAAGGATTATAAATATGAATGGAGACCAGTCAAAAGATTGGGGCGAATTATATCAATCAGTTTTAGAACAGGTATATATACCATCTACATCAAGTGAAGACCTGTCTGGAGAAACAGTTACTGTAAGGGATATGCTTGTAAATCTTGAAGATGTTTATAGTGAGATTAGAGAGAAAGGAATAAAACCACGAATTATTTCCATTTTTGCAGATGTAGTTAGGAAGACAGATAAAAATAGTATTTTAATAAATAGGGATTCAGCTCTTTTTATAGTTGCACGCCGTATTGAATTTGACATAGACAGCAGTATAATACTAGATTATCGAGAAGGTGGAATAGGTAAGTTAGTTATATATGCACATGAGTTTCAAAGCAATATTAAAGTAAAAGGTGTATTTCCAGGAAATAAACCAGATACTTTAGAACTTATTACCCCAAAAAAGAAAGGTATAGTAGTTTCTTCTTCAGAGGGGAGACTTTCAATAGAGGATTTGGACAAGTATTATGAGGATGGTTTTGAATATGGAAAACCCCTTAGAATGAATATTGTTTCAATTTTTCAGTTTGCCACCGTCCTCTTTTATTCATCTCCCGATATTGCACAATCCATGTTAGAATGGATATGTAATATAACTTCAGGGTCTAAAGCTGCCGTTGATCTTAATATTAAAAGTTCTGCCCTTCTTGTGAATCTTAGAATGTCAATGAGTCCGGTGACTTTTGTACCATATCTTGACAAGGATGTTTATGCAGATTCCTTTGACTCATTTATATGTTCAGCAAGTTCATATGAAACCCAATATCAGAGGTACAGTGATGAAAAACTTTCTTTTGATGATCGTAAAAGTGCTGCACAGAATATGCTTGATAACTACAAAGATATCTGTAAATATAATAAACAATTGATTGTACAAGCTGATAGTAATTACAGAATGGCTCAGGGGTCAGAGATTCAGGCCAGGTCAACCTTAAACATACAACAATATAAAGTAAAACAGGCGGGAATTTCCTTTGAATATGAGTCAAAAAAGTGGGAACGTGATCAAATTATCAAAGCTGTATTTTCAATGGCTGCAGCACTTGTAGAATTTTCTGCTGCTATAGCACTTATGATGGTAGGCGATGAAGCAGCAGCTGCGGGAGCAGCAGGTGCTGTGAAGAATGGAATTGCTGCAGCAGATGATGCAGCAAAAGTTGCAGATAAGGTAAAAGAATTATCGGCTTTTGCAAAGGCAATGGAAAATCTCTCAAAATCAATGAATAACTTGGAAAAATTAGCAAAATTCCTTAAGACCACATATGAAACAATTGATAAAATTATTACTGCTGCAAAGAAAATTTCAAGTGCAGATGAAAATATAAGCGTTGAAATTCCTGATACAGATTCAATTTCCACGGAAGCAGATTGGGATGCATTTCTAGTGGATGCTGAGTTATTTATGAAACCAGCAATAGATGATGGAATTCCTGGTGCACTGGAATATAAGGCAGAGATAGATAAGCTGGCTATATACGGAAAAGCCTATATGGCCACTCAGATTGCAGTGGTAAAGGCCGGACAGGAGCTTGCCAGGTTAATACTTCAAAAAGAAGTAGATCAGAGTCAGGAATTAAGACTAAAAGAATATGTAGATAAACTTTTAAACCAGATCAAGAAAGATGATGAGATAATGCAGGCTTTCTTTGAAAGAGAATTGAATGTAAAATGTTGGATATTCATTGCTGTACAAAATTATGCAGGAGCATATCGTTACTGGGGATTAAGGGATTCGAGAATTACATTGTCTATAGTAAAGCCTGTAGAAAAATTAGAAGAAGATATGGGTATAATTACACAGGAATATTCAGAGGTACTTGAATCTTTTAATCCTCCACCCCAGGATTTTCGTGGTATTGTAGTTACAATCTCAGATGTGGAGCAGAGCAATTTTCATAATGTTGTACAAAATCTTAAAAAGAATCGTTCAGCAACTATACCTATCAGTCCAGATGCTGCAGAATTCAATGGATTAGATCGTGTACGGCTTACAAGAGTGAGAGTTTGGCTTATAGGGGTCGTGGCTTCCAAAAATAATCCAGTGTATATAGAAATTACAACATCAGGTATTTACTATGATAGACTTAGAGAGGAAAATTTTGAATTTTCTTCAGCATCTTTAAGACGTGTATTTAAATATAATGGAATAGTGGGAAATGAGAGTTCCATAATTATAGAGGGCGAAGTGGAAGAACGCAGTAAATACAAATATTTTCAGCCAACGCCATTTACACAGTGGACTATAAGTGTGCCTGAAGCCTATAATCAAGGTGTTGATTTGTCTACACTTGAAGCAATTCAAATTGAATATGCAGGTAATGTTATTGCTCATTAAAATTGAATATTTTAACGAAGGAGATTAAATTAAAAATGAAAATATTAGAATCGATAAAAGGAATTGGACCTAATTTGTTAAAAATTTCAAACAATACTCCATTTGAAGTTACTATTGACGAGTGGGGCATTATTAAAGGTTATGCAAATCAAATCACAAAAATAGGAAGCGAAGCCGAGGAAAATATTAAGGTATTCATTTCATCTTTTCAGATACTTAAAAAGTGTGCAGCTAGATGGGAGGAGTCTACATTCTTAAATATTATTAAACTTTCAGATTATTTGTATAAATTTGGAATGGAAACGGTAAAAGTAGAATATTGTAAGCTTAAGGATATTTTGTGTTCTGTTCAGGGTATGAAGCCATCAGAACATGATAGATTACTATTTCATAACACTATTTTAAATTGTATTAATGAGATTGAAAATATCATTAATTTATCGTCAATAGTAGTAGATGATTTGATAGATTTTTCAAATTCTATTGAAAATACATATAGAGAATGCCAACAATATATGTATATAAGGGCAAATGATTGGATAATAAATATAGACTCTAATTCGAAAATGAAAAATACTTGTGGGATGGATATTGTACAACAAACAATTCAAGCTATAGTTGAACTTTCTTTACTTATGATTAAAATACATACACCTCCATTGGCAGATATACAGAGGTTTAGGGGTGTTTGGGTCTCAATTAAGGAAGATTTAGACTATATTGATTTAATATTTAATAGAGAGATTCAAGTAGATGAACCTTTTATAGCCAGCATCAATATAAGTGTGGCTATATCTGAATGGGAAAAGGTTGCAATGGAAGCATATGATTTTTCAAATAAGGCTAAAATTCTTTAAGATGGTTAAGTTAAAATATTAAAATTATGAGGTGTCTTATGGCAGGAATAAAAAAGTTTACAAACAGTACGGATAAAAAGCTGGCTATTACAATTTATATAAGGGATGGAGAAAACCCTGGAAATACAGCTGGAACTCAACAATTTAGTTTGGACAAATTTGAGACAAAACAGATAACTTATGGTGATGCACGTAATATTTATTTAAACGGTATGAGTGTGATTTCCATGTATGATGGGCAAGTCACAGGTGAGCAAAAATTTATTATACAAAGAGGAAGTCCGCTAGACGATTTATTTAACATGAATAATCATATATGGATAAATTATACTGAAAATCTTTTTCATATAAGCAGCTCAAATGATTAAATCAATTATATGTTCTGCAAGAGAGAACATATAATTAAGAATTTTCTGTGAATTTAAAGGTTTATCATAATGATGATAAGCCTTTAAATTTTTGATTTTTTATGGTGAAATTATAATGTAAGAAATGAATTTATATTATTATGTGAAATTTGTCAATAGGTAAAATGTTTGAAAGTTATAAAAAACCGATTTTATGCTAACATAAAGCGCTATCCATAGTATCAATATATTTATAAAGTATTCTTTTAAGATCCAGTATATTTTTCATTTCATAATATCCAGATTTTTTATAGATATAGTTTACTGCATTAATAGCTCCTTCGGCGAAAGCTTTTCTTGAAAAGGATTCATGGCTTATCTCTATTTTATCATTCTCTCCTACTATGAGAACATGATGTTTCCCAACTACACCACCAGCACGTACAAAATTTATAGGTATATTTTTGTTACATACTCCTGCAGATTCAAGTCCATTTTCTATTTCGGAAGATATTTTTAAAGCAGTGCCAGAGGGTGCATCTTTTTTATTTTTGTGGTGAATTTCTGTAATTTGAAAATCATATTTGTTTAATATGTTTGCGGCAATATTGCTTAAAAGCATTAATACATTGACTCCTAAAGTGATATTTGGAGTGTATACTATGCCGTTATTAAATTTATAAGCCATGTCTTGAAATTTACTGATATCATCTTTAGTAAAACCTGTAGTACCTATTACTAAGTTTACTTTCATCTTGGAGATTGTCAAAGCATTTTCCATAGTAGATGAAGGCTTTGAGAAGTCTACAATTACATCTGGCTTAGTTTTAAAAATAATGGATTGAAGCTCATCAGAAGTGCTTATTTTTATTTCTGTTTTATGAGTTCCAAGTAATTCTCCTAAGTTCATGCCTTTCTTTGTACTTTCAGGGCTGCATATTGCTGCTACGATTTTCATATTGTTTTGTTCTGAAATTCCTCGGGCTATATGATGTCCTGTTTTACCTAAACCTATTAAGCCTACTTTAATCATGTTGGTTACCTCCTTTTTATTTTTATAAAGTTTAATTTATCCGAACGCGGCAATTATCTAGTGCTCCCATATTCTTCAAAGTGGGAGATAAGCGTGGCTAACGCGCCTGGATAAGGTCTTCTCTTGATATAGATTAGTATTTAATAATATCAACAACTTTATTATACAATAAAAGTTGTTTGTTGTCATTAATAACTAATTATATTTTATTTTTTTTATTTGTACTTATTTTTATTATGAATATTGTGCAGCAGTAATTTTTATTTATAAATTAGTTAAATTATTATTTACATACAGCTAAGAATAATCTATACTAATTAATGGCTTAAAGAATGTATTTGAAAGGGGGAATTGCTTTAGGATTAGACAGTCTTAAAGTAAATCTAAAATGTCATCACAATATGTTATGAAACCTGTGTATCAAAAAATAGCAATAGATATAGCGAATAGAATAGTAGCTGGGGATTTTTCTATAGGTGATAAACTCTATGGCAGATCCTCTCTTGCAAGCCACTATAATGTCTCTCCTGAAACTATTAGAAGGGCAATGATTCTTTTAAATGATATGGATATTGTGGAAGTAACAAAAGGCAGTGGAATCATTGTTAAATCTGTAGATAACTGTTTAAAATTTATAGGTAAATTTAAAGATATAGATTCTATGAATTTCTTGAAAAAGGAAATGCTTGAATTATTGGATGAAAAGAATATATTAGAGAAAAAAATTGAAGGAGTACTTAATGAACTTATAGATTATTCTAATAGATTTACCAGCACTAATTCTTTTATACCTTTTGAGTTTAAAATATATAAGGGATTTAATATTATTGGAAAAACTATATCTGAATGTAGGTTTTGGCAAAATACTTTTGCCACTATAATAGGTATAAGAAGGCGAGGTAATTTAATACTTTCTCCAGGACCCTATGCTGTATTTGAAGAAGAGGATGTTTTTATAGCCATAGGTGATGAGGCAAGTTATTATAGAATTAAAAAATTTATTTGCTAATTTAAATATATAATTTAGAGAACATAGATTTTATTTAAAAAAGTCTATGTTCTTTTATTTTCATCTATATTAGTATACATAATACAATTAATTTTGTATTTTTACTTAAATTTTTTGATTTGACAAATAATTAGATATGATATTATTATTTTAAAATTTCAAAACTTTAAATTTTTTATTTTAATATATATTACAAAAAGATTTTTTAAGACCATATAAGCTTCAGTTTTATAGTAAATTTGTTATATTATATTAAAATATGGATAGTTTTTAACAATTTTTTTACTATTATTTACTTAGATAAGTCTTATGATACTGTTGGATAAATGGCGGAAATCTTTACAAAGTGACAACTTTGTGATAAATTAAAGTTGTTACTGGTTTTTAAAAGGAGGGATTATGTTGATAGAATTTAAGAATGTAAGTAAAACTATAAACAACAAATCTATTATTAATAATATAAGTTTAAATGTAGATAGGGGAGAATTAGTAACTTTTATCGGCCCAAGCGGTTGTGGAAAAACTACTACTTTAAAAATGATCAATAAATTGATAACTCCAAGTTCAGGTGAAATTTTTATAAATAGAAATAAAATTGAAGAGGAGGACACCATCAAACTTAGGAGAAATATAGGTTATGTAATACAACAGACAGGTCTTTTTCCTCATATGACTGTAGCTGAGAATATATCTTTAATACCTAATATTGAAAAAATGGACAATAAAAAAATCCAGGAAAGGATGGAAGAGCTATTGACTCTGGTAGGTATGTCTCCTAAGGATTACATGCATAAGTATCCTAATGAATTAAGTGGAGGACAGCAGCAAAGAGTTGGAATAGTGAGAGCACTGGTTATGAATCCGGATATAATATTAATGGACGAGCCTTTTAATGCATTGGATCCAATAACAAGAGGTCAACTTCAAGATGAAATATTTAATATTCAACAAAATTTTAAAAAGACCATTGTCTTTGTAACTCATGATATGGATGAAGCACTAAAACTTGGTGACCGTATATGTATTATGGGAAAGGGGACTATACTGCAATTTGATACTCCAGAAGAAATACTGAAAAATCCAGCTAATAATTTTGTACGGGAATTTATTGGAGAAAACAGAATTTGGAATCAACCGAATTTAATTAAGGCAAAGGATATAATGATAAAAAATCCAATAAAGTCAAGTGGTGAAAGAACAGTGGTACAGGCACTTGAAATAATGAAATCAAATCATGTAGATAGTTTGCTTATAGTGAATGAGAATAATAATCTAATGGGACTTGTTACTTTGAAAAAAATCAGACTTAATATGGATAAAAATAAGAGGTTGAAAGATATTATGGAAACAGAGGTAATAACAGTTAGCTTTGAAGATTCCATAGTAAATGCTTTAGAAAAAATGGAATATAACAAAATGGGATATATTCCTGTTATAGATGATAAATCAACTTTAGTAGGGCTTATTACTAGAAGCAGTCTTTTGTCCGTAATGAGTAATCAGTTTATTAATAAGGATGTGGATATCTAGTGAATACTATAAATAATTTTTTCCAATTTGTCATAGATAGAAAATTACAAATATATAGTCTTTTCATGGAACATATACAGCTGACGTTGTTCGCAGTTTTAATATCTGTGATCATAGGAATTCCCTTGGGAATGTTTATAATAAGGAACAGGAAGCTTTCCGCCGGGATAATTGGAGTTGCAAATGTTATACAATCTATACCTAGTCTGGCTTTACTGGGTTTTTTAATTCCAGTGCTTGGGATAGGAAGTAAACCTGCAATTGCCATGGTAGTTTTATACTCCCTACTTCCAATTATAAAAAATACTTTTACAGGACTTACTAACATAGATGGCTCTATAATTGAAGCTGCAGAGGGACTTGGACTTACCAAAAGTCAGATTTTAATAAAGGTTAGACTGCCTCTTGCAATGCCAGTTATAATGTCTGGTATAAGAATATCCGCAGTTACTGCAGTGGGACTTATGACTATTGCAGCTTTTGTAGGAGCTGGAGGACTGGGGTATCTGGTATTTTCAGGAGTACAGACTGTTAACAATAATATGATTTTGGCAGGGGCAATTCCAGCTTGTTTTCTAGCTATATTCTTTGATTTTATTATAGGAAAGATTGAAGATATAGTAACGCCTAGAGGTATAAAAGTTTCACATAAAAAATCCAAGAAAAAAACTAATAAAGTTATTACTAAAGTATTAAAGAATAAAAAGCCTGTTTTAACAGTGGTGGCTTTATTGATATTGGGTATTATTGCATTTATGACGTATAGTGGATTAACTAAAAAAACCATAGTGGTCGGCTCAAAAAATTTTAATGAGCAGATAGTACTTGGAAATATGGTTTCTTCTTTAATAGAGTACAATACGGATTATAAAGTAGACAGAAAATTAAATTTGGGAGGCAGCAGTGTGGTTTTTAGTGCCATGAAGTCCGGTAATATAGATTTATATGTGGAATATACAGGTACAGGCCTTGTAAACATAATGAAACGAGAATCTATAAGCGATGCAGACCGTGTTTATGATATAGTAGAAGATTATTTTAAGAAAAACTATGGTATGCAGTGGCTTAAACCCTTAGGATTTAACAATACCTATGTGCTGGCAATGAAAAAGGAGTTGGCAAATCAATATAACATAAATACCATATCGGATTTGACAAAAATAAGTAATAATATAAATTTAGGCTGTACTATGGAGTTTGCCAACAGAGATGATGGATACCCGGGACTTCAAAAATTATATGGACTAAACTTTAAGACTGTAAAAGGTCTAGATGGAGGGCTTAGATATTCTTCTCTTGAAAATGATGAAACTCAGGTAACAGATGCTTTCTCTACAGATGGGCTGCTTAAGAAATTTGATTTAAAACTTCTGAAAGATGATAAAAACTTTTTCCCTCCTTATTATGCAGTTCCTTTGGTAAGAGAAGATGTGTTAGAAAAGTATCCTGAAATTAAACCATTACTCTTAAGTCTAGAAGGAAAAATTACGGATGAGGATATGAGAGAAATGAATTATAGAGCAGATAATGGTGAAGATCCTAGGGTAATAGCAGAAGATTTCCTGAAAGAGAAGGGATTAATCAAATAAGGTGCTGATGAAGCATCGTAGAAGTATTAAATATAATGTTTGGTAAAGATGGTTCTTGCCGAACATTATATTTTTATATATGTATATATGTATGGAATTAAAGTGGAAGTCCTAAATTTTAAAAAATATGGAATATGGGTTATAATATAATCTATAAATATAGAATTCAGGAGGATGTTATGGATATAAAAAATGTAGCTGTACTTGGTACTGGTACTATGGGAAATGGAATAGTTCAGCTTTGTGCGGAAAGCGGATTAAATGTAAATATGTTCGGGAGAACTGATGCTAGTTTGGAAAGAGGGTTTACAAATATAAAAAGTAGTCTTAAGAACCTTGAGGAAAAGGGAAAAATAAAAGCCAATATATCAAAAGAAACATTAAGAAGGATAAAGGGCGTTAAAACTATTGAAGAAGCGGTAGAAGGCGTCGATTTTGTAATAGAATGTATAGCTGAAGATTTAAAACTTAAACAAGAAGTATTCTCTAAGCTGGATGAAATATGTGCTCCTGAAGTTATCTTAGCTTCTAATACTTCAGGACTTAGCCCCACAGATATAGCGATAAATACAAAGCATCCTGAGAGGGTGGTGATTGCCCATTTTTGGAATCCACCACAGTTTATACCATTGGTAGAAGTGGTACCGGGAAAACATACTGATTCAAAAACCGTGGATATAACTATGGATTGGATTGAGCATATAGGTAAAAAAGGGGTTAAAATGAGAAGAGAATGCCTTGGATTTATAGGTAATCGTCTCCAGCTTGCATTGCTTAGAGAGGCATTATATATAGTTGAGCAGGGGTTTGCAACGGCAGAAGAGGTAGATAAGGCTATAGAATATGGCCATGGAAGAAGACTACCAGTTACGGGTCCTATATGTAGTGCGGATTTAGGAGGACTTGATATATTTAATAATATATCTTCCTATCTATTTAAAGATCTTTGCAACGATACTGAACCTTCTAAGCTTTTAAAAAGTAAGGTGGACAGTGGCAATCTAGGCAGCAAGACTGGAAAAGGTTTTTATAATTGGACACCAGAATTTTTACAAGAAAAACAAAATGAAAGAATTCAACTGCTCATGGAATTTTTAGAAAAAGATAAAAATGATAAATCCATTGAAAGGAATATATAGTATATGGAGAGATATGTCATAATGTGTACTATAGGTGGCGGTGCATTAAAATTTCATGAGAAATTGACTAATGATGTCTGTTATAAATTCAATAAAAAACGTACTAAATTACCGGCCCATTTTACAATAAAAGCACCTTTTGAAACTGATAAAATTCAGGATATAACAAATATCTTAAATAAATTTTCTAAAAGTAATTATAAGTCACCAATAAAAATTGAAGGTTACGGAGCATTTAGAGAAGATGTAATTTATATGGATATAAAGATGTCATCACAAGCTAAAAAAGTCCACGATAGTTTTATAGATGAATTAGAAAAGGTACCATGGATAAAGTTAAAACACAATGAAGGAAAAAATAAAGTTTTTCACTGTACTATAGTATCTAAGAGAATAAAGGATAGATTTAAAGAAATATGGAATTATGTTAATAACTATCCCTGTAATTTTAATGAATATTTTGATAATATTTCTCTTTATATGTGGAAAAATAATACATGGGTATTAGTAAGAAGGTATGAACTTATTTAAGTATTTTAAAAAGTTAGTTGAATAAATAAAGGAGACTTTAAGCCTCCTTTTATTTAAGATGGTAGTTTTTTATACATCTATATAATATTTTTAGAAACTTCAGAAGAACAAGGTGATTTTTTTCTTTTATTTAAAATAACAGAAGTTAAAATGCTTGCTGACATTATTATAAATATAATTAATAGTGATGCTATTATTGAAATATTTATGTGAAAAAAGGTAACTGAAAGTTTAATACCTGTAAATATCAGTATGCACGCAACCCCGTATTTAACATAATCAAATTTGTTGTGAAGTTTTTCAAGAAGGAAATACATGTTTCTAAGTCCCAATATAGCAAATATATTTGAAGTATATACTATAAATGGATCTGTAGTTATAGAGAATATAGCAGGTATTGAATCTATTGCAAAAATTATATCTGAAAGTTCTATTAGTATTAATATAGCAAATAATGGGGTGGCATACAGTATGCCATTCTTTTTAGTGAAGAATTTCTCTCCGTCTAATTCTTTGGAAACAGGAATTATTTTATTAAATAATTTAATTATTTTGCTGTTATGAAAATCCTTTGATTCATTATGTTTAAAAAACATTTTAATACCGCTTAATATAAGTAACAGGCCAAATATATACAGCATCCAGTGAAATTTGTTAATAATAGTTACTCCAAGTATTATAAATATAAGTCTCAATACCACTGCGCCGAAAATTCCATAAGTAAGTACTCTTTTTTGGTATTCTGGTTTTATTGAAAAACTTCCAAATATAAGTAGGAATAGAAAAATGTTATCAAGACTTAGGCTCTGTTCAATTACATATCCTCCTAAAAAAGATAGAGCTTTTTCAGGTCCCATAAAAATGTAAATTCCTATGTTAAATATTAAAGCAAGTCCCACCCAAAAGCATAGACGTAATAAAGATTTTCTTGTAGACATAAAATTTTACCTCCAAATTCTTAATTATCAGGGCATTACATTTATAATAAAAATAAGACCTTTAACGTAATTCATAATTAAAATAAACTTATGAACTATGTTAAAAGTCTTATTACCCCATAGGGCTTACAAAACCAGATCCTTAAATTTGGATCGAAATGTTGACTTTGTAATTTAAAATTACTCCCCTTCAACTGATTATTAAGTTTTTAATTTCTTATTTGTATGTTATTACAAAATTTAATAATTGTCAATTTAAATTATAGAAATTTCTTTTAAGAAATTTCTATAATTTAAATTTTAAAATCAGATTAGGTTATTTAATCCAAAGGTTTAAATTTAGCTTTGCCTACGCCACAGACTGGACATTCCCAGCTCTTAGGCAGATCTTCAAATAATGTACCTGGTTCAACACCAGAATCAGGATCTCCAACTGCAGGATCATAAATAAATCCACATACAGAACATTGATATTTAGGAGCATCTTTTACAGGATTATTTTTATTTGCTGCATGAGTTGGTGAGGTTTGTGGAGATTTACCACGTTTTACATCCTGGTAATATGCATATGTCATAGGATCTATATCTTTTATTAATTCTGAATTAAGTACTTTTCCAACGAATATAGTGTGGGTATCTATGTCTATTTCTTGTTCAACTTTTAATTCAATCCATGAAGCAGCATTGTCAAGAACTATTGGAACGCCACTTGCACCTGTTTTGAAGGATACTCCAGAAAATTTATCAGTAGTTCTTCCTGATTTAAACCCAAACTTACCTACAAATTCTAAAGGAGTTTCAGTGGAAAGGGCAGATACCCCTATTAACTTGCTTTTTTGTATATATTCATGAGTAAGATTTTGTTTATTAATACTTACAGCAATTCTAGCCGGATCTGATGTTATTTGAAAAACTGTATTGGCAATTTGTCCATTTTTCTTACCTTCAGAGATTGAGCTTATAACATATAAGCCGTAACTTAGTTTATAAAATGCTTTATTATTAATCATAATTCATATACTTACATAATATTAAAATTTAATATGTAAGTAATACCTCCTCTCATTTACATATTATTTAAAATCGTGTATTAAAAGCAGTATTTGGTTACTTCCCCCCTTTTTTTATGTGAGATAAGTTTTTATATAAAATGTTTTCTTAAATAAATTATACACCATAAAAATTATTTGTTCAATAGTTTTTATAATTTTTTAATAACTAATTTCAAACAATAATCATTATTTGAAATTAGTTATGTTATATACTTATATATTATCTTGATCTGTTAGAATTATAGGTTCATTTTTTGTGATGGCAATAGTGTGTTCATATTGTGCTGATAAGCTGCCATCAGCAGTGCGTGCAGTCCAGTTGTTAAGATCCAACAGGGTTCTATAGGTTCCTATATTTATCATGGGCTCTATAGTAATTACCATTCCTTCCCTAAGTTTTAGTCCTCTACCCGGCTTTCCATAATGGGGCACTACCACATCATCATGCATAACCTTGCCAATACCATGACCTGTATAATCTCTTACTACAGAATATCCTAAAGATTCTGCATAAGTTTGTATAGTGTGTCCTATATCTCCTATTCTATTTCCAGAGAAAGCTTTTTCTATACCTTTATAAAGGCATTTTTTTGTAACTTCCATAAGATTTTTAGCTTCTTCTGAAATTTTTCCTACTGAATAGGACCATGCAGAGTCAGCTAACCATCCATCTAGGTTCACCACCATGTCGATGGTAACGATATCTCCTTCTTTTAAAGGTTTATTTGTGGGAAAACCGTGGCAAATTTCGTCATTTACAGAAGCACAGGTCGCATAGGGAAATCCCATATAACCTTTTTGTTCTGGTTTTGCCCCATGTTCTTTTAGATATCTTTCTACAAAAGAATCTATTTCCATAGTGGTTAAACCTGGTTTTATCATTTTTCTAATTTCCTTATGACAGGATGCCAGTATTTTTCCAGCTGCTGCCATGTAGCTTATTTCCTTATTAGTTCTTATAGCTATCAATATTTTCCCCTCTATCTTAAAATTTATAATATTTACTCTATTTTAACATATTTATAAATAAAAAATAATAATATTTTTTATTTATAACATATCTATTAATAATTACTTCGTTGTTGCCTTTATAAATGTTAGCTATAATTATAGATATTAAACAATAGATTTAATTTTAGAAAGTTACAGTAGGTTCTTCTAAAATTTAAGTGGAGAAAAGTATTTCCTGTAGCGAATTCTATATGGCTCTAATAATTATTTCATTGGGAAAGGAGTGGATAAATGTATAAAATAGATTTGAATTGCGATTTAGGAGAAGGTTTTGGAGTCTACAAAATGGGAAATGATGAAGAAATATTAAAATATATTACTTCCGCTAATATTGCATGTGGATTTCATGCAGGAGATCCTAAAATAATGCATGAAACTGTAAGGCTTTCATTATTAAATGATGTGGCAATTGGAGCACATCCTGGATTACCGGATCTAGCTGGATTTGGAAGGCGCAATGTTAATGTATCTCCTGGTGAAATTTATGATATGGTGGTATACCAAATAGGAGCACTTTATGCTTTTGTAAAATCTGAAGGGGGTGTCATGCATCATGTAAAACCCCATGGTGCACTTTACAATATGGCGGCAAAGAATAAAAAACTTGCCAGGGCCGTTGCAGAAGGTGTATATAATGTGAATCCTGAATTTATTCTCTTTGGATTATCAGGTAGTGAACTTATATCTGAAGGAAATAGTATAGGACTTAAAACAGCCAGCGAAGTATTCGCAGATAGAACTTATCAATTAGATGGTTCCCTTACACCCAGAAGTGAAGGAAATGCTGCGATAATTACAGATATTGATAAAGCAGCAGAAAGAGTTTATCGTATGATAAAATATGGATTAGTTATGTGTGAGCAGAAAAAAGACATTGGAATAAAGGCTGACACTCTATGTATTCACGGTGATAGCCCTCACTCATTGATTTTTACACGTAAAATCAATAAACATCTCAAGGATTTAGGCGTTTATATAGAAAAAATAACACATGAATAATTTAAAGTTAGGTGATTAGATTATTATGAAACAGTATAAAATTAAATGGAATGTTTTCCCCATAGGCGAGTCTGCAATTTTAATAGAGTTTGGGAGGAAAATTGATAAAGACATTCACAGGACAGTTAGAATGTTTGGGGAATACCTTGATAAGCATCCTTTTGAAGGGATGATAGAATATGTGCCTGCTTTTTCAACAATTACTATATTTTACGATATAATGAAACTAAGAACTAGGAAAGCTGACAAAGGAATAAAAAAACCCTCTTATGAAATAGTTTCTTCTCTGATTAATAATATGCTTGATAATTTTAATGTATCTATAGACGAAAAAGTAAGGATTGTGAAAATTCCTGTATGTTACGGGGGAAAATTTGGAGCGGATCTTCAATATGTTGCTGAATATAATAAAATTTCTATAAATAGAGTAATAGAACTTCATTCTAATAATGATTATGTTGTATATATGATTGGATTTGCTCCTGGGTTTCCTTATCTGGGAGGAATGTCTAAAGAAATAGCTGCTCCAAGGCGCAAATCACCCCGCAGATCAGTTCCAAAAGGCTCTGTTGGAATTGCAGGAATGCAAACAGGTGTTTATCCAATCAGTACTCCTGGGGGATGGCAAATTATTGGGAATACACCAAAAGTACTTTTTTCTCCTTCTAAATGTCCGCCAAGTATTCTACGCCCAGGTGATGTGGTGAGATTTTATCCTATCTCTTCTGATGAATATGATAAGTATAAGGAGAGTGAAAATTGAATATAAATGTTTTACAGTCAGGACTTATTACAACTATTCAGGATTTGGGGAGAGTTGGGTATCAAAAGTATGGGGTTATAGTGGGCGGTGTCATGGATACTTATGCACTCCGTATGGGAAATATTTTAATTGGTAATAAAGAAGGAGAGGGGGCACTGGAAATTGCGCTAATTGGACCTTGTCTAAATATGACAAAAGGCACCCTTTTTTCCATAACAGGAGGAGATTTTTTACCAACCATAGATGAAGAACCTGTACCTATGTGGAGACCTGTATATTTAAATAGGGATGCCATATTAAAATTTAGTAATTGTAGAGTAGGCTGTTATGGCTATTTGTGTGTTGCAGGAGGATTTGACCTGCCAGAAGTTATGGGAAGTAAAAGTACATATATTAAAGCTGGAATAGGAGGCTATAGTGGTAGAGCTCTGAAAAAAGGTGATAGAATTAATCTCAATTCTCCAGAGGCACAGTCAGTTAATATTATAAATGTACTGAGGAGGAAATTGCCATCACAAATATTTACTACAGCGAATTGGTATGTAAGAGGATGTAAGGAGGAAAATTCCACATATAGTTTTATAAGAGTTATTAGGGGGAGGAATTTTAAAGATTTCACTGAAGAGAGCTTAGAGAGATTTTTTCACAATCCTTTTAAAATTTCCCATGAGTCCGATAGAATGGGATACAGACTGTTAGGGCCTACATTGAAATTGAGAAGAACTTTTGACATGATTTCTGAAGCAGTTTCTTTTGGCACAGTACAAATTCCTCCAGATGGTAATCCAATTGTACTGTTGGCGGACAGACAGACTACGGGAGGGTATCCTAAAATTGCAGAAATAGCTTCTGTGGATATTGGGAAAATTGTACATATGAAACCTGGTGAAAAAATTATATTTAAGGAAATTTCCTTAGAGGATGCAGAAAGCTTGTATTTTTATAAAGAAAAATATATAGGTGATTTAAAGAAAGCTATATATTTAAAAAATTCTATTAATTTTGAAATATAATTGGAATTTACTAGTTCTATTAATTTTTTTAATATTCAGTTGACTTGTCGAAATTTTTAAGGTATAATGTAAACAAGAAGAAAGTAAAAAATTCTTCTTGAAAATCCTAGCTCATAATTTAATGTAAGTTGAAATGTTAAATACTTTAAAAGATAGTTAGGGTAAGAAATACAGTTGGTTTATTTGTAAATAGAAGTTTAAGTTTACAAGAATCGCTGTTGTGTACAAATGTTAGTCTGTTAGAGATTAGTTATTAGTAAAATGTGTTCCTATGAGACATCTGATTTATAATATTTAAATTACTATAAGTTTTATGATGTGCTTAATAGTATAAAAGAGTAACCGAAAAAGAAAGGTGATAAAAATTCAAGTAGAACCAAATTTTTTATATGAGCTGGGATTTTAGCCACCATTTAGTGTCATTTAGCTAAGTGGTGGTTTTATTTTTTGATAAATAAAAATTTTGTGTTGAATTATGCATATTTATGGATTTTAAAAAACATATATGGTAATATATGATAATGTGATTTAAGAATGGGCATCTAAAAATGAATAAAAATATCTAATGTAAAGAAGGAGGCTAAATATAGTATATGTTTAAAAAAATATCGTTAGAGTACAAGCTTATTACTATATTAATATTAATTGTCTGTATACCGCTTTTATTATTATCTATTATAAGTTTTCATATGGCATCAAAGCTTGCATATAATAAAACAAGTCAGCTTACTATGGAGATATCCAATGAGAAATCTTCATATATAGAATTACATATTAATTCAGTGAAAAATTCAATACAAGCTTTAGCTATTGATAAATCTATAATTGATGGTGATGAAAATGGCATGATCGATGAACTTGAAAGTATAACTGATAGCAATAAGGATATAATGCAATCATATGTGGGAGATGAAGAGAAAAACTTTACAATATACCCTAAAACTGAATTACCTGCGGGATATGATCCTACAACTAGAGATTGGTACAAACAGGCTGTGACTTTTCCCGATAAGGTATTTATAACTGAACCTTATAAAGATGCTGTTACAGGTAAAATTGTTATAACCGCTGCAAAAAAAGTACAATCTAGTAATGGGAAGATAACAGTGGTAGGTATAGACATGGACATATCTACTTTATGTGATAAAATAGCATCTACCAAAGTCGGAAAAACAGGATATTCCATATTAACTTTGTCTGATGGCACAATTATTGCACATAAGGATAAGAATAAATTAATGACTAATATAAAAAAAGAAATTTCATCTGCACAAATAATTTTGAATAAAAAAAGTGGGGAGTTACAATATAATGATGGGAGACTCTTGAATATGATCGGATTTAGCCGTTCTGATGAAACAGGTTGGATATCCATAGCTGTTCTTCCGGAAAGTGATTACATAGGGGATTTGAACTCAATTATAATAACGGTTTCAATAATTTTGGTTATTATAATTGGAGTAGTTATTATATGTGGAATAATTATTGTAAAATATATAACTAGGCCCCTTTTAAGAATACAGGCTTTTGCAAAACGTCTTTCTGCCTGTGATTTTAGTACTCCTATACAGATAAAAAGAGGGGATGAATTTGGACAAACCGCCGAGCTGCTTAATACTGCACAGAAAAATGTTAAAGAACTTATAAAGACTATAATTGATAACTCCAGAGATATTGCTTCTTTTAGTAAAAAACTTTCTAATTCGGTAGAAGAAATAACTTTAAAATTTAAAATTATAGATAGTTCAATAAATAATATAGTAAATTGTTCTGAGGAAGTTACTTCTTCTACAGAAGAAGTAACTGCATCCATAGAGGAAATAGATGGCAATGTAAATGAATTATCAAATAAAGCTGAAAATGGGAATAAAAATGCAAATGAGGCTAAAGCAAGGGCGCTTTCCATAGAAGAGAATGTAAAAAATGCCATAGATGAGTGTAGAAACATTTATAAGGAGCAAGAAGCAAGTATATTAAAAGCTATTGATGATGGAAAAGTGGTTGTAGAAATAAAGGAAATGGCAGATATGATCTCAAGTATTGCAGAACAGACTAATTTATTGGCTCTAAATGCCTCTATTGAGGCTGCAAGAGCAGGAGAACAGGGCAAAGGATTTGGTGTAGTTGCACAAGAAGTAAAAATTTTAGCAGAACAATCTTCGGAAATAGTTTCTATCATACAAAATACCGTAATAAAGGTTCAAGAAGTTTTTAATAATCTTTCAAAGGCAAGTAATGAATTATTGAAATTTATCGATAAAAATGTAAATATACAATTAGATAATTATTCAAATACAGGAGACCAATATTTTAAGGATTCTGAAATCACTTATAATATTTCTAAAGATTTAGCCTCCATGACAGAGGATATAAAAGTTACAGTAGATGAAATAACTAATACCATAGGCAGTGTTTCTGAAATTGCACAAAAATCATTAGAAAATACTAATGAAATTAAGAGTTCCATAAATTATGCCACTGAAGGTATTATACAAGTTAGTAAAGCTGCGGAAGAACAATCTCATTTGGCACAAAAGCTTGATGAAAGCATTCAAAAGTTTAAAGTATAGTTTTAGCTTAAAAATTTTCTATATAGATTGTAATTTTTTACATAGATTTAAATTTATATAATTATTATATTGACAAAAAATTTCTCAAGTAGTATAGTAATAAAAAATGGTGTATTTGACAATAAATACACTTAACCTTATATTTTATACTATTAGGTTAATTATAAATCTAATATATAAAAAGTATAAGATTAATTCAAATCATGCCAAATATATTAGTTAGTTCACTAGAGATACTAGAGGCTAGTTTTATTATAAAGTAAAACTGGCCTTTTTAATTTACTGTAACAATAAAAGTTATTTAAGATAAGGCTAACTGGAAAACCAGAGGTATTAAGTATTATGAATTTTACTTAGTATCTCTTTTTTATTATAATCATTTCAATAAATACTAAAGGGAGATGAAAAGTGTGTCAATTAATTTTAGAACCTCGCTTTCTCAGACGAGAGAAGAGCGGCTGGGGGCTATTACAGGTTACAGTGGGGATCTACATGATTTATGTAATAGGTCAAAGTGTGGAAATTTAACCAATAGAGAAAGATGTTTTAGCCAATCCAGTTCCTGTAATGCAGGGTGTGCGTTGGGTCAACTTTCTGGAATAAGAGATGTAGCAATAATAAACCATGCACCATCAGGTTGTACAGCCATGTCAGCAAATATAAATGTCATAAATAGTCAAATGGCCACTAAAAGAGGAATTATAAATAACACTGTATTTGTTGGAACTGATATGAATGAAAAAGATACAGTATTTGGGGCTGCAGACAGTCTTAAAGAAATAACAAGGGAAATTTATAAAAGATATAAGCCTAAAGCAATTTTTATAGGAACTTCTTGTGCAACAGGTATTATTGGAGAAGATGTTGATAGTGTTATAGAGGAATTGAAAGAAGAGATACCAGTACCAATAGCTCCTGTTTATTGTGAAGGATTTAGATCTAGAGTGTGGGCTTCAGGATTTGATGCTTCAGATCATGCAGTTCTCACCAGTATTGTGAAACCTCCTAATAAAAAAAATAATATAGTTAATTTTAAAAATTTTTATGAAAGTGCCAGGGATGAAATAATAGATATATTCTCAAATTTTGGAGTGAGACCATTATTTCTATATCAGAATTCAACAGTAGAAGAATTATCCCGTTTATCGGAATCTCTTGCTACAGTATGTATATGTGGAACTCTTGGAACATATTTGGGAAATGGTCTTGAAGAAAAATATGGAGTTCCATATATAAAAACAATCAATCCACTGGGTATTGCAGGATTTGAGACCTGGCTTAGGAGTATAGGTAAAATAATAGGAAAACAGCAGGAAGTAGAAAATTATATAAAAAGAGAAAGAGAAATATACCTACCAAAGATAGAAAAGGTAAAAAAGGAGCTTAAGGGGTTAAGTGCAGTACTTGGAATGGGACCTGGCTATACTTTTGAAATATCCCGTGTGCTTCAGGAACTTGGCATTGAAATAGCATGGGCAGGTGCATGGCATTATGATAGAAAGCACGATAGCGGTATAATTCCCCCTGCTGTCAATTATTTAATGAAAAATTCATCTCATAATATAAGATTAAGTGTAACTGAACAACAAAATTATGAAATATTGAATATATTAAATGAATATCATCCAGATATATATTTTTCAAGGCACCCTGGAACTACTGTGTGGGCTATAAAACAGGGAATACCTGCCTTGTGTGTAAATGATGAATATATGATTTTTGGATATAGGGGAACACTGAATTTTGCATATAGTGTGCTGGATACGATCAATAATAGGAGTTTTGAAAAAAATCTTGCTTCTAGAGTTAAGTTGCCATATACGGATTGGTGGTATGAGCAGAATAATTCAACATTTTTGAAGAAAGGTATGGTAATATGACAAAGATATTAGAACAACCAAGATATAAATGTGCTATGGCAGCTATGCAGACTGTACATGGAATAACCAGGGCTATTCCTGTGTTGCACTCTGGACCTGGTTGCGCTGAAAAGCTTGAAAGAGATTTTGGAAGTTCAGGATATTTTTCCTCTCATATATTTCCATGTACTAATATAAGTGAAAAAGAAGTGATCTTTGGAGGAGAGGGTAAGATCAAAGAAACTATAGAAAATGCACTTAAAGTGATAGATGCAGATCTTTATGTAGTTTTAACCAGCTGCAGTTCAGAGATAGTTGGAGATGATGCAGAAGAAGTAGTACGTTCATTTAAAAATGCAAAAAAACCTGTGATATATGCATCAACGCCTGGATTTAAAGGTAATAATTATTTAGGTCATGAGTGGGTGATTGAAGCCATTATTGAACAATATTTAAAACCTTCCCATAAAAAGACTAAAGGATTTGTAAATATATGGGCTAGTATACCTCTTCATGATCCATTTTGGCTGGGTAATTTAAGGCAATTAGAAAAGCTTGTTTCAGAACTTGGATTAATCCCCAATACAATATTTGGGTATGGAAGAGGGATTGGTAATATAGATAAAATACCAGAAGCGGAATTTAATCTTTTAGTATCGCCATGGGTAGGGCTTGAAAATATGAAACTTTTAGAAAATAAATTTGATACACCTTATTTTCACTATCCAGTATTGCCTATAGGAGCTTTTGAAACAAGTAAATTCTTACGTGCGGTGGGTGAGTTTGCAAAAATAGATAGAAAAAAAGTAGAAGATATCATTGAAAGGCATGAACAAGAATATTATTATTATATAGAACGTTTTGCAGATGTATTTCTTGAGACTCGTGTTATGTCAAAGCGTTTTGTAGTAATTTCAGATGCCCAGTACTGTGTTGCAATTACCAAGTTTTTAGTAAATGATTTTGGTCTCTTCCCTTCAAAACAATATATAACTGATGACACTCCTGTAAAATATCAAAATAATGTAAGAAAATATTTTAAAGAATTGAATGATGGCATAGAAGCAGAAGTAGAATTTTGTACAGATGGATATAAGATAGATAATGAAATTAGAAGTACGGGTTTTTACGGATATCCGTTGATCATAGGGAGTTCCTGGGAAAAGAAAATAGCGGAAGAGACAAAGGCACATTATATTACTATTTCATGGCCTGTTTTTGAGAGGCTTATAATAAATAGTTCCTATGTAGGATATTCAGGTGGACTTAAACTCTTGGAAGATATATATTCTGTAGTTCTTACAAGATTTAATTGATTTATAGGAGGGCATATATGAATTATAAAGTTGCAGTTGCAAGTAGTGATGGCAAATTTGTAAATGAACATTTTAGAAAAGCAAGTCAATTTTATATATATAAAGTGGAAGACGGCAATTATGAATTTATGGAATTGAGAAAGGTAGATGATATTTTTTGCTGTGAAAAAGAGGGTCACTATGATAAAATTTTGTCTATTGTTAAACATCTTTCAGGGTGTAGAATAGTTTTAGTTAGTCAAATAGGTAGGGAAGCTGCTGTATTTTTAAATAGAAATGGAATTGAAGCTTTTGATATAAATCAGTCCATAGACGAAGCTTTAAAAAAGTTAATTAAATATTATTCTAGAATAGATAAAATTAATGAACCATGTAATTAGAAACTATATATACAATACAAAAATAATATAATCAATATTCTTATCAAGAGAAACTAAGGGGCTGGCCCGATGAAGTTTCAGCAACCCGTATGTTTTATTTACATGCAAGGTGCTAAATCCTGCAGATATATTTCTGAAAGATGAGGGAAATTAATGTTAAAAAATATTTTAGCACATATTCCTTTTCTTTTGAAAGGGGATTTTTTATTCACATTATTCAATTTTAGTTGACTGGGAAACCAGAGGCTTTAAATAAAATTTAAATTTTATTTAAGGGTTTCTGGTTTTTTATTATTTAAGATAAAATACCAGGGGATTGAAAAGTAAAAGCTTAATACAGTTAAAAATTAATTTTTATAAAGGAGATGTTTTCATGTCTATTAATATTAAGGTAATAGAATCAGCAACTAGGGAAAACAGACTTAATTCTATTACTGGTTATAGTGGAACAGTTAAGGATCTTGTTAAAAAAGTGCAATGTGGATGTCTTAAAAATGAAGAAAGGTGCTTTAGTCAGGCTAGCAACTGTAGTTCTGGATGTGCTCAGGGGTACTTATCACGTATATTGGATGCTGCCATTGTAAATCACGGCGCCATTGGGTGCTCGGCAGATGTAATTGGGGAAAATACTACTTTCAAATGGGGACAAAATATAAGAAGTTGGGAAAAGAAAGATGTAAATGTGATAAACACTAATATGACAGAGGATTCTACTGTATTTGGCGGCAGAGATAAGTTAAGGGAAGGTATAAAAGAAGCATATAAGAGATTTAAACCCAAGGCCATATTTGTCACTACTTCTTGTGCTTCGGCAATTATTGGAGACGATATTAAAAGTATTACAGATGAAATGGAAAAAGAAATAAAAATTCCTGTGGTACCTGTTTTCTGCGAGGGATTTAGATCGAAAATATGGGCATCAGGCTTTGATGCAGCCTTTCATGCCATATTGACACGTATAGTGAAACCACCTAGAAAGAGACGTCCGGAACTTGTAAATATGATAAATTTTAATGGAAGTGCTAGAGATTATATAACTGAAATACTGTCAAAACTTGGACTTATTCCTCAATTTGTAGTACCTTTTGCTACTATAGAGCAGATATCTAGAATGTCGGAGGCTGCAGCTACTATTAGCATATGCGGTACTTTAGGAGGATATTTGGGAAATGGATTAGAACAGCAATATGGTGTTCCCTATGTGAAATCTATTCAGCCTCATGGTATTGCAGGTATGGATAATTGGCTCAGAGGACTTGGAAAAACTTTAGGCAAAGAGAAAGAAGTAGAAGATTATATAGATAGTGAAAAGAGGAGAATAGCACCGGAACTTGAAAAAATCAGGAAAAAGTTAAAAGGTAAAAGAGCGATAGTAGGTATGGGACCAAGTTTTTCTCACAATTATATGAGAGTATTAGGTGAATTAGGTATTAAGGTAATATGGGGAATTTCCTGGCATTTTGATCAACATTATGATCATGGAAGCATACCGGAATCATCCATTGCCCTATCCAAAAGGGAGGAAGATATCCCAATAAGCATATGTGATGTTCAAAATTTTGAAATATTAAATCTGCTAAACAAATTAAAACCAGATCTTTATATAGCCAGGCATCCAGGTACTACAATATGGCCAACTAAGATGGGAATCCCATCTATAATGATATCAGATGAATACAGTGCTTTTGGATATAGAGGAATTATAGATTTTGGTCACAGCATAATAGATACTTTGGAAAATAACAGCCTAGCAGAGAGCCTATCTAAGAGGATAAAGCTTCCGTATACTTCCTGGTGGCTTAAGCAGGATACATTTAAATTTCTTGAAAATGAGGTGAAATAATGAGTGGAGTGGTTGAAGAGTTAAGACATGTCTGTGCACTTGGAGGATATGAATCCGTACTCGCTATAGAAAGGGCAGTACCCATAATACATGCTGGACCTGGGTGTGCAGCAAAAATCTGGTCCACTTTAGGGCTTCAGAATGGATGCCAGGGCACCGGCTATATAGGGGGACATTCAATACCATGTACCAATGTAGGAGAAAAAGAAGTGATATTTGGGGGAGTGGATAAATTGCACAGAGTTATTTCAAATTCCTTTAAGGTATTGGATGCAGACTTATATGTTGTATTAACTGGATGTACTTCAGATATTGTAGGAGATTATGTAGGAGAGATAGTAGATGAATTTAGAGAAGAGGGCAAGCCTATAGTATATGCTGAGACCGGAGGATTTAAAGGAAGCAATTTTTTAGGTCACCAACTTATAATAGATGCAATAATTGATCAATATTTAAAACCGTCAGATGAAATTGAAAAAGGATTAGTTAATGTGTGGGCTACTGTACCATATCAAGATACATTCTGGGCAGGAAATTTTGAGGTTATTGAGAAACTTTTAAATTCAATAGGAGTAAAAGCTAATATTATTTTTGGACATGGAAAGGGAATAAATACATTAAATAATATACCTAAGGCACAATATAACTTAATTATATCACCCTGGGTAGGACTTGAAAATGTAATACATTTAAAAGAGAAGTTTGGAACAGAGTATTTTCAATATCCTGTTCTTCCAATAGGACCAAAGGAAACAGCAAAGTTTTTAAGAGCTGTGGGAAATTTTATGGGGATAGATAATAATATTATTGAAAATGAAATAGAAAGACAGGAGGATAGATATTTTTATTACTTAGAAAGAGCAGCAGATGTTCTTCTTGAAACTAGGCTACTTCCAAAGCATTTTATAACTGTAGCAGATAGTGCTTATTCTTTGGCTTTATCTAAGTTTTTAATAAATGACTTAGGGCTGCTACCCAAAAAGCAGTTTATAACAGAAGGAGTTCCCAAAGAATATGAAAAGCAAGTAAAACAACATTTTAAAGGATTCTATAATGATATTGTTCCAGAGATTGAATTTACAAATGATGGAGGAAAAGTAAATGAATATTTGAGAAATAGCAATTTTAGAACTAAACCATTAATACTTGGAAGTGGATGGGACAGGGTTATTTCAAAAGAAATAAAAGGATATCAGCTTTCAACATCTACACCTATAAGTGACAGGATGATTCTTAGCCGTTCTTATCTAGGATATGAAGGGGCAATGAGGTTGATAGAAGATATTTATTCTGTTATACTTCAAGATTTTCAATAGATATAATCTAAATGGAGAGTGATAAAATTGAATGCTACCAAAAGTAGAAAAGAAATAGATATATCAAAAGATAATAGGTATGGATTAGAAATAATTGATAGAATTGTTGAAACAATTGGTAGAATAGGATACAGTTTATTTTCTATCATTATATTTTTAATACTGTGGGAAGCAGCACCTAGGATCGGTATTGCTAATCCAGTTTTTCTTCCGCCATTCTCCAAAGTATTTGCAGCATTGTGGCAATTAATAATTAGTGGTTCTCTTTTTGAAAATGTATTCGTAAGTCTTAAAAGATCAGCGGCAGGTTTTGCACTGGCACTTTTAGTTGCTATTCCACTAGGACTCGTTATCGGATGGTTTAAAAAATTTGAGAGATTTATAGATCCTCTTCTGCAAATTTTTAGACAAACTTCAGCACTAGCATTATTCCCTGTGTTTATACTTGTATTTGGTATTGGAGAAACATCTAAAATAGCTATTATATTTTGGGGAGTTCAGTGGCCTATACTTATAAGTACTATTGAAGGGGTCAAAAATGTAGATCCCATTTTAATCAAATCTGCAAAATCCATGGGAGCATCACCATTAGCTCTTTTTTACAAGGTAATTTTCCCCGGAGCGTTTCCATCAATTTTTACGGGTATCAGATTAAGTGCTACTACAGCTATAATTGTTTTAGTTGCAGCAGAAATGATAGGAGCTAATGCGGGACTTGGTTTTCTTATATTTCAATCTCAGGAAACTTACAAAGTTGCTGATATGTATGCTGCAATTGTAACTATAGCATTGATAGGCTTTGGGTTGAATTATTTACTTGTTTTCCTGCAGAAAAATATTATGAAATGGAAACAGGAGCCTAATGTATAAATATAAAATAAAGGAGGAATTGTTCATGACTGTTGGAGACATATATATAAAAAATAATAATGTACCAAATTATAAGATAGTATCTGAGGATGTTGGATATAAATATGGTGTTAAAAATGGAAAAAAAGAAAATAAAGAAGATTTACTTGCTATAAGTGGAATGAGTATTAAAGTAAAAAATGGTGAATTTGTATCTATAGTTGGCCCTAGTGGATGTGGTAAATCAACATTTTTGGATATTATAGCAGGTCTTATAAAAGGAAATACAGGGAAAATATTTATTGACAATAAGGAAATACATGGACCTGCACTAGATAGAGGCATAGTTATGCAGGGATATGCACTTTTCCCATGGAGGAGTATAGAAAAAAATGTAGAATTTGGACTTGAAATTAAGAGAATCAATAAGCGTGAAAGAAAGAAAATGAGTAAAAAATATCTGGAATTGGTGGGGTTAAAGGGTTTTGAAAACAGATATCCCTATGAACTATCAGGGGGTATGAAACAAAGGGTAGCTATTGCTAGAGCACTAGCCTATGATCCAGAAGTGCTGCTAATGGATGAGCCTTTTGCAGCAATAGATGAGCAAACAAAAGAGGATCTTCATATACAGCTGCTTCATATATGGGAAAAGACACATAAGACTATATTGTTTGTTACTCATAATATAGAAGAAGCTGTGTTTTTGTCAGACAGAGTAGTTGTTATGACAAAGAATCCTGGAACTGTGAAAGAAATAATTGATATTGATATACCAAGACCAAGGGAAAGTGGAAGCATAAAATCATCTGATGAATTTACTGCACTAAAACATAGGATATGGGGATTACTTAAGGATAGTCGGGATAATGAAAAGAGAGCTGATGATGAAAAGGACTCCAATAAAGATTTATACGATATACCCCAGAGTGCAATAAATTAAATTTAAATTTTTAAAAATGAGGTGTAGAAGTATGAATAAATTATTAAAGAAAGTTACAATGATAAGTTTATCATTAGCTATAATTTTTAATGTAGTAGGATGTTCATCAAAAAGCAGTGAAACAAATTCAAATACCACAACTTCCAGTGATGGCAAAAAGCTTGATGTTATAAAAATAGCAACTCAGACTGGATTTAATGAATTTGATATTGCGGATGAACTTGGATTTTTTAAAGAGGAGGGAATACAACTAGAATATACTGGAGTGCTTAAAGGTAGTACAGCAATTCAAGCAGTGTTAACAGGAAGTAATGATGTATTCGATGGACATCCAATTGATGTAGCCCTTGCTCAGTTGGCAGGAGCAAAGATTAAAGTGGTAGCTACTGGAATGATTGATAATGAAAAATTTGTTCATATGAACTATATGGTAAATAGTAAAAGTTCTATAAAATCTCCAGAGGATTTAAAAAATAAAAAATTTAAAATTGCAGTTGCAAATAGAAATTCTTGTGCTGAAATAATAGCTCTTGAATATTTTAAGAAATATAATATTCCAAAGTCAAATGCAGAATTTGTAATTATGCCATCTAATCAGCAGGAACAGGCATTGAGCCAGAGTTTAGTTGACATAGCTGCTCTTCATCCTCCATATATTAAAAAAGCACAAATTGATGGAGGAGTAAGCTCTCTCTTTACCAGCTATGAAGTAACACAAGGACCTGCAGGAGGAGCCTCTACTCGTGGATTCAGTGATGAATTTATAAAAGAACATCCAGATACAGTTAAGCGTTTTGTAAAAGTGCTTGTAAAAACCCATAAGTGGATTAATACTCACCAGCAGCAGGCAAATGAAATCATAGCGAAGAGATTTAATATGAAAATTTCTCAAGTTGAACCATTCTGGTATGACGAAAATGACTATGTAAATCCAGAATATATTCAAAAATGGTTGGATATGTCTGAAGAAACTGGAATATTGGAAAAGGGAGCTATAAAGGCGTCAGATATATATACGAATAAATTTAGTCCTAATCCTAAATATGCTGGGAAATGAATCTAGTTCAGGTGGAGTTTGCTCGTAAGGAAACTCCACCTGAACTTTAGGAGAACTTATATAGAAAAGTAATAAATTGATAATTACTACTTGGTTATTCCATAGTAAATGTAACTATGGTAATATAAAACTGTATCTATAAAGTTCATTTCCTATTACTCATTTTAGAGTGTTAAAAAGGGCAATAGGAAAGTGAACCATAATTTTTTATTATTCATCGGCAAGAAGGAGATAAAATAATGGATAAAAAGGAACTAGCAAAAATGATAGATCATACCCTTTTAAAACCTGAGGCTACTTATGAACAGGTAGTTAAATTATGTAAAGAAGCTTTAGAATATGGATTTGCTTCGGTATGCATAAATTCCTGTTATGTTAATGCTGCCTACCAGTTATTAAAGGGCTCAGATGTGAAAGTGTGTACAGTTGTGGGGTTTCCTTTAGGTGCCGTCACATCTGAAACAAAAGCTTTTGAAGCAGTACAGGCGGTAAATAGGGGAGCCTCTGAAATTGATATGGTTATAAATGTAGGTTATTTAAAATCAGGAAATTATGATTATGTTGAAGAAGATATAAAAACTCTAGTTAATAAAATTAATGGAAGAGCCCTGGTTAAAGTTATTATTGAAACCTGTCTCCTTAATGATGAAGAGAAAATTATAGCTTGTAAGCTTGCTAAAAAGGCGGGGGCTGATTTTGTAAAAACATCTACGGGTTTTAACATGTCAGGAGCTACTTCAGAGGATGTAGCACTAATGTATGATGCAGTTTCACCTAATTTAAAGGTAAAAGCATCAGGTGGAATTAGGACTTACGAAGATGCCATAAAAATGATAAATGCAGGAGCCTCCAGGATAGGTGCCAGTGCTTCTGTTAAAATTATTAATAAAAAATAACTAGAGAAATCACATTGTACTCTCTAGTTAAATAGTTATCTTTATGTTCAAATCAATTTATGTTTTGAAAGAGGTGTATTTTCTACGTTTTTAGCAATTGGAATCTTTATAAAAAATGTAGTTCCAAAATCTGGTTTACTCTTAAACCAGATTTTGCCTTTATGTGTATTGGTAATTGTATGATAAACCATAAACAGGCCAAGTCCAGTACCTTGTTCTCTTCTAAATGTAAATGCTTGGAATAGTGAATCCTGTATATCTTCCGGTATTCCACCAGCAGTATCTTTAATTGTAATAATAATATAGTCTCCTTCTATTATTGTTTCAATTTCAATTTGCCCTCCATTATCCATTAATTGAATGGAATTTATTAAAATATTCTGTATAGATCTTTTAAATAAATTTTCAGACATATATATAAAATTATCTCCATTATTTTTAAAGGATAATTTAATTTTTTTCAGATTACACTCAAATTGAAATGATTTAATTACTTTTTCTATTACTGGAGCAACTTTTTTTGGAAAGAGTTCGGAAGGTTTAAATATGCTTAATAGTTCTATGATAATATCGTTTAATTCATCAGCTTGATTTATGATTTTATCTAGGTATACATTAAGTTTATTTCTGTCTGAAGTTATTTTCCCTAGTTGTGCTAAACCTCTAATTACTGCTAATGGATTTTTTAAGTCATGAACTGTAGTTGCCATTAAATCGTTAATTTGTGAAAGTGGTTGGTTACTTTGTCTATTTTCTGAATCTGATATCATAGTTTCAATATAATTAGCATAAATTATAACAGGACTAAGCAGAGCGGGATATGCATAGTCAGTCATAGTACTAAGGGTTATATATCCAATTGTATTTTTATTTGATTTAATAGGTACATTTATACAGGAACAATTATGAGTTTTGTTACAATTATATATGCTGTACGTAAAAACAGAGTTTTTTTTGATAAATTTTGTTTCTGTATTATCCATGCAGATATCTTTCTGGCACCAATTTGTTCCTATACAAATTGGCATTTTTTTTATATTCGATATCTGCGGCATTCCTGATGGACTAATAATCCTTCCGCTAATGTCCTTGATAGAAATTATATGAGGAATATTTTTTAGTGCTAAAGAAATATGTTTTAAAAAAGGAATGGAATATTTCATTAATTGCGAATTTTTAGAAGAATTTTTTTTAAAATCTTTGTTAGAGAATAAATCTGTGGTTGATTGTTCATCATTTACTTGTAAATGAGAATGTCTTACACATGGCTTTATAATTATGGAATTAAATAAAGGGTCGTTATTCATATCTTTGATAAATTCTCTCCAACGGCAAATTGATTGTTGTTCATTTTTAAATTTAGTCATTTTATGACCTCCTTATATTATAAAAAATATATTAATATGTAAGTAATCATGGTTTAATTTATCCCAACACTACCAGCGCTAATATCATCTTTTTCAAGGTTGGAGATAAACAGGTCTACGCGCATGGATAAGTGATTCTAAGGTTAAGATGGAGAAAAGCGTTTCTCTACAGCAAACTCCACCTGAACTTTAGAATCACTTGATAGGCTTTATGTATAATAAATGATAGAATTTATAAAAAGATTCTTATATATATAAATTTTTTCTTTAATTTATCGAATATGTCTTTAAAATATATGGCACTATTTTAAGTACCATATGTCATCTAATCTTTTATTCAATTTCTCAGCTATTTTTAATCCTTTCTTCATGGAAGGAATTGATGTTCCATTTTCCCAAGCATAGTATGTTTTGAGGTTAACTTCTATTAATTTTGAGAATTCCTTTGGATTCATCATATATTCTCTCATCCTTATTTCTTTAAGCCTATTATTCATGTTAATAACACCTCACAATTAATATATTCTATAAAATACTTATATTTCCTTTTTATATAAGATACTATTAAAGATATTTTATAGCATTTTTTATAAATATTTATAAAAATTAAAATATTAATTAAAAAAAGTAAGAAAAATAGTAAGCATATGTACTCAAAAGACAAATTCATTAGTTTATATTTGTTTGTTTTATATATATGAATATTAATAATAATATGATAAATTATACATATTATTATTAATAATATAATAAAATACATTGATATATAATGATAATTTTTCAATAAGCTTTGAATCATAAAATAAATATATAAGCTATAAATTGAATGTTATAAAAACAATGTATTCAATTTATAAACGCTAGTACTAAAATTTGATAGCTCATATTTACATATTATTAATTAACACATCAAATTAAGATTGACATGTTAATATTAAGACAGTATAATTAATAAAAATGTATAATGTGTAGATATATATCGTTATATTATGAATAAACAATTTTGTTTTATTGCAATAATTATATCTTTTATATTTAGTAAATTTATGACTTTATCACATTTAATAAAATACAAATAAATGTTGAAGGTTTTAGAAAGGAGAAATGTTAAATGAGTACCATTGGGGCTAACTTATTAATGAATAATGTAGTAAAATACTATAAAAGTTTTAAGGCTGTGGATGAAGTTAGTTTTGGAGTGGAGAAAGGAGAGTTTCTAACCATATTGGGACCAAGTGGCTCTGGAAAAACTTCATTATTAAAATTAATTGCCGGGTTCGAAAAAATAAATTCAGGTGAAATTCTTTTAAATAAAGAAAATATTGAAAAAAAGAGACCCTATGAAAGAAATATAGGGATGCTTTTTCAAAATTATGCATTGTTTCCTCATATGAATATTTTTCAAAATATTGCGTATCCTTTGAAAATCAGAAAATTTTCTAAAGATAAGATTAAAGAAAAAGTTATAAATATGCTGAAGCTAGTGGATCTTGAAGGAGTAGAAAATAGATATCCTAAACAATTAAGTGGAGGACAACAGCAGAGAGTTGCACTTGCAAGGGCCATAGTATTTAATCCTCCATTGTTATTACTAGATGAACCTTTAGGAGCTTTAGACAAGCAGTTAAGACAGAAAATGCAATTGGAAATTAAGCATATACAGCAGAGAATTGGAATCACCACTATAAGTGTTACCCATGATCAGGAAGAGGCTCTTACAATGTCTGACAAAGTATGTATTATGAATAAAGGGAGAATAGAACAAATAGATACTCCGGAAAATATATATGAAAAACCTAAAAGTATATTTGTAGCAGAATTTATAGGAGAGATAAATATTATTAAAGGTAAAATAGTTCAAACAGAAGGTAAAATTGCATTTATAGAAATATTTAATAAACAAATTTTAAAGGGAGAAATGGATGCTGAGGGTCAGTATTTAAGGGGGAAGGCTGTTTCCATAGCCTTAAGACCTGAAAATATAAGTATTACACTAGATAAAACTCAATATGAGAATAGCATGAAAGCAATAGTTAAGGAAGTTATTTTTGTAGGAGACTCATTAAAAGTAAAGGTAGTTAATGAAAATAATGAGGAAATGATGGTGAAAGCAGTACCTTCTGATAAAAATTTACTTACTCCTGGCAGAGAGATTATATTAAATTGGGAAATTACAAAGAGTTCTTTAATAGGAAATTAATTATATAAAGCATAAGGGGGAATAAATTATGAAGAAAAAATTATTACTTTTATTAAGTGCAATATTGATCTTCGGTCTTACAGGATGTGGCAGTTCATCTAATGAAAAAAGTAGTACCAGTGAAGATAAAGAATTAGTTGTTGTGGATTGGGGAGGAGCTTATTCCAAAGCAAGGCAAGTAAATTACGATGCCTTTGAAAAGAAATACGGGGTAAAAATAACGGTAGTAAACCCAACGGACTATGGTAAGTTGAAAGCAATGGTTCAATCAAAGAATGTTGAATGGGATGTAGTAAATGTAGACTCTGATTTTGCACCAAGAGGAGGTAAACAGGGATTACTTGAAAAGTTGGATTACAGTGTAATTAAAACAGATAATATCGATAAAGGATTGGTTAATGAATATGGAGTGGGTTCAGATACTTTTGATGTAGCTATAGCCTATAACACGAGTAGTTATTCAAAAGACAATCACCCCACCACCTGGGCTGAATTTTGGGATACACAAAAGTTTTCTGGAGCCCGTGCTATGTGGAAATATCCTGTAGGTACTTTAGAAGCTGCGCTTCTTGCAGATGGAGTTGAGGCAGATAAGTTATATCCTTTAGACGTAGATAGAGCTTTTAAAAGTCTAGATAAAATAAAAAGCAATGTAAAAATATGGTGGACTGCAGGAGCTCAGGCACCTCAATCACTTGCAAGTGGTGATGTTACTTTGGCAGCAGCTTGGAATGGACGTGTAAGTACTGCAAAGAAGGAAGGTTCGCCGGTAGATGTGGAATATAACCAGGCTATAGTTCTTGGAGATTCATGGGTAGTACCAAAAGGAGCACCTCATAAAGAACTGGCTATGAAGTTTATTGCCTTTGAGTGTGAAGCTGAACAACAGGCAGAATTCTCAAAAAATATCGACTATGCACCAACTAATTCTAAAGCATTGGATTTATTATCTACAGAAGTAAAAGAAAGAATAGGAAGAGGAGATGACGAAACCTCTAATAAACTTATACATGGCGATGAAGAATGGTGGGCAGAAAATTATGATGCTGTGGATACTAAATTCCAACAGTGGTTAATTAAATAATTTATTCTAAAATCTAAAGTTCTAGTTATACAGCTAGAACTTTAGGTTAATAGTTATTGATTTTTGGGGGAATGGAAATGGTGAATGAGAGTATTAAGAAAGAAGAGATGATGTTTGAGAAAAATTCTACAAAAGATAAATTAAATAATTTGCTTAGTGTAAAATGGATACTGGTAATATTGCCTGCACTTTTTATTATAGTATTCACATTCGTACCTATGATAAGTTTATTTAAATTAAGTATTATAGATGAGAATGGATTTACTTTTAAATATATAGCACAGATTTTTACAGAGCCTATATATCTTCAAGTTATATGGCTTACCTTGAAAACTTCATTTATTGTAACAGTAATATCAATTGTACTTGCTTATCCGGTAGCTTATTTTATTATTAAAACAAAATCCTCCAGAACCAAAAAGGTCATTCTAATGATTATTATGATACCTTTCTGGATTAGTTTATTGGTACGTACTTTTTCATGGATTATAATCTTACAGGAACAGGGGATTTTAAATACCTTTTTGAAGAATATAGGGCTTATAAATCAGCCTTTGGATTTACTTTACAATACTGCTTCTGTAACAATAGGTATGACCCATGTTCTATTTCCGTATATGGTGTTAAATGTTTATTCGGTTATGTCAAGTATTGACACACAGCTAGTGGAAGTTGCTCAAGTTATGGGGGCCAGGCCTATAAAAGCTTTTTGGCAGGTGTTTTTTCCTTTATCTGTTCCGGGAATTTTATCAGGATCAATACTGGTATTTGTTCTAGCTCTTGGATATTTTATTACTCCTGCACTACTAGGGGGATCAAAGAATATGCTTGTATCTACCCTTATACAGAATAATATAAGTGCTACCTTGAACTGGCCTTTAGCCTCTGCACTTTCCTTAGTTTTATTTATTATTACCATGGTACTTTTGTCTATACTTGCAGTATTGGTAAAAAGAAACCCTATGTTAAAGGAGGGAGAATAATGTGGCTTCCAATAATTGTAATAGTTATATTGTTTTTTCTTATAGCTCCTGTATTTGTATTGATACCCCTTTCTTTTACTTCGTTAAGTTATTTTAAATTTCCACCACCAAGTTACTCTACTCAGTGGTATCATGCTTTCTTTAATGATAGTCAGTGGACTCAATGTTTCGGCAGAAGTCTTGGAATAGCGGTACTTACAGTAATACTTGCTCTTATTCTAGGAACCATGGCGGCAGCTGCTGTTACTAAGGTGGAGTTTAAATTTAAAAATGTATTTATGGGATTTATGGTTATGCCTATGGTTATACCTGTAATTATAATTAGTGTAGCCTTATATAATTCCTTTGCTCCTTTAAAATTAACTAATACTATACCTGGAATAGTTCTAGGGCATACACTTCTGGCTATACCTATGGTATTTGTAACGGTGATGACAGGACTAAAGGGGGTAGATAAAAATATTGAGCTGGCAGCAATGGGACTGGGTTCAAAACAAATTAGTGTATTTTTTAACATTACACTGCCTCAGATTAAAGCTTCTATGTTTTCAGCGGCGGTATTTGCTTTTAGCACATCTATAGATGAAGTAACTGTTACTATGTTTCTGGCAGGTTCTAAAACTAAAACGCTTCCCCTGGCCATGTGGGAGAGTATGAAAACTAGCATAACCCCAGAAATAGCTGCGGTATCTACCATTTTGATTGGAATCACTTTAACTATGCTTTTTGTACAAGGGATTGTTAAAGGGAAAAATACAGAAGCAAATGAAGCTTGACAATTATGTTTTAAGGTACCTAGGCATTTTGAAATCAATAATGTGTCCTAGGTACTTTTATTTTTAAATAGAAATAAATTTTGTTATAAATAATGAAATTTCATTGATAATATTATGACAATAATTTATTATTTTTATAACATGTGTAATCCAAATAAAAATATCATAAATAAATTACTTTTTCTGTAAGACTTTACATGAATTAAGAATTGAGGCAGTGGTATTTGGGTATATTATTAAGTGATTATCACAAATATCTTAAAATTTTTAACTTAAGAATAATAAAAGTTTTAAATTTATGGTATATAGTCATTTTTTTAACATATATATTGCAATTGAATATAAAGAATGTTAATATATTAACAAACAAATTTAGTTTAATCATATAGGGGTATAAAGATGTGGTTATAGCGTACGAGAAATAATAAAATTTAATTGTCTGAATGGGGGGAGTTATGTGAATAAAGAAATAAGGGATATTCAAGAAACAAAGGATAAAGTTACAATACTAAAAAGAATAAAATCTAAAAGAAGGGAATCTTTTAGCTTCCTGTTCGATATGATCGATACGTTATTTGCAGGGAAATAGTGAAAAACAGCTTTTAAAGCTGTTTTTTATTATTAAATATGTCTATTGAGAAATTCATATGGAATATATCTATTGTGATTCATATTCAAAAGCTGCATTAAGTGAAGATACTTTTGGAATCTTTTATTTACAACAGTCCAATTTATATTCTTAATGAAAGTAGAAATATATTCTTTTTTATTTGTTCCAAAATCCATGAAATAAGCATGTTCATAAACATCCATTACTAATATAGGGTAAGAAATCCATACAGATCCTTTGTCGTGCAGATCACTTCCTATTATATGGAATTTATTGTCTAGTGAATCTATAGACAGAACTGCCCATCCTCTCATAGATAGACCCACATTTGTTAAATAAGAAAGAAAATTATCATAAGATGAGAATTGATTTATTATGGAGTTGAGTACTGGACCGTGGGGAGTGGTGTTGCCTCCTGTCATATTCTTGAAGTAAAGATTATGAAGTTTTACCCCGTTTAGTGCGTAGGTTTCACCAAGTTTTAAGCTGCGCATTTTTGAATAGGTTGGATTACTATCAGTATAATTTTGAGGGTTATAATCAGTGTTCCAGATTTGGTTTAAAATATTTACATAGCCTACATATAATTTATAATGTTCATTTAGTTGTCTTTGGGAAATACCTTTAACAGAATTAAAGTTAAAAACTTCAGGTTTCATATTATACATTAAAACACCTCTATAAAAATATGTTACTATTTATAATATGTAACAAGACTTGAATGTGCGTAATAATTAAAATATTCCCAATGGAGGAATATTTTAATTATTTTTTAGATTTAGATATCTTAAAATAAATAATAAGGTAAACATGAAGTTAAATATATTTTAATTCTTCCTTTAAAAAAAGATCTGTTGTTTGCTGGTCATGATTACACATAACAATAGTTTTTAAATCTATATCTTCTCTTTTTAAAAATTCTACAGAAGTTTCAAGAAGTATTTTTGCACATCTTTCTTTTGGAAACCCAAATATACCAGAACTTATAGCAGGTATGGATATGGAGTTTAAATTATAGGACTCTGCCAGATTAAGCACACTCTTTACAGCTTTCTTTAGTTTTTCATCTTCATTACCTTCTCCCATTATAGGGCCTACAGTATGTATTACAAATTTACAGTTCAAATCGTGACCATAGGTTATAACTGCTTTTCCCACAGGTAAACTACCTATTTTTTTTATAAGTTCATTGCTATCTGATTGTATCTTAGAACCCCCAGCTCTTGCGATAGCCAAGGCTGCCCCTCCTCCATGCTGAAGGGCACTGTTTGCAGGATTTACTATGGCATTACTATCTTCTTTTGTTATGTCTCCTGTTTTAATTAATATTTTCTTATTACCTATTTTTATCATTTATTTCAATACCTCCAATTTTTATTAAACTGTTTTTAGTTAAATATTATCAGTAGGAAATTTTTTTTATGTACTCATTGGTATTTATATTAAAGTATTTACAGATATCATCTATTTCTTTAAGGGTAACTTCATTCATTGGAATGCCATTTTCCATTTTATCTTTATAAGATTCAATTTCTTTTTCTCCATGGGTATATATTCTTAAAGCCCCTTTAGCTTTTTTAGAATTTCTAAGTTCATTTAGGTACTCTGACAATTTATCTTCTATGGAATTTTTATCTCCAAATATACCATAATCTATTGCACAGAAATAATGGCAGGTGCCAGAGCCGGAAGAACCTTGAAGTGTAACGTAATTTCCGGTGATACCTCCAGATAAAATTGCTGTAAATATTTCAACTGCAAGAGCCAATCCGTAGCCTTTATGTCCACCAGTGAGTTCTTTAGAGCCTCCAAGTGGAACAAGACCTCCTCCAAGTTTTTTCGGAAGATTGTATAAAATATCATAAGGATCTTCTGTATCTTCTCCGTTTTTATCCAGTGCAAGACCTAGCGGAAGGGGTTCATGTCTTTTATTGTATACTTCAATTTTCCCTCTTGTAACTACACTGGTAGCTATATCCATTAAAAAGGGATAGGGCTGTGCAGGCATAGATATGGCTATGGGATTTGTACCAAGCATGGCATCTTTTCCGAAAGTAGGTATTATAACAGCAGGAGAGTTAGTCATAGATATTCCGAGAAGTCCTTCTTCTTCAGCCATTTTAGCATAATATCCAGCAATGCCATAGTGATTTGAGTTTCTAACTACTACCATGCCCAAACCTGAAGTTTTGGCCTTTTCAATAGCCATATTCATAGCTTTCTTTCCTGTCAGTTGACCCATACCAGCCTGGGCATCTAAAACTGCAGATACAGGTGTTTCTTTTATTATTTTTGGTTTAGAATCTACTTTTATAAGACCATTTTTTATTTCACTATAATACTTTACCAGTCTTTGAATTCCATGAGATTCAATTCCAAACAAATCTGACAGCAGTAAAACGTCTGTAATAGTTCCACTATCTTCTGGACTAAATCCGAATTTCTCAAAAACTATATCACATAGTTTTTTTAAACCTTCATATTTTACTTTTGAATATGTCATTTTTACCTCCTAAAATGTTAGATGTACACAATTATTAAATGTTTAGTCAAACATAGTTTTATTACATATAAAATAATTATACTACAAATATAATAAATATATAAAGTTTGGTAACTTATTTTTATGCACAATATGATTTTAGGAATTAAAAAATATGTATTTGAATTTATTAATATTCACATAAATGATTGCTTATGGAACTGCGAGGGTGCTTGTCATTGATTCAGTATCAAATAGACAGGCAATGTCTCCAGCATTGTTCCATGTGAAAGAATTTTTTCCACAATAAAAGTGAAATTCAGGGTTATGACCGCCAGTTCCTTCTATGAATTTATTTGAACCATAGCCTGTAAATAGTATTATAATTTCACCTGGATCCAATGTCCAAAAAAGGTTGTCGATGCGCTTTGGAAATCTGTAAATAAGGGAATATTGTTTACTTGGTTTCCAGTGCCACAGCTCCCAATTAAACATATTGATTCTTCTATTGCTGACATTTTCAATGCGTATCCATTCGTCATTTAAATGAAGTTCTCCATTTCTTTTTTTAATATTATTATTTATAAATGCTATTTTTACATTGGTAGACACAATAATCATCTCCTTTAGTACCATAAATTCAACATTTAATGTTAAATTCCTTCAAGGAGTTTAAATAATTTTAAATTAGTAATTATTTATTTTAAATATATTAAGAGTTATAATATAAGAATAAAAAAGTTATAGCAGGAGGCTAATATTTTAAATGGGCAAAAATCATAATCAAAAAAAGAAAAGTACGAATATGCTAATAGCTGCATTTATGTTATTTATTTTTCCTATTATGTTGGTGTTTTTAGGTGTATTTTTAGGAGGATACTTAGGAAAATTAATGGAAGGAGCTATAAGAATTTATCAAATTGTTGGAGGTATAATTGCTCTTGTGTTAGCTGTAGTGTTTGTAAAACTGTTTGATAAGACTACTATAGTTGATAAGGAACAGGAAAAATTTTATTGGGAAGATATGTAGTTAAAATATTTTAGTATCTGAAAATATATAAGTTATATAATTTCAGATACTTTATTATAAAAATTTAATAATCTCCTCTTCCTATTTTATTAAGTTTTACTTTTACGTTTACATCAATTTTTGAATTGCATACCACAGAGTTCCAATCTTTTTCCATATGTCTCCCATATTTGGCGGCTGCAAATTTTCCAAGTTCCAAACAATCTACTTTGTAGGTATATTTCATTTTATTTATAAAATTAGTACATTCTTTTTTTACTTCTTCACACATTTCTTCGTTAAATTTTTCAACCTTCTTTGGATTTTTTTGCAAATTTTTATATAAGGTATCTGTTATTAAATCTCCTTCCAAATTAATATTTATGGTGAATTTATATTTATTATCTTCTTTAGTACAGTGAACTTTTCGTTTTGATGTAGCATAATAGTTTGTATATTTACAAGTGCTTTTTTGTATTGTAAGTATACCTTTTACGTTATTTTCTCTCATTATGTTCATAGCTCTTAATTCGCCAACATTGATTTTTGAAATCATTTTATTGTTATTAAATAGTGCCATTCCAGTGATTGTAATTCCCTTATCTGTTATTTCAATATAAGGTAATACGGGATTATATCCTTCACTTCCAAAGGATAAAAATAAATTCATAACTCTATATTTATCTGAAAAAAAGTTATGGAATATGGAATTTTTAATTAAGCCTTCTAGAAAATCTGAAGAACTCGGATAGCCTTTTATGTTTGTACTTAGAATATCTGAAGCCTTTCCCTTGCATACCGCAACATATGCAGTGTCGTTTAAATAAGGATTTCTAAATAAAATATCTGTCCAATCTTGCAAACCATAATGTGCCTGTTCTTCACTTATAATAAATACCTTTTCAAGACCTAATATATTTTGTTTGTCATTTGACAATTGTCGATTTTGTCTTGTTTCTCCTTTGGTTTTTGCAGTACCGGTTTTCAAGGTACTGTTTATTTTATTTTCAGATTCAAACAAATATATTGACATGGGTACAATATGTTCTGCTATTTTATTATTCTTTATTATTAAATCTGCCCCTAATCCTGAAATAATATCTAATTCTTCTACAGGTTGTTGATCATCTAGTCCTATAGAGAAGAAAATTGTGATTATTATACATAGTAAAATTATAGATATATACTTTGTTTTATTGTTTTTCATGTAAATTATCCTTCTTTAAATAAATTATTATTGTTATCAATGCTACATAGATCATATTAAATAAAGTATATTTAGGAATAATATAATTCAAGAAATTCAGTCTATCTGCAGAATTTTTATATCTAAGAGATAGATAAAGCATTAGGGGATAGAGTGCATAAATAATTTTTTTAATAGGTATTTTTTTAAAAAAATCTTTTAAGATGAAAGCTGTTATAAAATAGTGATTGGATATTGTCTTGTAAATAATAGTTGCCCATAAAATTGTAAATATAAATCTAAAGTTATTAATTACTGGTATTTCTAAAGTTTTTGTTACTGAATTTACAGACCATTCGATTTTGGGCACGATATCTATTCCTAAATAATAAATGGTGATAAATGTAACCCAGGAATAAATTAAGGCTGTTATTATAACACTTAATAATGATGATTTTGTAATCCTTTTCTTATCGGTGACATAGGGATAAATTAAAAATAATACTTCAATTCCTCCATAGGCAAAAGCTGAATTTTTACTGGCTTTTATAATATTTAGAATTCCTGAACCCAGTATAGGACATATATTCAAATAAGTTCCTCTAAGAAGTGCTACAGCCAAAATAAAAGAAAGAAATATAGTATATAAGAACATCAATTGGTTTAGCCTTCCTAAAAGTTTCAATCCTTTCATGGAGGTATATGCAGCTAAAAAAAATATTATCAGTAATATTTTTGAGGTACTTAAAAAATTAGATATTAAAGTTTCTAATATTAAGGATACTCCAAAGGCCACAGAAGTAGTGAATAAAACAAAATATAATAAAAAAATAAAATTCAAGATATTCCCCAAATATTTCCCCAAATATTTTTTACTTAAAAATAAAATGTTTTCCTGTGGATGTTTTTTCCATAAGAATGAAGCAACTATAACCATATATAGTGGATATACAGCACCAATAGCTGCAGATATCCATGAATCTTGTTTTGCCACATTAACTAGATCATTAGGCAGTGATAATATTCCTACACCAATCATTGAGCCAATAAGTAAAGAAGTGAACTCTCCTGGAGTTATATTATTACTTTCTAATTTATTCATTTTTGTTCCTCCACAGTTTGTTTCTAAAGTTGGTTTGTCTTTTTGGGTTATTGTTTGGAATACTCTTCGGTCTATTATTCATTTTCCATATGGGTACTCTAATGAAGGTATCTTTAAAATCACCATATTTATCCAGAGGCATATATGGAACGCCAAAACTATCTAAAGAGAGGAGGTGGATAAATAAAAAATACCATCCTGCAATTAATCCAACAGCACCTAAAAAGTTTGTTAGAAGGAGAAAAGGAAAGCCTATTAATCTTATTGAACTTGACATATCATAGTTAGGTATAATAAAAGTTCCTATGGTGGCAACTCCTATTACTACTAAAGTTGCAGGACTAACTAATTTGGCTTCAAGTGCAGCACTGCCTATAATAAAACCTCCTACAACACTTAATGTCTGACCGATTTTTGTAGGAAGTCTCAACCCTCCTTCTCTTAAAAGTTCTATCACAACATACATGGATAAAATTTCTAGAAGGGGAGGGAGGGCTATACCTCTTCTAGATTGCACTATGGGTATAACAAATTTAATTGGAATAAGCTCTGAGTTAAATCTGATTAAGTCTAAATATACAGAGGGTAATAAAATAACTATGAAGGTACCAAATACCCGGAGAATTCTATTAAAATTACTTAAAAGGGTTCTTTGGGAGTAATCTTCAACGGCTTGAAAAAATTCCATAAACAAAGCAGGAATAGTTAATGCAAAAGGAGTTCCATCAATTAAAATAGCAATTCTACCTTCTGAAAGATTTTGTTGCACAACATCTGGCCTTTGAGACGCACGAGCTTGAGGAAAAACAGAATATGGATGATTCTCAATATACTGTTCCAGCATTCCAGCAGAAGTAAAAGTATCTACATCTATTGATGATAGCTTATTTCTTATATCTTCAATTAAGTCTTTATCTGCAATATCCTTTATATATATTAGAGCCACATCTTTTTGGGAGCGTCTTCCTATAACGAAAGGTTCTATAATTAAATTTTTATCTTTTAAACCCTTTTTTATTAAACTTAAATTTATTTCGATATCCTCTATAAAACCTTCTTTTGAACCTCTTATTCCGATTTCATCTATAGGTTCAGATATATTTCTATGTTTTGTTCCTTGTGTATCAGCAACAATGAAAGTATCTTCTTTATGTACAAGAACAGCTGTTTTACCTCTTCTTATATCTTTTATAACCATATTTATATCAGTTTGAATAACAATTTTGGACATAGAGATATATTTGTTACAAATTTCTTGGTTAATTGACTGTGCTTTACTTAAATCTTCATTGACTTTATGCATTAGGGGATTTAATATATCTCTGTTTATAATATCTTGATTTACTAAACCATCTTTATATATTAAGGCAGCATCTAGGGGAGTGTCCTTTCCAATAGAAAATCTTCTAATAATAACTTGTTGACTGTTTCCACATGATTCTAATATAGAATTAATTTTATTATCTAATTCCATGATTTAATCACCCTTTTTAGTGTTTATTACTTATTGTGTGTAAATAATCAAAATATTACTCAATGAAATTTACTTAATTGAAAATTTACTTTGTGTTTTTGTCAAAATATATTGACCTTGACATTATGGGAAAGTTTATAATTAAAGCAGTTATTGAAAGTACTTATAAATAACCTAATTTAAATCTTGAATATATTCAGGGAGGTAGAGAGTTGTACACAATAGGACAATTTTCCAAAATTGCGAAGTTATCATCAAAAGTTTTAAGACACTATGATAAAATCGATTTACTAAAACCGGAGTATGTAAATGAGGAGAATGGATATCGATATTATGATTTAAAGCAAATAAAAGATGTCATAATTATAAACAAATTAAAATCTTATGGCTTTTTACTTGAGGAAATAAGAGAGATTTTACTTGAAAATAATTTACAGGAATTAAAAAGACTTATGGAAATAAAAATCAAAAGTTTAACACAAGAGCTTAATTATAATCAATTTTTATTGAATCAGATGAAATATGAATTTGAAAAATTAGTAAAAGGAGAAGATATTATGAATGAAAATAGAGAATTCAATATTATTTTAAAAGAACAGGAACCACTTATAGTACTGAGTATAAGAGATAATATTTCTATGGATTATATAGGAAGCTTAATAGGTAAGGTATATGAAAATGTGTATAAAAATGGATTAAAACCTATAGGTAATATAATGTCTATTTATTATCTACAAAATGAAGAGGAAGACTTTAATCATGATAATGCAGATGTAGAAGTATGTATTCCTGTAGATAAAGAATTTAGTTCTAATGAAATAAGTACAAGGATACTGGAGGGAGGGCCGCATGCATATACTACTTTTATAGGACCTTATAGTGAGATCTCTCAGGCTTATGGAGCCATGATGGAATGGGTAAAGCATAATAAATATAAAATATCAAGACCACCTTTTGAAAAATATATAAAAGGGCCTGAAGAGGGATGCAATCCACAGGATTTTGTTACAGAAGTATATTTTCCTGTAGTTAAAATATAAATTTTAGTGATATGAGAAGAGTACCTGATTTTACAGGTGCTTTTCTCTATTGTGATAAAAGTTTTAAGAAAAATCTTTATTTATAGGGATTTAAGGCATATAATAGAAATAAAAAATGGGTATTTTACATAGTTGAACCTTAACAAGGATTGTATTTAAATAATATAAGAGATAGGAAATGTTGATAGGGAAAATAAAGATAGAAGTGGAGAAAATTAAATGAATAATCAAAAAACTATTGGTGTGATATATGCGGCTGCGGCATATACATTATGGGGCATTCTACCAGTATACTGGAAGATGATAGATAGCGTATTTTCAATGGAAATTTTAGCTAACAGAATTGTGTGGGCATTAGTATTTATGATTCTAATTATTACAGTAACTAAAAAATGGGATGAATTAAAACGTATAGTTAAATATAAGGGTCAAATGCTTTATATCTTCATTGCATCAATTTTAATTACGATTAACTGGGGATTGTATATTTGGGCTGTCAATTCAGATAAGATTGTAGATGCAAGTCTTGGATATTACATTAATCCATTATTAGCAGTGGCACTTGGAGTGGTAATTTTCAAGGAAAAACTAAGTTATTGGACAGGAGCTGCACTTATTGTTGCGTTTATTGGTGTAATAATAAAAACCATTCAGTATGGTAAAATTCCATGGATCTCTTTAGGACTGGCTATTTCTTTTGCATTATATGGGGCAATTAAAAAATCGGTTAAAGCAAGCTCTATAATTGGACTAACTCTTGAAACAGCTATAATTACTCCGGCCGCGGCAATATATATAGCATTAAGACATGTTAGTGGAGTTGGTGCTTTTGAGACACAAGGCACATTGGTAATCCTTTTGCTCATAGGAGGTGGCGTGGTTACAGCTATTCCTTTGTTGCTTTTTGCAAGTGGCGCAAAAAGGCTTCCTTTATCATTGATCGGTTTTACACAGTATATTTCGCCAACCATAAGCTTGGTTATTGGAATATTTGTGTATAATGAAGGGTTTACAGCTGTTGATATGATAGCCTTTTGTTTTATATGGGCGGCAATAACTATATATTCTTTCTCACAAATGAGTCTGGCTAAAAGTTTGAAGAATTTAGAGCATACTAACTAGTAGTTAATAATGCATACAGTAACAAGGATTGTATTTAATTTCTATGTCTTAGTTTTGGACTGATTATATATAATAGTTGAGCCCTAATATAATATTTACTTAAGTTGAAAAATCATTTGTGATATTGTAAATAAATGCAAAATAAATATGATATAATTAATTTATAATCAAATATATGTTGGGGTAAGGATGGGTTTTGCTATGGATAAATTGGAATTATTAAATATAATTAAGAATGGAGAAAACTCACATGAGGAATTAATGAGACCATTTCAGGCCAATGGAAGTATTCATTTTGATATATCGCCAATTCATAATACTTCCATAAGAGATTTAAATTTAGATATAATAAGGGAGTATTTTTTAAAATACAATACCTTTGATTTGTATGAAGAAGAAAAAAGCAATGTGGAGAGAATATTAATTAATGCAGATATATTAAAAGAAATAGATGGAAAAGCAATGTGCTCGGTAGGGGGATTATTGATATTTGGCAAAAGTGTAGAGAATGTCATGTCTCAAAATGGAATCAGTTTTGCTCATTTTCGTGGAGATGAAATAACAGATGAACTTATAGATAAAAAGATAATCTGTGGAAGATTACAGGACATAGCGGAACAGACATTGGTAGTACTAAAAAACAATATGAAAAATCCTTCAATTATTAAGGAGTTAAAAAGAAAGGAAGAGGAAGAATACCCTATTTTAGTACTTCGAGAAGCTATTATAAATGCTCTTGTTCATAGAAATTACAGTATTTTAGGTTCTAAAATAAGAATTTTTATGTTTGATAATCGTATTGAATTTCATAGTCCAGGGAAGTTACCTAATACTGTTACTATTGAAAAGATGAAAATAGGAGTGTCTTATGCACGGAATCCTTTCCTAGTAAAATATATGGAAAATATGAGATATATAGATCAATTAGGAAGAGGCGTTCCTATGATTCTGAAAACAATGAAAGATTTAGGGGCAAGGGAACCCCTTTTACAGGAATCAGGAGAAGAATTTGTTCTTACTGTATATAAAGAATAAATTATATGAAAAAGTCATTTGATTTTCCAACCTTAATTCTAACTAAAAGTGATGTAACATGTTGAAATCCAATGGATTATAGCATTTTTTCTATATGATATTAAAAAATAAAAAACGGTTGGAAAAATTTTGATAAAAGTCTTTGTTTATGCTATTTTAAAAGATATAATAAAAATAAGAAATGGGTATTTTACATTAGTTGAACCTTAACAAGGATTGTATTTAAATTCTTTCCTGTTAAGCTCTTTTCCTTTTTTACTTAGAGTTGAACCTTAACAAGATTTATATTTAGATGGAAATGATTTTCTTTGGACCTCATAACTATAAAAATCTCTAACAAAGTCACTGATGCTTATTTCACTGGTAATTCTAAATCATAAACTTATCTAATGGTAAAAATTTGAAGGTGAAGGAGGTGCAATTTTTGTGTCAACATTGATTGTATGTGAGTAGCAGAAAGTATTGTGAAATAGTGTAAAATAGGTTTTGAGTAATATTGGGAATTATATTAAGAAGAGCATAGATGCGAGTTATAAAAGAGCAGCAGATGTATTGTCATTAAAACTCATATTTACAATTCAAAATTATATTGATGGAAAATATATTTATATACCAAAGAATGTAATAGAAAAATCTGGGGGAGAATTAAAATGAAATTAAATACTAGAAGGTTGACGATAATACCTTTGAATTTAGAGCAATTCGAGATATTATTTGATGGAATGGATAAATTGGAAAGATTGTTGGGACTGGATAGTTCAAATGAAAAGATGGATAGCCACACTGAAAAAGCGATGGAGGAACTTTTTAAAGAATGTAAAAAACATAAAGAAAAATATTTATGGTATACAAATTGGCAAGTTATATTAAAGAAACATAATTTATCTATTGGAAGTGCTTGTTTTATGGGGTATTGTGGAGATGATGGAACAGTGGAAATAGGATATGGAATTAATGAAAAATATAGATGTAATGGATATATGACAGAAGCTGTAAAAAGTATGTGTCAATGGGCATTAAGTGATAAGAAAGTTTTAAAAGTTATTGCCGGAACAGATAAAAACAATACCGCTTCTCAAAAAGTTTTGCAAAAATGTGGTTTTATAATATATGATGAAGACCATGAAAATTATTTATGGCAGCTAAATAATGAATTAAGCTAGGTAATGAAGAAATTCATAAAAAACACATGTCTAATATATATTCATTAAATTAAATCAGATGAAGTTTTTTGTACGATTTTTATAAAACATATGGAATTATTGTGCTGTAGTGGTTATAATTAAACGAGTAAATATAGGAAATTGCTTATAACAGAATAATGAGTTATAAAATCGCTATTAGGCTCGAATGGAGTTTGTAGGCTCGAAAATGAATTCCATATTTTAAAGTTAAGTTTTTATAATATTATTGTCAGCATAACCTATAAGCTATTTATAAGGATGTGATTTATTAATGAAGAAAATTGCAGGCAATAATCTTTTCACAATATTTTTTGCATTTATATTTGTTTTCATGAGTACTATAAGCATATCTTCAGTTAAAGCAGATGAAATTGGTAGTGTAAATATCTCACAAACTTCATCCAGTATAAATTACCTGGCGCTAGGAGATTCTATTTCGTATGGAATGAGTGCTGATCCAGGTAAAGGATATGTGGATCTTTTTCATAAGCATTTAGAAACGCTTGGCAGATATGGAGAAGTAAATTTACAGAATCTATCTGTATCGGGAGACAAAAGCAGTGATTTGTTGACAAAGCTTCAAACTGATGAATATAAAGAGGCAGTCAAGGATGCAAAAATTATAACAATAAGTATTGGCGGAAATAATCTTCTTTCTCCTGTAATTGAAGCTGTTTGCCAGGCATTTGGAGTAAATAGGAATAACAATCCTAATTATCAGACTGAATTAGCTCTGGCTGTTGCATCAAATCCCAATAAGGATGCTATATTAGCTGGAATAGTAAGCTCTGGAACTTTATTTCAAAATTTAAATTCAGGAATACTTCAATTTAAAAGTGATTTTCCTAGTATCATTCAAACAATTAAAGCCCTTGCTCCACAATCGGAAATATATGTTTTGACTTTGTACAACCCATTTAATTCCCAGGATCCTATGTATTCTGCATTTGATTCTATTATTAATCTTATTAATACAACTATAAAAGCACAAACTAATAACTGCAACGTAGTAGATGTTTATGAAAAGCTTAAAACAACTTCTGGTGCTGTTAACTTTAGCTTGTCTAATATGATGATTGATCCTCATCCCACAACAATAGGACATGCTGCTATATATGATTTGCTTGTGGATGCAAAGGTAAAAAAAGATGGAGTGGTGGATGTAAATAAAAAATGGACAATTACTTTTACGGGAGAGGTAGGATTTGATGATTCTACTAAAGATGCAATTATAGTTACAGATAGTAAAGGCAATAAGGTAAATACGACTTTAGAATTGGGAGAAGATAACAAAAGTATAATAGTTTATCCACCTACTACAGGATATATTGAAGGAGAAAGTTATACATTGACTGTGGGGAAACAGTGTCATGATAAAAATAGGAAACAGATGAAACAAGATAGAACATTAAATTTTAGTATAAAAGCCCATACGGCAGATTGAATAAATTTTTATTGATTTTTTATTAAAAGCGTGCCTATATTTATGTAAATAAAAATTAGGGCACGTTATTTTTTATCCGGCAGAAAGTTGATATAAATACCTATAAACTATTATTTGATAATATGAGAATAAAAATAGTGGTAGATAGAAGTAAATAGACTGACGGTGATATCAGTATTTATTATAATCAAGATTTTATTGTATGTCACTCATTAAGTGAAAAAAAGTATAATTATAAAATTAGGCATATGCATGAGATACTGAAGTCCGATGTATACAAACATCTTTCTGATATAAAAATAGATGAATTCATAAAAGAAAGTATGTCAATGATGGATATATTATTGGGGGGGTGAAATGTTAAATCCTACATTTTGTATGTAGAATTTAACATCATAAGAAAATTATAAACATAATTTAGAAATGTTTAGTGATTTCTTTTTGTATTTTTCCTACTGTTTTAGGTCTTAATCCGGTTTCTGCTTTGACTTCTTTATTGGTTTCACCTTGAATAAGCATTTCCTTAGCCTTTTTCTTTTTTTTATCTAATTTATCACCCATGGATAGACTCCTTTCTACATTTTTCCTTCCATTTTTTTTCGAGCTTTAGTAATATCGTGTTCATTAAGTCCTGTAACTTCTTTTATTTCTTCCATACCTATGCCCTTATTAAGTAAATCTTTAGCTTTTTCCATGGCGTTTTCATGGAAACCTTTATTTTTATGTGAGTCCATAATTTAATTCCTCCTCATAACAAGTATTTTTTCTACCATTTTGAATTTCACCATACATTAGGCTTATATGATTTTTAATCTATCATGTTTCTTTTTATTATTGTTGATATGTTTTATCCGAATAAGGTAATTAGCTAATACTCCTATCTTCTCCAAAGTGGGAGATAAGAACTGCTGCGCACTTGGATAAGTTCCTATCCTAAAGGAGAACGTATTTTCAGCGCTAAAGACACTAAGAATACTGTTAATAAGGTTCAGATGAAGAAAAGCATTTCTCAATAAGCGAACTTCACCTGAAGCTAAGAATCACTTGAGTTCGCATAATCATTTCTCATAATATAGGTTTTCCTCAAAGTTGGCTTTTATGCTAAACTATAAATAAATATTTTAAAAAGTACTGCTAAATTTGTGTATGTATTTGAATTAATTTTTGAAGTATATTTATTTGTATTGGATCATAAAAAAGTCTACTTTTACGGGGCAAGAAACATTTTTTTCTAAGAATAAGATACTAGACAGAGTAGAAAAAATTAAGAATTTTAAAGAGGATGTATCTTTAGATGAACTTGCAAATATATTTTCTCCAAACCTTTCAAATGTGTTTTTAGAAGAAAATTATATATTAAAACATCACATTGTTTCACAAGTCACAATAAACTTGTATAAATCTTCTCATAAAGAGAGCCGTGGATTTTATTTTAATGAATTGCTATTTATGAATATCACAGATAAATTTCTTAAATCTGGTAAAGCAAGTTTAGAGGAGGGTAAACTAATAGTTGATACTCTGGAAAAAAACTATAAGAATTTTGATGGCAGATATTGTGATGTAGTACTTATAAGAAAATTTGGTATAGCTATATGTTTCTTAATGTTAATACCAAATGAAATATATGTGGAAGCTGAAGCAAAACTTGTGTTAAAAGTAAATTCCGGGGAATGTTTAGAAGAATTGAAGACCAAGGTAACATTATAAATAAAGGGAAGATTTAAGATGGAAAAAAAATTATCGGATATGAAAATTTCTGGAACAGGAACAATTAGTAGTGGAGAATATAACGAGGTAAAAATAAGTGGTTCTGCTAAGATAGAAGGGGATATAGACTGCAGTTACTATAAATGTTCTGGATCTTCTACTGCAAATGGAAATGTAAAATCTAAGATAATTGGAATTAGCGGCAGCACTAAAATATGTGGAAATGTTGATACTGAAGAGATGATTGTAAGTGGATCCTCTCGTATAATGGGCAATGTTAATACAAAAAAACTTAAAATAAGTGGCTCTAGTATTATAGAGGGTAGTTTGCATACAGAAAATATGAAAATAAAATCAGGAACAGGTCATTTTTTTATCAGGATGATAAATCTTTTTTCAAATTATGCAAAGCTTGTAACAGGCGTAATTGAAGGGGATGATATTTATCTTGAAAATACTGTGGCTAAAATAGTAAGGGGAAATAATGTTACCATAGGACCTAACTGTGATATTGAAATAGTGGAATATAGAGATAAAGTAGATGTTGGTGAAAACTCTAAAATAATTTGCAAGAAAATAAGTTAAAAGTTCTAGGATAATTTTGTATTTCATACTGCTCATCAATATTAGATCTCGTATTAAAGCTGTTGTAATTATAGATGATATTGAGTTTCCACATTCAATATCATCTAATACGTGATCTATAACATATCTTTTGGTTATTCTAACAATTCTTCCTCTAAATTGGATGTAATCTGTGAATTAGCAGATATTATTATTTCATACAATAAAAGTGGATTTTTGTGGCAAGTAGACTAAAAGTATCTTAAATCATCATTAAAAAAGCACTATAGAAGTTGACAGTTTATTAAGGAATAATGTTTTGTTTGGCAGTATTCTTGATTATACCCTAAATATAATATATAATTAGTTCATAATTAATCGTTTATTTATAGAAAATGTAAAAATTTATTTAATGACTATAGATATAACTTTTTACACAGGAGGCACATTATGAATTTTGCTCAGCAATTAGTTAATGGACTAGCGTTGGGGGGTGTTTATGCTTTAATAGCAATTGGATATACTATGGTATATGGCATAGTAAAGCTTATGAATTTTGCACACGGAGACATATATATGGCAGGAGCTTTTTTTGGGTTTTTGGCAGTTAAAAATTTAAATTCAGGATTTATACCTACCTTAATAATTGCTATGGTCGGAAGTGCACTTTTAGGAATAATAATTGAAAAAATTGCATATAAACCCCTTAGAAATTCATCTAGAATAACCTTATTTATTACTTCTATGGGAATATCGCTTTTGCTTGAGAACGGTTTTAGAGTTATATTCGGACCAAATCCCAGGCCATTTCCTGAACTTTTAAAGGTAAGACTTTATAAAATAGGAGATTTTCAGATAAATAATCTTCAAATTGTCACTTTATTGATCTGTTTTATATTAGTTATTTTGCTGCAGATTATTGTTTATAGAACAAAAATAGGAAAGGCCATGAGAGCTGCGTCTTTTGATACGGAAGCTACAGAACTTATGGGTATAAATGTGAACAATACCATATCTTTAACTTTTGCTATAGGTTCTGCGTTAGCGGCGGCAGCAGGGGTTCTTATAGGTATGTCATATCCTAAAATAGATCCATATATGGGAATGATACCGGGACTTAAAGCTTTTATCGCGGCAGTTGTAGGAGGTATAGGACTTATCCCCGGTGCTATGGTGGGGGGAATTGTACTTGGTATATCAGAAATATTTACCAAAGCTTTTATATCTACAAAACTTTCAGATGGTATAGCTTATATTATATTAATAATTATACTTATATTTAAGCCTAGTGGATTACTTGGTAAAAAAGTTAATGAGAAAGTGTAGGTGGGAGTTTAATATGAAGTATAGAAAAAATATATTATTTATATTAGCAGTGGTATTAATAGTATTTGGTTTAATTCAAACTCTCATAAGTCTGGAAATGATAGATGAGTATGTAGTCCAAATATTGATTATTATAGGTATAAATATAATACTAGCAGTGAGTTTAAATATGATAGTTGGGTATACAGGGCAGCTGGCTTTAGGACATGCAGGATTTATGTCCGTAGGGGGATATACTGCAGCTATTTTAACTTTAAAACTAGATGCGCCCTTTTTTTTGGTATTAATAGCTGGAGGATTGATGGCAGCTTTTTTTGGAGTCATCATAGGTATTCCTACATTGAGATTAAAAGGGGACTATTTGGCTATAACAACTCTGGGATTTGGAGAAATAATAAGGATTGCCATAGTAAATTCAAATACATTAGGTGGAGCTGAAGGATTGGCTGGAATACCTAAAAAAACCAGCTTTGCAATGGTATTTTTTATCACAATTCTCATTATAATAATTGCTTATAATATAAAGAAATCTTCTTATGGACGGGCGATGCTTTCTATAAGAGAAGATGAACTGGCGTCAAGTTCCATAGGAATAAATACCACTAAATATAAGATGATAGCTTTTGTAACAGCTTCTTTTTTTGCAGGTATAGCAGGGGTTTTATATGCCCATTATTTTATGTTTTTAGATCCTAAATCTTTTGATTATTTGAAATCTTTTGATATAGTTACATATGTGGTATTTGGCGGAATGGGTAGTATATCCGGCTGCATTTTGTCTACAGCTATACTGACTTCTCTACCGGAAATATTAAGACCTGTGGCTGATTATAGAATGGTTATATATTCAGCGGCACTTGTTGCGCTGATGATATTTAGACCGGAAGGTGTATTTGGTATGAAAGAAATTTCTTTCAAAAAAATTGTTAGTTCTGCAAAGAAAAAAATATCACATAAAAAGGAGGGAAAGTATGATGTCCCTGCTTAGTGCTAAAGATTTAACAATAAAATTTGGTGGTTTAACAGCAGTTTCTGATTTCAATCTGGATATTGATGAAAATGAGATCGTTGGATTGATAGGCCCAAATGGAGCAGGAAAGACTACTGTTTTTAATATGCTTACAGGTGTATACCAACCTACAGATGGATATATAGAAATTCTGGGGAGGAAAGTTATTAATTTAAAACCTCATGAATTGGCTAAAAAGCATATAGCACGTACTTTTCAAAATATAAGGTTGTTTAAGCATATGTCTGTGCTTGATAATGTAAAAATTTCATTTTCATATCTTGATAAATATAATTTTTGGCAGTGCATTTTAAGAATGCCAAAATACTACAGAGAAGAAAAATCTATGGATGAAAATGCAGAAAAATTATTGAAGATATTTGGATTGCTGGAGAAAAAAGATGAACTTGCAGTGAATCTGCCCTATGGGCAGCAGCGAAAGCTTGAAATAGTAAGGGCACTTGCCACAGAACCCAAGGTGCTGCTTTTAGACGAACCGGCAGCAGGTATGAATCCGCAGGAAACTTTAAATTTAATGGAACTTATTAAATGGGTAAGGGATGAATTCAAGATCTCAATACTTTTAATTGAACATGATATGAAGCTGGTTATGGGAATATGTGAAAGGCTTGTGGTACTTGACCATGGACAGATGATTGCAAAGGGATCTCCTCAGGAAATAAAAAAGAATCCTAAAGTTATAAGTGCCTATTTAGGAGAGGAGGTCAAAATATAGATGTTGAAACTGAATAATGTGAACTTATACTATGGAGTAATACATGCACTAAAAGATATATCTTTAGAGGTGGAAGAAGGAGAAATCGTTACCTTAATAGGAGCTAACGGGGCAGGGAAAACATCAATTTTAAGGGCTATATCAGGGTTGAATCCCTGTAAATCAGGAGAAGTGATATTTAAAGGGAAATCTTTAAATAAAGTGCCTGCTTATAAAATAGTCTCCAGAGGAATTTCTCATGTTTTAGAAGGAAGGAGAGTATTTTCAAATCTGACTGTTTCTGAGAATCTGCAGTTAGGTGCCTATATAAGAAAGGATAAAGCAGGCATAAAAAAGGATTATGAAACTATTTTTGAGGTATTTCCAATATTAAAAGAGAGAAAAGAACAACTTGCAGGTACTTTAAGTGGAGGAGAACAACAAATGCTGGCCATAGCCAGGGCACTTATGGTAAAACCACAGCTTCTTCTTATGGATGAGCCCTCTATGGGACTTGCACCTATAATAGTTCATCAAATATTTGATATAATAAAGGACATTAATAAAAAAGGTACTACTATTTTATTAGTTGAGCAAAATGCCAATATGGCACTTTCTATAGCCAGCAAAGCTTATGTCTTAGAAACTGGAAGAATAGTTCTAAAAGGAAGTGCAGGGGAATTACTAGTTAATGAATCAGTAAAAAGTGCTTACCTTGGATAGCTTTTATTGTGGATAATAATACTATTTTTAAGTTAAGTAAGCATCATTTATAAAATTTTTAAGGGGGATTTATACATGTTAAAAAAGTTTTTGTCAATATCCATGGCTTTAGTGCTAGGGTCTGTGGTACTGACAGGATGTGGAAAGCAATCTGAATCAGAGGAAATAAAATTAGGAGCAGTTTTTCCACTTACAGGGGATGTGTCTGTTATGGGACAGGCGTGTAAAAATGCACTGCAGATGTTAGAGGAAGAAACTAATGCCAGTGGAGGTATAAATGGCAAAAAGGTAAAGTTTTATTTTGAAGATGATGAAAATAAACCTTCTAATTCTGCCAATGCCATACAAAAATTAATTAATAATGATAAGGTGGTAGGGGTAGTTGGGAGCTATGCCAGCAAATGTTCCATAAGCATGGGACCTATTGCTACATCTAATAAAATTCCAATGATATCTGTAAGTACAAGCCCTAAAGTAACAAAAAATGGGGGAGAATATGTATTTACATCCACATTTAATGATACTTTTCAAGGAACAATTATTGCAGATATAGCAACCCAGGATGTAAAGGCTAAAACAGCAGCTGTGCTTTATGATGTAGGGAATGACTACGATAAGGGGCTTAATGAATTCTTTACAACTAATTTTGAAAAATCAGGTGGAAAGGTATTGGCTTCACTTACCTTTAATGCAGGAGATCAGGATTTTAGTGCCCAGCTTACCAACATAAAAAAGCTTAATCCAGATGTACTGGTTATACCAGATTACTATGGTACAGTAGCTTTAATAGCAAAACAGGCAAGGAATTTGGGTATAACATCTACCTTTATTGGTGGAGATGGATGGGATTCACCAGCTTTATTTGACATTGGAGGAGATGCAGTTAATGGAGGCTATTTTAGCAATTTCTTTTCTACAGGAGATACTACACCTGCATACGTAAAATTCAAAGAGAATTATGAAAAGAAATATAATAAAGCACCAGATGCCATTTCAGCTAGTTCCTATAATGCAGGCAGTTTACTGATAGCTGCTATTAAAGAAGGTAAAAGTACAGAAGGAGATAAAATAAAAGATGCCCTAAAGAATATCAGTTTTGAAGGAGTGGCTGGAACTACTAAATATGACAGCAACAGAAATGCCATTATGGGAGGAGACGTAATAAAAATAGAAAATCAGAAGCAGATATTTGTAAGAAAAGTAAGCCAGTAATGGACATAAGTTGTGAACTTTAAAGAAAGGTTTCTTTCCTTGAAGTTCACAACTTTATTTATCCTAGGGCTAGAATTAGCTAATAGCACCAGTATTGTTACGCTTCTGGATAAGTTATTACCCTAAATGATATATAGAAAGTCAGGAAAAATTATATGAATAAGTTGTATAAAAAAGATAAATCCAGTTTATTATTTCATTGGCATAATTTAAAGATAAGGTTGGTAGGAGAAAGTATAATTGTAGGGATTATAACCGGTTTTATAATAGTACTTTTTAGGGTTGTCATAGAAAAATTAGGGGAAAATGTTGGAAAAATTTATAAAATTCTTTTGTTAAAGTTGTATTTTATACCTTTGTGGGTAATACTATTTATAATTTTGGGATATATATTAGGCTTTATGGTTAAAAAGGATCCTATGGTAGGTGGAAGTGGTATTCCTCAAGTTAAGGGAGCTGTTCTAAGAAAACTTGAGATGAAATGGTTTAAAGTGATTTTGAATAAATTTATAGGTGGAAGTCTTGCTATTGGATTTGGCCTTTCTCTTGGAAGGGAAGGACCTTCAGTACAGTTGGGAGCTTGTGTAGGTCAGGGGCTAAGTAGAATTTTTAAAAGGGTAAATATAGAAGAAAAATATCTTATTACAAGCGGAGCAAGTGCGGGACTTGCTGCAGCATTTAATGCACCACTGGCAGGGGCAATATTTGCTTTAGAGGAAATACACAAAAATTTTTCTCCACTAATTTTAATTTCAGCTTTTTCGGCTGCATTATCTGCTGATTTTATAACTGGCGGGTTTTTAGGGTTAAGCCCGGTATTTAATTTTAAACATATATCGACTATTCCTTTAAATTATTATTTTTATATATTATTATTTGGAATTATAATGGGTGTTACAGGAGTAATTTTTAATATTTCCCTTTTAAAAAGTCAGTATTTATATTCTAAACAAAAGTGGATTCCAAAAGAATTTAATCCAGTATTTCCTCTAGTAGCTTCTATAATATTTGGATTTTTTTTACCCCAAGTTTTAGGAGGAGGCAATTCACTCATAATGTCTCTATCCAATACCTCATTTACTATAAAGTTTATTTTAGTTTTGATTATTGTAAAGTTTTTATTTACTATGCTGTGCTATGGCTCGGGAACACCAGGAGGGATTTTTCTTCCGGTACTTACTATAGGAGCATTGATTGGATATGGGTATGGAAGTTTGCTTATTAATATAGTAAATATTAATACAAACTATATAAATAATTTTGTAATTCTAGGAATGGCAGGATATTTTACTGCAGTTGTAAGATCTCCAATTACAGGTATCATATTGATCACAGAGATGACAGGAGGATTTAACAATTTTCTTCCATTAAGTATTGTATCTATAGTGGCTTATTTAGTTGCAGATGTATTAGGTTCCAAACCTATCTATGATTCACTGCTTGAAAAATTTTTAATTAATAATACAAATTTAAAAGTTAAAAATACAAAATCCAAATTTATTTTAGAAGTTCCAGTCTGCATGGGATGTTATTTAGATGGAAAAGAGATAAGAAATATAATATGGCCTGAATATTGTTTAATAACAGAAATCAGGAGAGGATGTGGAATCATAATACCAAAGGGGAATACTGTTATTTGTGCAGGAGATTATATTACCATACTTACAAATGAAAAGGATGCAGGTAAATTAAATGATATTTTAACTGAAATGTGTCAAAGTATAGAGCAGATTTAACATATTAAAGTAAAGATCTTTTATTAATTATCCAAATACTATATACTATATATTTATAGGATCAACTATATTTAAAAGATGTTTTTAGTTGAAATTTTATGGTATTTAGGAGGATAAATATGGGTAAGTTAGGTAAGAAGATTGGATTTATTGGCACAGGACAAATGGGAGAAGCCATACTTAAGGGACTTTTAACAACGGAATTATTTGAACCGGATGATATTTATGTTATGGATATTTTAGATTCCAGACTTCAATATTTAAAAGAAAATTTTGGTATAGCTCATTTAAGTAGTGATAGAAGTACAGCCTATAATTATATAGTTGATAATTGTGATATTGTGGTTTTAAGTATTAAGCCTCAGGTTCTAAAAGATGTCGTGGAATGTATAAAGAGTTGTAATTGGGATAAAGAAAAACATACGGTAATTTCAATTATAGGAGGTATAAATACTTCATTTATAGAAAAGTATTTACCTGAAATACCAGTGGTTAGAGTTATGCCAAACACTCCCATGTTAGTTAATATAGGTGCTTCAGGAGTAGCACCAGGAAAAAATGCGTCCAAAGAACATGCCAAATTGGTACATGGTATGTTTGAAGCTTTGGGGGTAAGCTATTTAGTAGAGGAGAAGTATATTGATTCCATAACAGCTATAAGTGGATGTGGACCTGCTTATGTATATATGATGATTGAAGCTATGGCAGATGGGGGGGTAGAACTTGGACTTCCACGTGAAATGGCTCAAACTTTAGCAGCACAGACAGTTATGGGAGGAGCTAAGATGATATTAGATACAGGGGAACATCCAGGTAAATTAAAGGATAAGGTGTGTTCTCCTGGAGGTTCCACTATTGCAGGGGTAAGGGCATTGGAACAGGGTGCTTTTAGAGGAACTATTATGAATGCTATTGAAGCAGGAAAAGTTCGCATGGAGGAAGTCGGAAAAAAGGAAGAAAGTAATAAATAATTTTAAAAAATCATATATAAAAGTTATAATGTTTATAGGAGATTCAAAATGAGCATAGAGGAAAAGATAGATAATAGAGAAAAGCGTTTATTAAATGCAAAAAAAATTGTAATAAAGGTAGGCACATCTACACTTATAAATGAAGATGGAGTTGTAGATTTTCACAGAATAAAGAATATTGTAGAGGAAATATGTTATTTGCAAAATCAGGGAAAAAATATGGTTTTAGTGACTTCTGGGGCTATTGGAGTGGGAGTTTTAAAAATGGGTCTTGAAAGAAAACCTAAAAATATTTGTGAGAAGCAGGCTGCTGCAGCTATTGGTCAGGGAATACTTCTTAGAATATATGAAAAGGAATTTGCAATATATGAAAAAATAATTGCCCAGCTCCTTCTTACTAAAAATGATCTAGAGGATAGAGATAAGTGTATTCATGCTCAAAATACTTTTAATGAGCTTTTAAGGAGGGGAGTAATACCTATCATAAATGAAAATGATGCAGTGGCAGTAGAAGAAATAAAATTTGGAGATAATGATACATTATCTGCTTTAATTGCAAAAACTATAGGAGCAGATTTACTTATACTGCTTTCAGATATTGATGGACTTTATAGTTCTGATCCTAGAATAGATAAAAATGCTAATATGATAAGTTATGTGGATACTATTACAGAGGATATTGAAAGCTGCGGTAGTGATTCTAGGGGGGACCTTGGAACTGGCGGTATGTGTACAAAAATTAAAGCTGCAAAGATAGCTTTATCTTCAGGTGTATCTATGGTTATAGCAAATGGGGCTAAGGATAATATTATAAAGGACATAGTATCTTGCAAAAAGGTAGGAACTTTATTTGCTGCAAGTAAATGATATATGGAAAAGGAAAGGAGGTCTAGTAGAAACCTGTTGTTTCTACTAAAAAATGAATGGATATATATGATTGTATTTTAGAAAAAGCTAAAAATGCTAACAGGGCAGCAAGAACACTATCAAATATGAGTACAGATATAAAAAATGCGGCTCTTATAAAAATGGCAGAAGAACTTAATAAAAATAAAGATGATATTTTAAAGGCTAATATGTTGGATTTAGAAGATGCTAAAAGCAGTGGGAAAAATGATGCCTTCATAGATAGACTTACCTTAAATGAAGATAGGATAGAATCTATGGCTTCAGGACTTATGAAAGTTGCTTCTCTCCCTGATCCTATAGGTGAGGTTACAAGAATGTGGAAAAAATCCAATGGATTAAATATTGGAAGAGTGCGAGTACCTCTTGGAACTATAGGCATAATTTACGAGGCTAGACCAAATGTTACAGTGGATGCAGCAGCACTATGTGTTAAAAGCGGTAATTCAGTTATATTAAAAGGAGGAAAAGAAGCTATTAATTCTAATTTAGCCATATATAATGCAATAAATAAGGGAGCCATTGAAGCGGGACTTCCAGCAGGAACCATAGAATTTATTAATATAACTGAAAGAAAAGCAGTAGAAGTATTGATGAAATTAAACGAATATGTAGATGTTTTAATACCAAGAGGGGGAAGTGGACTTATAAAGTCTGTTGTAGAGAACTCTACTGTACCTGTAATTGAAACGGGAATAGGAAATTGTCATGTTTATGTAGATAGCAGTGCAGATTTAACTATGGCGGAAAATATAGTGATAAATGCAAAAACACAGAGACCTGGAGTTTGTAATGCTATGGAAACGTTGCTTGTACATGAAGCTGTGGCAGCAGAGTTTATACCTCATATAGCTAAAACTTTGAATAAGATGGGGGTAGAAATAAGAGGATGTTTAAAAACTAGAAAACTTATTCCAGATATGAGGCTCGCTACTGCAGAAGATTATGCACAGGAATTTTTAGATTTAATATTAGCTGTGAAGATAGTTAGTTCCGTGGATGAAGCCTTGGATCATATTTATAAATATGGAACAAAACATTCAGAAGCTATAGTAACTAATGATTATACTTCATCTCAAAGATTCTTAAGGGAAGTTGATGCAGCTGCAGTATATGTAAATGCATCTACCAGATTTACAGATGGTGAAGAATTTGGCTTTGGTGCAGAAATAGGAATAAGCACTCAAAAGCTTCATGCCAGAGGACCTATGGGATTAAATGAATTAACTACTATAAAATATATAGTATATGGAGAAGGACAGATAAGAGAGTAAATTACAATATTTATAAAATTAGACTTCCAAGACAGTTTTTCTGTCTGGAAGTTTAATTTATATTTATTTTTGTATAATTTCAACTTAAACCAGTAATATATTAACAGATAATCTATGATATGATGGTTTATGGTGTATTATTATATTTAAATAAAAGGTTCAATGGAGATAAGAATTTCTTTATAGTGAGCTCTACCGGAACCTAAGAATTACTTGATAACTTTAGTAAATACATAATTAAATATGGAGGTATGTTTATGTGGTTTATAGAACTTAGGAGTGATACAGCAACAGAGCCCACTCAAGCCATGAGAGATGCTATGTATAAGGCAGAAGTGGGAGATGACGTATATGGAGATGATCCTACTGTAGTGGAATTGGAAAAATATGCGGCAAAACTTATGGGGAAAGAGGCAGCATTATTTGTACCAAGTGGTACCTTTGGAAATCAACTGGCGTTGTTTACTCATTGCAGGAGAGGAACAGAAGTAATACTTGGAGAGGATAGTCATATTGTGGTTCATGAAGTGGGTGCTCCAGCTGTTATAGCAGGAGTGCAGCTTAGAACGTTGAAGACTAAAGGCGGTGAAATGGATATTTATGAAGTAAGAGACGCAATACGATGTAAAGAAGATATACATTATCCTGAGACAAGCCTTATATGTATGGAAAATGCCTATTCTGATGGAAGAGTACTTTCACTAAAAAATATGAATGAAGTTTTTAATGAAGCAAAAAAATATAATTTACCAGTACATCTTGACGGTGCCAGAATATTTAATGCAGCAGCATATTTAGAAGTAGATGTAAAGGATATAACTAAATATTGTGATTCAGTTATGTTCTGTCTATCTAAAGGATTATGTGCTCCAGTGGGCTCTATACTAGCAGGCTCCAAATATTTTATTCAAAGAGCTAGAAAAGGAAGAAAGCTTATGGGTGGAGGAATGAGACAAGCAGGATTTTTAGCTGCAGCTGGTATTGTAGCATTAAAGCATATGTCTGGGAGATTAAGGGAAGATTATGAAAATGCATTATTCTTAGGAAAAGAACTCTCAAAGATACCAGGTATTAAGGTTAATTTAGAAGATATACATATAAATATGGTTTTTTTTGATATGTCTGAAACAGGATATGATAGTAATAAGTTGGTGGAGGAATTCTATAAAAAAGGAATTAAAATAAATCCTGAAGAAAATGGGAAAATGAGATTTGTAACCAATTACTGGGTAAGTAAAGAAGATATACCCTATGTGGTAAAGACCTTAAAAGAAATAATTTTATGATATAAAAGGCTGTAAATTTTTACGGCCTTTTAATATTTTTATGAAAGTTAGTTTAAATTTAATTTTTTAAGCTGAACTTTTAACTGAAAGTTAACGAAAATTCGTCTTTGATAAATATCTTTTTTTGATATGATGATCTTAAATTTAAAACCTTATGTAAAACTACCTACAGAACTGATTACGTCACAAATTATATTAAAATTTTTGACAATATCTAATTTACTTTGAGGAGGGAAAATATGGATAATAAAGGGAGTATCTTAAAATCCGCCATAGGTATGAAGCTTACTCTTATACTTATAGCTTTAACTGTAATACCAATTACACTTCTTGGCTTAATCTCATATCAAAAGGCCCAAAATATAATGGAAAAGAGATTTCAAGTAACTACAGAACAAACTATTTCAGAGGTAAATAGAGGTATGGATAAATACTTTGATAAATTTAAAGAAGAATTAGATATACTATCTGTCAATGTGGATCTTACAGAACTGCATATAAATCCAGGAAATGAACCTTTCCTAAATAGTTTACTTAAGGATTTCGAAGAAAATAATAACGATAATAGATTTGTTTATTATGGTACCAGTACTAAACGTATGTATGAATGGCCCTATCAGGAATTAGGAAAAGAATATGATCCCACAGTAAGACCTTGGTATAAAGAAGCTGTGAAAAATAAAGGTAATATTGTGGTAACTAACTTTTATAAGGATGCTGAAACTAATATGTCTATTGTAACTATTGCAAAAACTGTCGAATACAATGGAGAAATAGTTGGAGTTATTGCAATGGATATAGATATGGATATGGATAAATTAGCTGAACAGCTTTCTAATATAAAACTTGGTAAAGAAGGCTATGTATTTATTGTAGATAAAGAAGGAATTATTCTTACTCATCCAGATAAAACCAAAATCAATAAAGATGATGCCAGAAAAATGAGTTATTGGAAAAATGTAAGTGCTAACGATAAAGGATTTAATGATTATATTTATAATGGACAAAAAAAATATAATGTTTTTGTAACGAACAAAGCAAGTGGATGGAAAATACTTGGGGCAATACAGCAGGATGAGCTTAAAAATGATATAGATATAATTAGAAATGCAATAATCATTTTTGGAGTTATAGCAGGCATGGTTTCCATTATTATCGCACTCTTATTAAGTAAATGGATAAGCAATAATATAATTGTTTTGAGAAATGCCTTTAAAAAGGCTGCATCTGGAGATTTAACATCAAAAATAAGTAATAAATCTAAAGATGAATTCGGGCAACTTGCAAATGGATTTAACAGTATGATTGATGAAATTTCCATGCTTATTAATAAATTAAAAGAATCTTCATCTGTCATTGAAAGGTCTTCAAAGTCAATCATAACAAGCAGTGGCCAGACAAGTCAAGCTGTTAATGAAGTTGCAACGGCAATAGATGGAGTAGCTGTAGGAGCAGTGACACAAAGTAAGGACATTGAAAATGCAGTATGTGAAATTGAAAGCTTAGGTGCGGAAATATATAATGTAGTTGAAGTGATGCAGAATATAGAAAAAGATTCAAAAAACACAAAGGATATCAGCAGCGAAGGTCTCAACACTTTAGAAGTATTGATGGATAAATCAAATAATGTTAGAAAAACGACCCTTCAGGTATCAGATATAGTAACTGATATGAGTAGTTATATATCAAAAATAGAGATAATAACTAAAACAATTAATGGTATTGCAGAGCAGACAAATCTACTGGCACTTAATGCGGCTATTGAGGCAGCTAGGGCTGGGGAATCTGGTAGAGGTTTTGCAGTTGTAGCAGATGAGGTTAGAAAGCTTGCTGAACAATCCTCAAAGTCTACTGAAGAAATTAAAGCTTTGATAGAAAATATAAGTTTAATAACAAAGACTGCTGTGGAATCAATGCAAGGTGCAGCTGGTATAGTTAATGAACAAAATAAAGCAGCTGAAGATACTAAAAACATTTTTAATAACATAATAACTACTATACAGGAACTAACGGATAGAATAGACGTTATAGACAGTTTGATAAATAAAACCAATAAAAGTAAAGATAAAATAATTGGAACAATGCAAAGTATATCTACAGTTTCAGAAGAATCAGCTTCAAGTACAGAACAGGTTTCGGCTTCTACTGAAGAAATAACTGCAGTAATGGGCGAATTTACTGGCTATGCAAATAATCTTAATGAATTATCCTTAAAATTCAAAAATGATATTGATAGGTTTATAGTGAATTAAGGGAAAATATAACTAAGGAAATTTTCATATTTAAGTAGAAGTTTGTATTAGTTGTTTAGGCATCTGATAAAGTTGAACTTGTAAAAAGTGGCTCTACCAATTACGACGGTGGGCTGCCTTTTTATTTTATCCATAATTTTTTAACAAACTATTTATCCAGTAATTTTTGTATAATTTTAACCTAAACTAGTAATATATCAACGGAAAATTTATAATATGATGGTTTATGGTGTATTATTATATTTAAATAATTTATTTTATCCGAATATTTTATCAAAAAGTTAGAAAAAGAAGAAATGAGACTTAAATATTGATGCGAGGTATTGTTTTATGAAAGGTAAATTTTTATGGATAACACTTATAATAGTTATAATATTAGTTATATTTAATATTTCATTATATAGTAAAGAGAAAATGGTAACGAAGGGTATAAATGCATATATAAAAGCCTGGGAAAAAAGTGATTATAAACTGATGTATAGTAAAATAGATGAGGAAAGTAAAGATGATATTAAAGATGAGGATTTTATAAATCGATATGGTAATATTTATAATGGAATAGGAGTAAAGAATATAGATGTAAGTATTGATACAAATAAGAATATAAAGTATGAAGATGGAAATGCTCTGGTTCCGATTAAGGTGAATATGGAGACAATTGCAGGAAAATTAAATTTTACAAATACTATAACTTTAAAGAAAGAAAATAGCAGTGGAAAAACTGATTGGAAAGTAGTATGGAGTCCCAAAGCCATATTTCCAGATTTAAGTCAGGGGGATAAGGTTAGAATAGATACTGTGGAAGGGAAAAGAGGTAGTATTAAAGACAGAAATGACAATATCATAGCAGAGGATGGATATGTATCACAAGTTGGTATTGTTCCAGGAGATCTTGGAGAAAACGGAGAAACTTCTAAAAAAAATATAGCAGGTATTTTAGGAATTTCAGAGGAGGATATAAATAAGAAGTTATCAGCTTCTTATGTAAAGCCTTATATGTTTGTACCTATAAAAATTATACCAGCAGATGATGAAAGGTTAAATATACTTAAAGAAATTAAAGGGGTATCCATAACTGATAAAAAGGCAAGAATATATCCATTAAAAGATGCTGCAGCTCATTTATCAGGATACGTACAGACTGTAACTGAAGAGGATATAAAAGCAAATAAAAATTATAATTTAGGAGATGTAATAGGGAAAACTGGCCTGGAAAAGATATATGAAAGTACTTTAAGGGCACAAAATGGCTATGAAATTTATATTGTAGACAAAAACGATAATAAGAAAAAGATACTCATTAAACGTGAGGTACATAATGGGAAAGATATTAAACTTACCATAGATTCTAAGGTTCAGAGTTTACTTTATGATAAATTAAAAAATGATGCAGCCATGGCAGTGAGCATGAATCCTAAGACTGGTGAAGTTCTGTCTCTTGTAAGCACTCCTTCTTTTGATCCTAATGATTTTGTAATGGGAATGTCTGAAGATATGTGGAATAGTTTGAATGAGGACAGCAGGCGGCCTTTTTATAATCGCTTTCAAAGCAATGTGGTGCCAGGCTCTGTTTTTAAACCTGTAACTGCAGCTATAGCTTTAAAAGGTAAAAAATTAGATCCTGAAGTATCCAAAAATATTACAGGGCTTAAATGGCAAAAAGACAGCAGCTGGGGATCATATTATGTTACCAGGGTTAAGGATTACGGCCAGCCAAGTAATCTTTTAAATGCTCTTATCTATTCTGATAACATATATTTTGCACAAACTGCACTTGACATTGGAAAGGATATTATGGAAACTGAACTTAAAAATTTTGGGCTTGGAGAAAAGATGATTTTTGAATATGGCCTGTCAAAATCACAGTTATCATCGGATGGAAATATACAGAATGACATACAATTGGCAGATAGCGGATATGGTCAAGGGGAAATATTGCTGAATCCTGTACATCTCATGGCTATTTATGATTCTTTTGTAAATGAAGGAAGCATTGTAAAGCCATATCTTTTATATAGAAATGATAAGAAAGTAGATATATGGAAGAAAAGTGTATATTCAAAAGAAGTGGCAGATATTATTTTAAAGGATTTGATACAGGTAGTTTCAAATCCCGCTGGAACTGGACATGAAGCATATATATCTGGAGTAACTTTAGCGGGCAAGACAGGTACTGCGGAAATAAAAAATTCCCAGCAAGATAACACGGGTACAGAAATAGGATGGTTCGCTGCAGTAAATGTAGACAATCCAGATCTTCTTGTGGTGGCCATGGTGGAAAATGCCAAGGATAAAGGCGGAAGTCATTATGTAGTTCCAATAGTAAAAGAGGTTTTTCAGGAAAAATAAATGGAGGGAATAGAAATATGTTAGATGTTAAAAAAATATTGGAAATGGAAAAAGAAGTTAAAGGGAAAAATTTAGATTTAAAAGATCTTAAAAAGGGAAATACTGCATTAGTGGTAGTAGATATGGTTAATGGTTTTGTGCATGAAGGACTTTTAGCTTCACCTAGAATTAAAAACATAATAAAAAATATAGTTGATTTAAATAATAATACTTTAGGGTATAAAAAAGTATTTTTCTTAGATGAACATGAAGAGGATTCGGTAGAATATAAAACTCACGGAATTCACTGCAGAAAGGGAACAACAGAATGCGAACTCATACCAGAATTAAAGGAGAGTTTAAAAGATTATAAAAATACAGCTGTGATACCCAAAAATAGTACTAATGGTTTTCATGCGCCTCTATTTAAAAATTGGTTAAATGAAAATGAAAGTACCATTGAAAATTATATAGTAGTGGGCTGTGAGTCAGATATTTGTGTGATAAATTTTGTAATTACATTAAAAACTTATTTTAATCAGAAAAATATGGATAGGAGAATAATAGTTCCTGCCAATTCTGTGGAGACCTATGATTTAGAGAATCATGACGGAGATTTAATGAAGAGTATATCCCTATACAATATGCAGATGAATGGTATGGAAATAGTAGACAGCATAATTATTTAATAAATTTAATTTAAATAAACAACAAGCCTAGTGGCCTTTCACCTGACTTATTGTTTATTATAAGTGAATAATTGTAAACAAAATTTTAAATTTTATTGTTAAATATGTGGAAGAAGATAGCCAATAATGGTATAATTATTATACTGTAGAAAGAACTTAATTACTAATTATTGAATTTTAATTAATAAAGTTCTAATATTTAATCATATAATTTTGCTTTGAAAGGAACTGCTTATGGATAGAGAAAAAGAGTATAAAATTATAACGGATTTTACAGTGATAGTAAAACTTATGAAAAAGAAGTTATTTTGTATGAACAGAGAAAATATTTCAAATTTAGGAATATCATCTTTCATTATATTAAATGAGGTTGAAAAGGATGTACCTAAGACTTTAAAGGAAATAACTGAAAAGTCAGGATTACCTAATAGTACAGCTTCTGTAATTATAGATAAGCTATCCCAAAAGGGCTTTGTACATAGAAAGAGAGATATAAATGATAGAAGAAAAATATTAATATATTTAACAGAAGAAGGACATAGATTACTGGATGATTTAAACAATAAGGGATTATCCTATTGTATACAGATATTGAAATCTGCCAGTGATGAGGAAATAGACATAATTTCAAGAGGGTTGAGGATTTTAAGAGAAATAATGGAAAAAGATATTGTTTAGAGATACGGTGAGCTCTATTAAAACAATAAAGGGGGATACTCAGTGAATATAAGAAAGATTGGGTGTTTGCTTTTAGCTATTTTATGTTTAAACTTCGGGATTTTAAATCAGGCTGAAGCTGCAATTACACCAGAACGTATAGGTGGTTTTACCAGATATGACACTTCTGTTTTAATCTGCAAAAATGGGTGGCAGGAAAGTTCAGATTATGCAGTGATAGTTAGTGGACAAGATTTCCAGGATACATTGTGTGCGGTACCTCTTGCTAAAAAATATAATGCACCTATTTTATTAACTCCAAAAGATAAATTGGATAATCCTGTGCAATGGATTAATTTAAATAAAGAACTTTATAGATTGAAGGTAAAAAAGATATTCTTAATAGGAGGAGAAAGTTCTATATCCCCTGATATAGAACATGAATTTATAGATAGGGGAATTGAAATTACAAGAATAGATGGAAAAGATAAATATGATACTTCCTTTAAAATAGCTGAAATAGTGGGCGTGGAAAATGGAATAGTAATGGTAAATGAAAAAAATTATTCGGATTCTATTACAATGTCCTCTATTGCGGCCTCTAAGGGAATGCCTTTAATATTAGTACCTAAGACTGTTGACAGCACTTTTCAAAAAAGTATTGAAGATATTAGTAAATATGTACCCAAGGTCTATGTGGTTGGAGACAGTAATTTAATAAGTGATGATATTATCAGTAGATTTAATAATGCAGATAGAATTCTAGGAAAAGACGAGTATGAGATAAGTGTAAATGCACTTGAAAAGTTTCAAAATGATGTAAATTATGATACAGTTTATCTGGCAAATGAAGATGATTTATCAGACGGATTATTAGGTTCTGCTGTGGCAGCTTTGACTTCATCTCCTATCATATTGATAAAAGATAAGTATGATAGCAGAATTCAAGATTACCTGAGAAATAAACTGAATTTAATAAGAAAAATAAATGTCTTAGGTGGACAAGGGGTTATAAGTGACTCTACTCTGGAAAGTATATTGCTCATATCTAAAAATGAAATTATAAATGATAATATAGTAAATACTTCTATGAATGAAGGAGAAGTAAATTCTATAGGAAAGGGTATTGAACATTCAGCTTATAACCAGCTAGATGAACCAACTAAAACAATTCAGGAAGAAAGTAAATATATAATTTCACTTATAAATAATTCTAAAATAGACTTAAGCGCTAAGGTTAGCAGCCAGGAGGAAAAAGCTTTAGGAAATATGCAAAAAGATGTTACAATACAAGTTGCAGGTATGAATATACAGACCACGGGTTGGCTGGTTATAGATAATACAGGGATTAGGGAAGTTGTTAAGATACCGGATATATTAAGACCTTACCTTCCAAAAGAAGTTCAGGAAAAACAATATATAATTATGGATCCTTTAGCTATAATAAGTAATGGCGACAATAGTAGTTCGGATTTTAGAGATATGGCCAATTTTGAAAACAATTTCCAGCCTCAATTTGAAAGCTTTTTAAAAAAGTATTCAGAAGGGTGGAATTCAGGATTTGATTTTATAACCTATAAGGGGTTAATGAGAATGGATACTGAAGAAGGACCAAAGTATGCTAAAACTTATAATTTAAAACTTACAGATGTTACTTTTAAATCAATATTGGACTATACTCAAAAAAATTTTATGCAGGATAAAGATTTCATAAGTTTTGTAAAACAATTATTAATTACATGTATAGACCTTTCTAAGGATGGAAATAAAGATATACAAAAAAAACAGTTGGAGAATACCTTTGCTCTTATGTACTCACACCCAGAAACAGCTCTAAGCAACATGAAAAATTTTATGGATGCTGTAAAAGATGTAAATATAATTGGAGATAATGGGGTGGATATAACTTATAATATATGTGATGGATATATTGTGGGGGAAAATGGCACTGTAGATTTAAATACGAGCATTGGTAAACTTATATCAATTATAAATAGCGCAAGTGAAAAGGGAGAAAAAATAACAGCAGATAATATAAAAAGTGCTTTGGATTTAGGATTTAACTTTAGTGTGGAAAGTTATAATAGAAACAAAAGTGTGGAAATAAATTTGCCGGAAGTTACCGAAACCAATTCTATAGATTATAATGAAATTGTAAAGATCAACAATAATAAAAAGAAATAGTTAATAGTTTCCATCGGATTTGGGAATCACTTCATTTGGAAATGCCTAAGGGAAAGGATGTGCAGCTCAATATTATAAACTTTATATTGAATGTATATCCTTTTTTATATAATATTTTTGAAAAATGATATATATCTTTTTTAAAGAAGTGTATAATTTAATTTAAAATTAGGAGGAATATATATGAAAATCAAATCTAAATTTGGGGCCGTAAGTTCAGCTGAGAAATTAAAACTAAATTTTAATGTTAGAAATATTTTTATAATATTTTCATTAATATTTTTTATATTTGGTTTTACGGCTAGAGTACATGCTGAAGATTCCCAGACTTTAAACGAAATTAGAAATATAATTAAAAATAATTATATTAAAGATGTATCTGACAGTGTATTAAACAAATCTACCATAGATGAAATATTAACGGGATTGGATGATCCTTATAGTCAATACTTTTCGGCGGAGGAAGAAGAAGATTTTTTAAATGAGATAGATAACAAAGTGTGTGGAATAGGCATAGAAATGAATAAAGTTTCTACAGGGGCTCAAGTAGTTTCTGTGATTAAGGACTCTCCTGCAGAAGCTGCAGGATTAAAAGAAGGGGACATTATAACTTCTGTGGATTCAAATTCAATTAGTGATTTGAGTATAGATGAAATAGGAAAATGCATACGTGGTGAAGAAGGTACTAAAGTAAATCTTGTAGTGCAGAGAGAAAATGAAATATTAAATTTTAATGTACAAAGGGCAGAATTGCAGTTATCGACAGTAGAGGGTATTATGTTGGATAATAGTACAGCATACATTTACATATCATCTTTTGGAGAAAATACCTCTCAAAAATTAGATGAGATATTAGAAGAACTTAGTGTGAAAAATCCAGAAAGCTATATAATAGATCTAAGAAATAATGGAGGAGGATATATGTATTCTGCGGTAGATATAGCAGGAAATTTTATAGGAAATAATTTGGCGCTAATAGTTGAGGACAAGTATAAGAATAAAATGGGATATTTAACAGGGGGACATAAAATTGTAATAGATAAACCAGTTATATTTTTGACTAATGGAAATACAGCTAGCGCTTCTGAGATATTAGCTGCTGCAGTTAAGGATTATAAAAAAGCATTTTTTATAGGTAATGTTACCTATGGAAAAGGAGTAGCACAACAAATATTTGAACTGTCCAATGGAAGTGCGTTAAAATTGACTACAGAAGAATTTTATTCCCCTCTCGGCAATGTAATACAAAAAGTAGGAATAAAACCTGACTTGGATACAGGTGATTTAGATGCTTTAAAAGTAGCTCAGTTATTATCAGGAAAATGTAGAAATAATACAGACAAGACTGGATTTTTAAAGATTACATTAAATGAAAGAGAATTTAATATAGATTTAAATATGGCTAAAAGTGAAGAATATTGGACAACTTTTAAATATATAATAGAACATGTATCGAAATCTAAAGTTTATATAGGAACTAAAAATGGTTGGACAAATGTTCCAAATGATTACTTTAATAATATATATAAATTTTTCTATTCTAATTATAAGTTATTGGATACTTTAAATAAGGTACCAGAAGATAAGTCATTTACCGTGACTTTTAACAAAGAAATAAATTTTGATTTAAGTAATAATATAACCATGGAGATTATAAACAGTAACACAGGTAAGAGAATAGATTTTGATATAAACATTTTAAAAGGCAATAAGGCTGTTCTTACCCCTAAAGAAAAATTGGATAAAGGACAAACTTATTATATAAAAATTAAAAATGTCATAAAGCCTGTTGTTGTAAAAAAATAGAGAGGTAAAAATATGGAAACTACTCATCAGGTTCTTTCGTTAAGCTATACAGTAGTTAGAAAAAATAAAAAAAATATAAGTATCAAAATCGATGAAAAGGGAAAAGTAATTATAAATGCTCCCTACCACATAAGTTATGAATCCATAGAGGAAGTTGTGAAAAATAAGATGCCATGGATATTAAAAAATGTTAACATAGTAAAAGAAAGGATGGAATGCGTAAAATTCAGGGATATAAAACAGGGAAAAAAGATCCTGTGGCTTGGTAAATATCTAAATCTTGAAAGATATATAGTGGATACACGAAAATGGTATATTAGAATTTTTAAAAATAATTTCGTAATTTATGGGAGCAAAACTTTGTTAGAGGATGAAGAAAGTATTAGAGATATTATATATAAATTTTATAGGGAAAAAGCTAAATTGATCTTTAAGCATAAAGTAGATGTATATAGCAAGAAACTGAATGTATGTCCCAGAAATATAACTGTTAGATGTCAGAAAACCCTATGGGGAAGCTGCTATTCAAATGGAAATATAAATCTTAACTGCAGGCTTTTAATGGCACCTATTGAGATAATAGAGTACATAATTGTACATGAATTATGTCATTTAGTGTACATGAATCATTCTAAAGATTATTGGAAGCTGGTGGAATGTGAAATACCTGATTATGTAAATCGAAGAGAATGGCTTAAAAATAATGGATATATGCTTGTTTTTCCTATGAGATTTAAAGGAGGAATATATATATAAATAATCCATATATATACATATAGTAAGATAGTATTATTTGTCCAAATGCGGTAATTAGCTGATGTTTTCATCTTTTTCAAAGTAGGAGATAAGCAGATCTATGCGTCTGGATAAGTTCTTCTTAGGTTCATGGAGAAAAGAAGTTCTCATAGGTAAACTTCATCTGAACCTCTGAATCACTTGATAATTCGAATGTGAGAGGAAAGGTAATATGACATTTCGATCCTTATTTTTAATTGCTCTGGCACTTTCTTTGGATGCTTTTAGTGTTGCCATATCTGTAGGCTTGAACAATGCGATAAAAAGAAATAAAAAAATTCAATTTGTAATATCTTTTGCATTTTTTCAGTTTTTCTTTGCTATGCTGGGTTCTTATGGAGGCTTTTTATTCAATAAGTATGTTGCCTCTATTCCTGAGATAGTTGGAGGAGCAGTAGTATCAATTGTAGGCATACTTATGCTTAAGGAGGGCTTTGAAAGTAAAAAACAGCACACGCTTGTAAAACCTGGAATGGTTATTATACTTGGGGTTTCTGTAAGTATTGATGCTTTAGTAATTGGATTTACTACTTTAAACAATATGAGAAATACTTTAGATATGCTATATCATACTTTATTTATAGGTATGGTAACTCTTATATTGACTTCTTGTGCTTTTATTATCTCAAGGTATCTTAGAAAAATACACGCTGTAAGTAAGTATGCAGATTATATAGGAGGTATAATACTTATTATATTTGGTATCAAAATGATGCTTTTTTAAGTGAAATTTGGGGTGGTTTTATGGATATAGAGAAATACTTGAGAAAATATGGAATAAAAGTTACACAAGCTAGATTAAATATTTTAGATATATTATATAAGAGTGAAAGTGCAATAAATGTAGAAGATTTATTTCAAGAGTATAAAAAGAAAAATATAAATGTAGATTTATCTACAATTTATAGAACTTTAGAGTTATTTGAAAATAAAAAAATTATAAGAAAGTTTGATTTAGATAAGGGAAGATACAGCTATGCTGTAATAAGAAAAAACCACAAGCACATATTACAATGTAAGGTATGTGAAAAACAGGTAGAGATAGATTGTCCCATGCAGCAAATAGAAGAAATAATAAAAAGTAAAACAGATTTTGTACTTGTAGATGAGGAACTGGATTTTAAAATAAGTGGCATATGTAAAGATTGCAGAAACAAGCAACTAAAACCATAATACAGAAAGATTATTGTAAAGTCACTTCACTTGAATATACCTTTTTTACTTTCCAGCTGCCATTATTGTCTTTTTCCAAAAATACGGTATATTCTACTTTATGGTGAGGTGTTTTATTTGATATGCCTTTAACTGTCATAAAAGCATCTTTACCATCTGAAAAGGACAGAGTTACATCTTCCATGTTGTATATTTTATATTTGTTAAAAATTCCTGTAGTAAAATAGTTTTCAACTGCATAGTTGATATCCGTACATTTTTTTGATACATATATATTTTTTATTATTACAATAGTTAACAGAATAACTACTATGGAAAATACAAATTTTTTCATGAGGTTCCTCCATAATAATATAAAAAATGTTCTTTATAATTATAATAACCAATTTCTATTTGTAAGTAAATAGAAATTTTAACATTTTTAGTTTTAAATCATGAATTAATCATGCGGAATTAATTTGTAGTAAGTTAACTAAAATGTTTTAATTTATATCTTAAATATGATATGCTTAGAAAAGAAATTGAATATATCAAATTTTGTTGAGGTGAAGCAATGAGACTAGAGTTCATAAATAGAGTTAAAGAAAAAGATGTGCTTGGAAAAAGCATATTGACATGTGATGGACAAGTTTTATTAAAGACAGGAGTAAAATTGACCAATAATTATATAAATAAATTAAAAGAATTAGGTGTATTCTATTTGTATGTAGAAGATGAGAGATTGGAAGATGTGAATATAGAAGATGAAAAGTTACTGGAATTAAAGCAAGAATCAATGAAAAGTATGTCAAATATAATGAGTAATTTGTATAATTGTAATGAAAAAGAGCTGAGAAAATCCCTTGTAGGTATAGAAGATATGGTAAACTATATAATTGAACTTGGTGATGTAAATAAGAGCCTTTATGATATACAGACCTACGATAACTATACCTTTATTCACTCAATAGATACTTGTATTATGGCCTCTTTTCTGGGTGCTTCAACAGGATATGATAAATGGCAATTGAGAGAAATCGGCATAGGTGCTTCTTTGCATGATATAGGAAAAACAAAGATTCCTTTAGAAATATTGAATAAACAAACTAAGCTTACAGATGAAGAATTTAACGAGATAAAAAATCATCCTTTGTATGGGTCTAAAATTCTTAAAAAAAATGTTATAATTTCAGATGCTGTAATAAAAATAGTCGAACAACACCATGAGAGAATAGATGGCAGGGGATATCCTTATGGGCTTGAAAGTAAGCAAATAACGAATTATGCAAAACTAGTTTGTATATGTGATGTATATGATGCAGTAAGCAACGATAGATGCTACAGGAAAAAATTTAGTCCAAATGATGCTTATGAACTCATACTTTCAGGGAGTGGCAGTAATTTTGATCAGGATTTAGTGTGCAATTTTAAAAATACTTTTGCCATATATCCTCTGGGATGTGGAGTTAAATTATCAAATAAAATTGAAGGCTATGTTGTAAGACAAAATAAAGGATTTCCAGATAGACCAATAATAAGAGTGCTTTGTGATGAGGATACAGGAAAACTTATACCAGCTTACGAATTGGACTTATTGCGGATGCCCAATGTGGTTATAACTGGATTGATTTGATAAAAGGCGAATAAAAATTTTTATATAGTATAAATTAGATATATATTATTTTATGCTTTCAGGGAGAAAAAAATGAATTCGTATATTGATAATTTAATAGAAATATTGTATAAGGTTTACAATTTTAAAATTATAGAAATAAAAAAGAGCCAGGGTTTATACAGTAAATGGGTATTATGGAGGGAAGAAAATGATATTATAAGAGTTGTATTTTTTCCTCGGGTTGAAAATATAAATGTAGAATTTATTATTTCAGATTTGAAAAAGTTATTTCAAAATAAAAGGTTAAAGTTTACACAAGTAATTATGGATAAAGAAGCTAGTTTATCTGCAGAATACATAAATAATTATCAATTAGATTATGAAATACATAGACAGTTTGAATTGATTTTAATAAATCCTGATTTAAATCAATTAGTATATTATACAGAAGGATCAAAAGAGCTGGCCAATCAAATGTTACAAGGGATAATTCATGTAAGGAATTCTGGAAATATCTCCAGTGAAAAAAGAATAAAAGAGGTAGTTGTCACCTATGTGATTATAGCACTAAATGTATTGGTATATATAGTAACTTCATATTTGTCTGGCAGCATAATGGATAGTAATTTAAATGTTCTGGTGTTTATGGGAGCCAAGGTAAATTTTCTTATAGCTAAAGGACAATACTATAGGTTATTTACCTGTATGTTTTTACATGCAGGTATAGTACATTTGGGAGTAAATATGTACTCACTTTATATGATGGGTACTTTTATTGAAAAAGTATACGGAAAGTTTAAATATATAATTATATATATTATTTCAGGGTTGTTTTCTTCTATATTTAGTTATATGTTCTCATCTTCCATATCTGTAGGAGCTTCAGGAGCAATATTTGGACTTTTAGGTGCATCTTTGGTATTTGCCCTTAAAATGAAACATTCTGTAGCTAGGGAATTTATCATGAATATAATGGTTATAATTGTAATGAACCTTATAATAGGGTTTTCCGTAGCCAATGTGGATAACTTTGGACATATAGGAGGACTTATAGGAGGCATAATTATTACTTATGTACTAAGTAATATGTCTTTTAAAAAAGTTTAATTTTTATCCGAATGAGGCAATTAGCTAATACTTTCATCTTCTTCAAAGTGAGAGATAGGCACTGTTATGCGCCTGAATAAGTTCTTCAGAGGTTCAGATGGAGAAAGGTATTTCTGTTTTTTATGAGTAAAACTCCACCTGAACCTCTGAATCACTTTATTTCAGCATATAAAGCTGAAATATAGAGCATGTATTTTAAATCTATTTGGATATTAATTTTAAGTCATCTAAGTCTTTTGCATATAATGTTTCTTTTTCTATAAGTAATTCAGTTATTTTTTTAAGATAGGGTCTGTTTTCAATTATTATGTTTTTTGTATGATAATACATAGAGTCGATTAATTTTTTGCATTCTTCAATAATTTTATCCTGGTTTATATTTAGTTTCATTAATTCTTGCATATTTAAAAGCCCTAGAGTTTCTCCCATACCATATTGGGTTATCATATTAAAAGCTATATGTGTACTTCGCTGCAGGTCATTATGAGCACCGGTGGTTATATAATTGGAACCAAATATAACTTCTTCTGCAGCCCTTCCTCCTAAAAGTATCATTATTCTCTTTTTTAAATAATCTTTATTTTCATAAAGCTTGTCCTCTGGTATGCTTAAAGTATAACCTCCAACTCCGTTAGTACTTGGAATAATTGTTACTTTAGATATTTTTTCATTTGGAAGCACCTTTAAAGATACTAAAGCATGGCCCACCTCATGATATGCAGTTATTTTTTT